>NZ_JAMXXC010000001.1:0-362630 GCF_024129855.1 Acinetobacter lwoffii
TTAAATCCATAAATAGGTGTCCACTTAAATTTAAGTGGACACTATCGCGGTATTAATGAGTTAGAAAAAGTGGGGTTCAGCGGACGCTTACATTTAATCTACCAAATACCTCAAATATTCAGCTTCAAGCGGGGCAAATTTTAAATTTTAAAACCAATGGTTCTGATCAAAATTACCAAGCAAAAGTGCAAACGCTGAATTCACAGGCAGATTTACAAACTGGACGTTTACAAGTGCGTGCCAAAGTCACCACACAAGCGGATGTACTGCGTCCAAATGTTTTGGTAAATGTTTTTGTGACTGATGCACAAGCAAAAACAGCGTTAAGAGTTCAGAAAAAAGCCTTACAGCAGGTTGAAGGAAAACCTGTGGTATTTGTGATTGAGTCTGAAGAAAAGGGACAGGTTCATCTTAAAGCACAGCTAATAGAAGTGGGCGTGAGCAGTCAGGATGGGCAATGGCTAGAAGTCATTTCTGGATTAACTGAAGGGCAGAAATACATTGCTGATGGCAGTTTTTTATTAAAGTCTGAATTAGAAAAAGATGAGGCTGGTCATGAGCATTAATCAAGATTTACCTCATCCTGAAGGATTATTTGAGCGCATTATTCAGTTTGCAATTCAAAATGCTATTTGGGTGATGCTGTTTGTCTGCACATGGATTGCGGTGGGTATTTATAGTTATCAGAAGTTGCCAATTGATGCTGTTCCTGACATTACCAATACCCAAGTACAGATCAATACCCAAGCAAATGGTTTTACAGCACTTGAAGTAGAACAACGGATTACCTATCCGATTGAAAATGCCATGGCGGGTATTCCAGATTTGGAGCTAACACGTTCAATCTCCCGCTATGGATTATCCCAAGTCACTGTTGTATTTAAAGATGGAACCGATATCTATTGGGCACGTCAACAAATTAACCAGCGTGTGCAAGAGGTACAGGCAGAACTACCCAATCAAGTTTCACTTACTATGTCACCTGTATCGACTGGTTTAGGGGAAATCTATCAATGGGTCGTTAAAGCTGAACCAAATGCAAAAAAAGCAGATGGTTCTACTTATACAGCGATGGATTTAAGAGAAATTCAGGATTGGATTGTTCGACCGCAACTGCAACGAGTTAAAGGTGTTGCTGAGGTTAATAGTATTGGTGGCTATAATAAAACCTATCTCGTTTCGCCCGATCTAAGTCATATGCAGCAGTTGAATGTTGGTTTAGATCAATTACAGCAAGCCTTGACACTGAATAATGAAAATCGTGGTGCAGGGTTCATTGAGGAAAATGGTCAGCAACTCACGGTTCGTGTGCCGGGTACCTTGAATAATATCAGTGATATTGAAAACACCATGATTGCAAGTCCGAACGGTAGTCCAATCCGTGTGGGTGATATTGCTCAAGTCTCCATTGGTCATGACTTAAGAACAGGTGGTGCTACCTATAACGGTGTGGAAACGGTACTTGGGATTGCCATGATGGCGATGGGCGAAAATAGCCGTACGGTATCAAAATCGGTAGATGCTAAGATCCAAGAGGTTCAGAAAAGCTTACCCAAAGGGGTTAAAATTGAAACTGTTTATGACCGCACCAGCTTGGTCGAAAAGGCGATTAAAACGGTACAAAAAAACCTGATTGAAGGCGCCATTTTGGTCATCGTCATTCTTTTTTTATTTCTCGGGAATATTCGTGCAGCCTTAATTACAGCCTGTGTGATCCCATTGTCGATGCTATTCACACTCACAGGCATGGCGCAAAAAAATATCAGTGCCAATCTCATGAGTTTAGGTGCTTTAGATTTTGGGATTATTGTCGATGGGGCGGTGGTGATTGTTGAAAACTGTATTCGTCGTTTGGCGCATACTCAGCAACAGTTAAAGCGACAATTAACTCAACAAGAGCGTTTTAAAGAGGTCTTTTTAGCCGCACGCCAAGCTCGACGTCCCTTGATTTTTGGGCAATTGATCATTTTAGTGGTGTATTTTCCGATTTTTGCTTTAAGTGGTGTGGAAGCAAAAATGTTCCATCCGATGGCACTGACAGTGGTACTCGCCCTTGTTGCAGCCATTATTTTATCGATCACATTTGTGCCTGCTGCGGTGGCATTGTGGGTCAAAGGCGATATTCAAGAAAAAGAAAGTCGTTGGATGTTATGGCTAAAAGCTAAATATCAGCAAACTCTTGATATTGCGTACCAATACAAAGCAGTTGTGCTGACTTTTGCACTGTGTTTATTAGTGATTACAGGATTCATCAGTACCAAACTCGGCAGTGAATTTGCACCACAGCTCAGTGAAGGAGACTTTGCGGTACAACAGTTGCGTTCACCAAGTACAGGCTTAGAAGAGTCTTTACGTATTCAGGAGAATACTGAAAAGCTTCTTTTAAAGAGTTTCCCTGAAATTAAGGCAGTATTTGCCAGAACGGGTACAGCCGAGGTTGCAACAGATGTCATGCCACCCAATATTTCAGATGGCTATATCATGTTAAAGCCTCGTTCAGAATGGCCAAATCCTAAAGAAAGTTTAGATGAATTACGTGGCCGTATGGTGACGTATTTAGCCACGATTCCAGGCAATAATAGTGAATTTTCACAACCGATTGAACTCCGATTTAATGAATTGATCTCAGGTGTGCGTAGTGATGTTGGTGTGAAAATCTTCGGTGATGATATGGATGTCCTCAATACTGAAGCGACTAAAATCTCCAAAATCATTCAGCAAATATCGGGTAGCAGTGCCGTGAAAGTCGAGCAGACCTCAGGTTTGCCATTACTAAATGTCGAGGTAAATAAAGCTTTGGCTGCGCAATATGGGCTAAGTGTGCGTTCAATTCAAGACCTTGTGGCAACCAGTATTGGTGGTCAAAATGTGGGTGAAATCTTAGAAGGTGATCGACGTTTTGATTTTGAAATTAGATTAACTGATCAAGATCGAAATACATCAACAGTTGCTCAGTTGCCGATTCAGCTTCCTAGTGGAGGGCAAATTGTCTTAGCCGATGTTGCGACAGTCAGTCTAATTGAAGGGGTGAACCAAGTCAGCCGTGAAAATGGTAAACGTCGTATTGTCGTGACAACTAATGTTGAAGGGCGTGATCTGGGTTCTTATGTTTCTGAACTGCAAAAGCAGTTAAAAGACTATGATCTGCCAAGTGGGTACTGGATTGAATATGGTGGCCAATTTGAAAATTTAGCTTCAGCTCAATCACGTATGCAAATTGTGATTCCACTGGCCTTATTGACTATCTTTATTTTGCTCATGGCAGTATTTCATAATGTTAAAGAGAGTCTTTTGGTATTTACAGGCGTACCGTTTGCTTTAACGGGTGGTGTTTTATTCCTTTGGCTACGTGGTATTCCCTTATCCATGTCAGCAGGGATTGGCTTTATTGCACTATCAGGTGTTGCTGTCTTGAATGGCCTGGTGATGCTGACATTTATCAAAGAGCTTCGAAATCAATACAGCTTAGATGAAGCAGTATGGAGAGGAGCAATTTTACGTTTACGTCCTGTATTGATGACAGCTTGTGTCGCCTCACTTGGTTTTGTGCCCATGGCACTTGCCACTGGAACAGGTGCAGAAGTACAACGACCTTTAGCGACGGTAGTGATTGGAGGCATTATTTCATCCACCATGCTCACCCTTGTATTACTTCCTATTTTATATCGCTGGATCAATACTGATCAGGACAATAAGCTACTACAAACGGAAACCTATTAAGTATAAATATATTCAAGGTAATGCTTCGGCTTACCTTGAATAATCAATAATAAGGAGAGCACTATGAGTAGCTCAAATCAACATGACCACAGTCATTTTGAAGCATCGGAAAAAAATGCCAAAAAACTCTATTTCGCTTTAGCATTAACCACCACATTTTTGATTATTGAAGTCATCGCTGCGTTTATGACGCAAAGTTTGGCGCTGTTATCCGATGCTGCGCACATGCTGACAGATGCTGCTGCACTTGCGATTGCATTAGTGGCAATTAAAATCGGACAAAAACCTGCAGATGATAAGCGTACATTTGGTTATCAACGCTTTGAAATTCTGGCTGCATTATTTAATGCACTGATGTTATTTGTTGTTGCTCTCTATATTTTATTTGAAGCCTATCAGCGCTTTGAGAATCCACCTGAAATTCAAAGTATAGGGATGTTGGTTGTGGCAATACTCGGACTGATCATCAATCTCATCTCAATGAAAATCTTGCTCTCGAGTAGCAAAGAGAGTCTCAATATTAAAGGTGCTTATTTAGAGGTGCTTAGTGATGCTTTAGGTTCAGTCGGGGTCATCATTGGTGCACTAATCATCTATTTCACGGGATGGATGTGGATTGATACGCTGATTGCAGTGTTGATTGGGTTTTGGGTACTTCCAAGAACTTGGATATTATTGAAACAAAGTATCCATATATTGTTAGAAGGTGTTCCTGAAGAAATTGATATTGAGAAGTTAAGATCAGATTTATTAATGTTAGAAGGGGTTCAAAGTATTCATGAGTTAAAAGTTTGGGCGATTACGTCAAGAAAGGTGGTTTTGACCGTGCATTTGGTTGCACCTGATGTGGATCAAAAAAAATTATACGATCAGGCTTTTCATATACTTCATGAACGGCATCATATCAGTGATATGACACTACAAATTGAAGATAATAATTGGCATAAGCACCAGCATGCTAAGTAACAAAAACGTAGTCGTAATTACAAAGGTAATTGATAATATAGGTCAATTTTGTAAAAACAATGTAGCGATGATTTTTTGTATAGCTAAGTTGAAGGATTTTTTGAACCATTTAGTGGAAAAAATTTTGCTAGTGATCAAGCTACCGCTCAAGTCAGCGATCAAGTTAAGCGCCTAATTGAAACGATGGAACACAAGGAATAGAGCCTTAGCGAACTTATGTCATTATTAGCTTTATCGCATCTTGCAACGTTCAAAAAAAATATTTAAGTCCTGCATTAGAGGCTAGATTAATTGAACGAATAATTCCTGATAAACCAAGAGCTCTAAGCAGAAATACAAATTGAAAAAAGATGGCCTATAGAAAATACTGAATAGTAAATAAAAGCAATGTTATAACATTGCTTTTGATCTTCAGTCTTTACGTGTTAAAATGTGTACACCAGTTCTAATCCTCAATTCGGATTTGAACAAGATTTTAAAGTGATTCAATGCACTAAATCTAATTTGGGTCAAAATTGGGTCAATGAATTTTTTTATTCAATAAAAGAGCTTTAGAATGAATAGGTTAGGATTTGAGTTCAATTGACGCCACCTCAACCAAAATTCTTGTTATAAATCAGCCGCTTATTTAAGTGGCTTTTTTATTGCCTAAATTTTATAAGCAATTTAAAAGAGCAAATCAAAACTAGAACGAATACGCTCAATTAATAAATGTTTCGACTCTGACAAATGGGTATTTTGCGGACCATCAATTGGGTCTGAGCCGTGTTGCACAGCTCGGAATCAATAGTTAAGGCAACGGCCTGACCTTCTTTAACCGCATCTGCGATATCTGCATAGCGCATGGCGGAAATCCCATGTCCAGCCACCACATAATTTTTTAAGGCATAAATAGAATTGGTGGTCAGACCAATATTCAGGTTCACTTGTAAGTGCACCATTTCACTGTCGAGTAGCTGACGGAAACCATGCCCTACGGGCATTAAGGCAAATTTATAGTCTGAAATTTCGGAAAGACAAATGCGATGCTTGAGCTTGGCAAGAGGATGACCGGCAGGAACAGCCAGAATAAAAGGTTCTGTTTTATGGGCAATGGTGCTGATGTCTGTATGAAATGGAGGATTATACGCCAGTCCAATATGCGCCAGGCTGTCCACAATATGTCGTACCACATGCTGGGCACTCATTAATTCTAACTGGATTTCAAGATTTGGATATTTATGATGCACATGTCGAAGTACATCATAAATCATGTGTTGCATATAACTTTCACTAGAAACAATGTTCACTTTGCCGAGTTGAGAAGATTGCAGCTGAAATAAACTGTCAAATAATTCATTTTCACGATTTTTATTTTCCTTGAAATACTCAAGTACCAGATAGGCAGCTTCAGTCGGAATAATATGCCGTCCCTTACGTTTAAATAAGTTTATTTTTATTTCAGATTCAAAGAGTTGAATCTGTCGGCTCATGGCAGACTGTTCGATATTCAGGATGTCTGCTGCTTTACGCATCGAGCCAAACATCATCACCGTATAGAAATAGCGTAAACGCTTTTCATTGATTCCGTTCAGTGGCGCAAGGAATTGCAAGTTTCTGTCCATAAAAACTCTGATGCTTTTAAAGCATCAGTATGCCTAAAAAATTACATTGTTATCAAGTCAGGAGCATGCTTACATGGGTTTTGAACAATAAGAAGATCTAGATAAAAAGGAGTTTTAGATGGATTTAATCACCTCCCGTCAACAACGGTTAGACCAGATTTACAAGAAAGTAAGCTGGCGCCTGCTGCCATTTTTATTGCTGTGTTATTTCTTTGCTTATCTGGACCGGATCAATATCGGATTTGCCAAGTTGCAAATGCAGCAGGAGCTGGGCTTTAACGATGCAATTTATGGCATGGCAGCCGGCATATTCTTTTTAGGTTATGTCCTGTTTGAAGTGCCAACCAACCTGTATTTTGAAAAAGTCGGCGCCAGAAAAACCATTACCCGCATCATGATTTTGTGGGGCCTGACCTCCATGTCGATGCTATTTGTCACCACCCCGCAGATGTTCTATGTCTTGCGCTTTTTACTAGGCGTATTCGAAGCCGGTTTTGCCCCGGGCATGATTTTCTATCTGACCTATTGGTATTCCGGTGCACGCATGGCACGTGTCATGGCGATTGTCATGCTGGCCGGGCCGCTTGCTGGCATGTTAGGCGCACCGTTATCGACACAAATTATGAGTACTTTCCATCAGATTTATAATCTTTCTGGCTGGCAATGGTTATTTTTATTAGAAGCTGTGCCGACCGTGCTGTTGGGCTGCGTAGCGTACTTTTATTTAACTGATCATCCCTCACAAGCAAAATGGCTGTCCCAAGAGGACAAAGCCTTATTGGTGAAAGAAATTTCCCAACATCAGTCTGCCACTGGTCATAGTAATTTTAAAGCGGTATTAAAGGATCCTTGGATTTATTTCATGGCCTTGGCCTACTTCACCATTATCTGTGGGATCTATGCGATTGGCTTCTGGCTACCATCTTTACTGAAGTCGGGCGGTATCCAAAATTTGCAGATGATTGGTTGGCTGGTGGCGATTCCATATTTATGCGGTGCAATTTTCATGATCATTTTTGCCCGCAGCTCGGACAAATGGCAGGAACGGAAATGGCATTGTGTAGTGCCGACGGTATTGGCCTGAGTCAGCTTGATGTTGTCGGTGATGAGTGCGAATTTCCTGCTGTCCTTTATTGCGATCTGTACCGCAACGGCCTTTATGTTTAGTGCCTATACCATTTTCTGGTCGATTCCATCGAAATACTTAAGCGGTAGTGCGGCAGCAGGCGGAATTGCCTTAATTAACAGTATTGGATTACTCGGTGGTTTTGTCAGTCCAAATATTATGGGCATGGCGCAGTCAATGACCGGTTCCATGCTGGCAGGCTGGTTCACGATTGCTGTGATCATGATGCTCGGTGGCGCTTTCCTGATTTATGCCTTCAGACTGAAAAAGCAAGCTGCGCCTCAGCAAACAACACACACTGCTCTAATCGTCGATAAATAATGAATACTTAGCTTAGGAGGGATTCAAGATATGAAGAAAATCATCATTGCGGGCTTTCAACATGAAACCAATACCTTTGCCCAGACCAAAGCAAGCTACGCGGATTTTGTCCAGGGCGGGGGATTTCCGCCGCTCAGCCGCGGCACAGATATCCTGAAATTTCGGGAACAGAACATTCCGATTGGCGGTTTTATCCAGCAAGCAGAACAATTCGGTTATCAACTTTTACCGGTAATCTGGGCGGGCACTTCACCTTCAGCACATGTAGAGCAGGACACTTACCAGCGGATCTGTGATGAAATTATTGCGAGCATCCAGCAGCATCCGGCAGATGCAGTGTATCTGGATCTGCATGGCGCCATGGTCAGTGAACAGGTGGATGATGGCGAAGGCGAATTGTTAAGACGGGTTCGTGAAGCAGTCGGGCCGGACATTCCGGTAATTGCCAGTCTGGATTTCCATGCCAATGTCACGCAAGTGATGTTTGCTCATAGTGATGTGCTGATTTGCTATCGGACCTATCCGCATGTAGATATGGCTCAAACCGGACAACGCTGTGCCCAACTGCTAGATCAAATATTCCGGGGTAAAAAGCTGCATAAGCAAATGTATAAGCTGCCGTTTTTGATTGCGCTGAATGCACAATGTACCGAGCTGGAACCTACCCAATCATGCATGAATTTACTGGAACAGCTAGAGCAAAATAATTCTGTCCAGATGAATTTCACGCCGGGTTTTCCGGCGGCAGATTTTGAGGAATGTGGTGGTTGTATCTGGGGTTATAGTGAAAACGCTGAGCAGTTAGATCAGGCCATGCAACGCTATATCGCCCATGTGCTGCAACAAGAAACGCATTGGAATATGGATTTTTTATCACCAGATCATGCCGTGCTGCAGGCACTTCAACTTTATCAACAGCATCATTCGACCAGACCCGTGGTGATTGCAGATACTCAGGATAATCCGGGAGCCGGTGGTGATTCGAATACGACCGGGATGCTATCGGCGCTACATCGGCATCAGGTTAAAAATGCACTGATTGGGCTTATTGTTGATCCTGCGGTGGTGCAACAAGCCTATCAGCTTGAGCTTGGTCAGCATTTTTATGCGAAATTGGGCGGAACATCGGGTATTGCGGGGGATGCTCCATTTAGCGCTAAATTTAAAATCAAAGCCTATAGCGATGGAAAATTCAGCTATGGCGGACCCATGATGCATGGCGTCGAGGCGGATATCGGCCCGAGTGTATTACTGGAAATAGACGGTATTGAAATTGCAGTCAGTTCCTATAAAGCTCAGTTGCTCGATCGTAATATGTTTAGAATTTTTGGTATTGTGCCTGAAGATAAAACGATTGTCGTAGTGAAAAGCTCGGTACATTTTCGTGCAGATTTTCAGGACATGGCTGCTGCCATTTTGGTCGCGAAAGCGCCTGGTGCCATGAAAGCAGACCCGAATGATCTGCCTTGGCAAAAGATTGATCCTGATAGACGACTCGTGCCGATGGGCAAAAGTCTGGCGCAACGTGATCAGCCATTGCGTCGTACGGTCTAACATTTAACTAATATCCAATTAACACCCAAGCGATTGAACAGGCGAGCTCTATCATGATCTAGCCTGTTTTTTAATGAAAGCTCCCATTCCTTGAACTCAAGAGAAATTTAATACAATTTTCTGTTACCTGATCCCGTGTCTGGATCTGCCAAAGATGGACTAGTCTGATATCAAACAGGGCTAGCTAAAAAAAGCGGACAGGAATTCAATATTCTTTTCAAACTCAACAAAATACCTATAATTCCAATTAGAAACTTGTTGTAAATTAAACCTTAGGAAAAAACAAATACAGTTTTGACTTTCTTATTTCAAATTAGACGAATCAATCGGAGATTCTCATTGCGCGCTGCCCGCTATAAAATTTTGCTCATTATCGTATTGCTACTGGCAGTAGGGTTTGCTCTATTTCGCTGGTGGCAGGGGCCAGTGGTGCCTAGTTATACGCTGAGTGCCATGCCTCTGGTACAAAATGTTGTTGCGACCGGACGTGTTGCGACAGTTTCACGTGCCCAGGTAGGCAGTGAAATTAGTGGTGTGGTTCTGCAACGTCTGGTGCAGGAAGGCGATCAGGTTAAACCGGGTGATCTGCTGGTGGTATTGAATTCGGATGAATTGCTGGCCCAAGTCAGACAGGCCGAGCTGGCATTGACTGAATTGGCAAGCAGCCGACGGCCACAGGCTGCAGCAGAACTGGCCAGTGCCAAAGCCCAGCTGGAGCAGGCCAGCCGAGAAGCAGCACGTAGACGTAATGCAGAAGCCGGCATCCTGTCGAGGGAAGAAGTCGAACAGGCTGTGGAAGCGGAACGAGTCGCGCGCAATAATTATGAGACAGCCCGGGTAAAAGCAACAGCATTGGCTGCGGGTCAAGTCGAAGAAGCATCGCTTCGGGAACAACTGGCGGTGGCACAGGCTCAACTGGCCAAAACCAAGATTCGGGCTGCGGTCGCCGGTACAGTATTGACACGCGATGTCGAGCCGGGTGATCTGGTTCAGCCGGGACAAACTTTATTTACCATTGCGTTAACAGGGAATACAGAAATCCGGGTGCCGCTAGATGAGCGGAATTTACCGCAACTGGCCTTGCAGCAAAATGCCACCGTGATTAGCGATGCCTATCCGGATCAGTCTTTCCCGGCCCGGATTAACTTTATTGCACCAAGTATCGACCCACAGCGAGGTACGGTAGAAGTCAGACTTACTGTCAATCCCGTGCCAGATTTTTTGCGTCAGGACATGACGGTATCGGTGAATGTCGAGACGGCCAAACGAGCACGGGTACTGGCTATTCCGAATGATGCTTTAAGCAGTATCAAAGGAGATAAGGCCGTGGTGTTAATGGTACGTGATGGAAAAGTACAGCGTCAGCAGATTACTTTAGGCTTGCGTGGCCTGGCCATGTCAGAAGTGAAATCCGGCCTGAGCGAGGGCGATCAGGTGCTGGCAGATGGCGAATCTTCATTGGAGGATGGCACCAGAGTTCGCTTAAAACCACAACTGAGTTCATTACAGAATTCTGCTGATATGGCCAATAGTAAAAATGAATTACCGGTGAACTTCGATTGAAAAATTTATTCGGGCGGCTCTGGATCGAATGGAAAATCGCGGTCAGTTTTTTGCGTGAGGGTTGCGCGCAGTCCATCATGATCACCATCGGGGTCGCCGTGGGCGTGGCAGTAATCGTCTTTATCACCGCTTTGATTCAGGGGCTGCAAGCCAATATTGTCGAACGAACCTTAGGTACACAGGCACATATTCGTCTGTTGTCACCGGATGAAGTCAACCGGATTGTGTCACCTCCCGCCGGGACCGTGCAATTATTGCAGGAAGACAAACGGGCACAGCGCCTGCGTTCGATCAACAATTGGCAACAGATTACTGAAACGCTGGATCAGTTACCTGTACTGACCGCTGTCTCGCCGGTGGTGTCTGGGCCGGCCTTTGTGCAACGGGGTGATGCGATTGAATCCGTGGCCTTGGTCGGAATGAATTTGGAGCGTTATCAGCAGATCATTCCATTAAAAGAATATTTAACCAGTGGCCAGTTGCGGGTTGGCGCGGATGATGTACTGATTGGCAGTCAATTGGCCAAAGACCTCGGTGTTCAGGTCGGCAGCAAGTTGCGACTGGATACTGGCCAACAGAATAGTGCCTTGGTGAATATTGCCGGTATTTTTGAGCTGGGTGTGCGCGAACTGGATGCGCGCTATGTCTATCTGGATCTTAAGCAGGCACAGTCCTTACTCGGCCTGCCAGGCGGAGTAACGGTGATTGACCTGACCATTGCCAATATTTTTGAGGCAGACCAAGTTGCAGCACAAGTCGGACGCCTGACCTCATTAAAAGCCGAAAGCTGGATTGAAACCAATGCCCAGCTGATGAATGCCATTACCGCACAAAGCCTGTCCACCAATATGATTATTGTCTTTGTCGCAATTTCGGTGGCTTTCGGGATTGCTAGCGTCATGTCCGTTAGCGTGGTACAGCGCACCCGGGAAATTGGTATTTTGCGGGCGACAGGTGCGACCCAATCGCAAATCCTGAGGGTTTTTCTGTTTCAGGGTGCAATCTTTGGCTTGCTCGGTTCAGTGCTGGGCAGCATAGTCAGTTATGGTCTGGTGTGGGTATTTAATAATTTTGGGCCAGGATTATTCTATATTCCAATTTCGATTGAACTGGTGATTTTGGCGCTATTATTGGCGACATTAACCGGCGTACTGGCGGCAGCGGTGCCATCACACCGGGCCGCGGCACTCGATCCGGTGGAGGCGATTCGTCATGTCTGAGCAATCTCAGGAAGTCCTGTGTCTGGAAGCGCTACGAAAATCTTATAATATTGGCCAGCCCAATGAAGTGGAGGTCTTGCATGGCATTGACCTGCGTATTGATCGTAACGACTTTGCTGCACTTATTGGTCCTTCCGGTTCTGGAAAAAGTACCTTACTGAATATTCTGGGACTGCTGGATAAACCAACGAGCGGCGAGCTGTACTTGTTGGGACAAGCTACCAGTGCGATGGATGACACCGGCCGTACGGCGCTGCGCGGCAACAGCATCGGGTTTGTATTTCAGTTTCACCATCTGATTCAGGCGTTTAGTGCATTGGATAATATTCTCATGCCTTTAATGATGGCGCATGGCAAACCAAATCAGCAGGCAATGCAACGCGCACGTGATTTACTGGCGGCAGTGGGACTGGAAAAATTTGCCGAGCGTAAACCGAATGAATTGTCCGGAGGACAGCAGCAGCGGGTGGCCATTGCCCGGGCCTTGATTACTGAGCCGGCATTATTATTGGCCGATGAACCGACAGGTAATCTGGATACCCAGACCGCGGCTGATATGTTTGAACTGTTTCGTAAAGTGCATCGTGAACGCGACTGCGCCGTACTTTTGGTCACGCATGATCCGCGCCTGTCCGCTACTTGTGATCGCACCATTAATCTGGTCGATGGCCGGATTGAAAGCGATTCGAGCAATTCTCCTGAAGATTAAGCTGTACTGCAAGGAGCCAGGAGGGCTAATTTTTTGAAGCGATAGAAAAGATATTTCAGATTTATAGCTTTCAAAAAATGATAGCCATATCTGAGATTGAAATAATCTGGAAACAACCTGTTTGTTAAAAAAGGATGTACGCGATTGCCTACATCCTTAAAATTTTACAGTTGAATTCTAATGATTGTGTTTTTCAGGTTGATCTAATCAATGAGCGCCGGTAAATCATACCTATTGAAAGCGTCAGGATGAAACTGAACTTAATGGTACTACCACAAGTTTGCGCTTCATCCTTGCATAAGCCCGATCTCAAAGATTCAATCCGACTTTATTGTTCCAGATTACTTCTCAGCATCCAGGCGGTTTTTTCGTGTACTTCCAGTCTTTGCGTGAGAATGTCAGCAGTCGGCTGATCATTGGCTTCTTCAATGATCGAGAAAATACTTCTGGCAGTACGTGCCACAGTTTCATGCGCATCTACCAGTAAACGTATCATTTCTTCGGCTTTAGGCACACCTTCGACTTCTTTAATGGAGGTAAGTTTCACAAACTGTTTATAAGTACCGGGTGCTGCAAAACCCAAAGCCCGAATACGTTCAGCAATGACGTCCAACGCATTCCACTGCTCGGTGTATTGAGTCATAAACATGTTGTGCAGGCTGTTGAACTGGGGGCCGGTGACATTCCAGTGGAAATTATGAGTCATCAAATACAGGGTATAACTGTCTGCTAAAAGTCTGGATAAACCTTCGACAATTTTGGCGCGATCATCATGCGAAATCCCGATATCAATTTTCATTGCTTTAGATTCTTTTTTAGAAGAGGCCATGCTCTTACTCCTTCAAACTTAACGCGATACGGTGTATTAAAATAAAGTCGGATGTAGTCGAAGCCCGAGCCAAGAGATGAAATGATCTCTATGACTTTGTATTTGATCTGAAAAGGCTAAGAGATTTAAGTGGTTATAAGTTATAGATATTAGATCAATATAAGGGCAGGAAGTTTAGTCATTATGTATAAGCAGGGCGCGGGATTGTAACTATTTAAATCTGTCAAATTTTGATTATCTTCAGCGGTAGTACGTTAATTTCTCATAGCAAATTCAACTTCTAAAAAACTCCTAAGTATTTCAGGATTGAAACATCGTGTTAGGGTATGACATCTATTTATGAGCAAGATCACATATCACCATACTAAATCTTTATTTCGAAATATCTCTGCGAAATTTTAATATTTTATTTTAAATAAATAACTTAGATGAAAATCTTAATCATTAATAAACCCGAAATTTATAAAAAATAACACAATGCTGCCTTAATTAAACAAGGCACTACAAACAATAATAAATCTCTTTCTCAAATGCAGTTATGTTAGGACACAGGCGAAACCAGTAACAATATTCCCAGAAAAGCAAAAATGCTTCGAGTCAGCATATTCAGAAGAAATATGAGGCTGATACAGGATCGGCTGTAGCAGATTGACTTGCGGGATGAGTTTGATTGGTCAAGCCATGCAAAATATCAGCTCAAGCGACTTTGAGATAGACCAAAAATATCTGCACTAAACTCAAGCTCAGCAAGGAATACATCATGAAAATTAAGGCCAATAGCCCCGCGACTGGTAAAGACGGTTTAGACAAACAAAATACCAATAAAAAAAGTGAGCAGCTCGACACATATCGCAGTGATGCGACCGAGCAGGCACTCACCACCAATCAAGGGGTTAAAATTTCCGATAACCAGAACAGTCTCAAGGCAGGCGTTCGCGGTGCGACCTTGATCGAAGATTTTATTCTTCGGGAAAAAATTACCCATTTTGACCATGAGCGAATTCCAGAACGTATTGTGCATGCCCGCGGTGTCGGCGCACATGGCTATTTTGAGGCTTATCCGGGGAATGAAAAACTGACCAAGGCAGGCTTCCTGACCAATACCAGTGTGCAAACGCCAGTATTTGTGCGTTTTTCTACCGTACAGGGACCACGTGGTTCAGCAGATACGGTACGTGATATCCGTGGTTTTGCCACCAAGTTTTATACGGATGAAGGTAACTTCGATCTGGTAGCGAATGATGCGCCGGTATTCTTTATCCAGGATGGGATCAAGTTCCCGGATTTTGTACATGCAGTCAAACCTGAACCTCAGACCGAGATTCCTACCGGTGCATCTGCACATGATACTTTCTGGGATTTTGTTTCTTTAGTGCCTGAATCTGCACATGCGGTGATGTGGGCCATGTCGGATCGGGGTATTCCGCGTAATTTAAGAGCCATTCAAGGCTTTGGTGTACATACTTTCCGTTTTATCAATGCCGAGAATAAAGCGGTTTTTGTTAAATTCCACTGGACGCCAAAACAGGGTCTAGCCCAATTGGTCTGGGATGAAGCACAAAAACTGGCGGGTAAAGATCCGGATTTCCATCGTCGTGACTTATATGAAGCGATTGCCTCCGGTAACTATCCGGAATGGGAGTTGGGTGTACAGGTCGTCCCAGAAGAAGATGAGATGAAGTACGACTTCGACTTGCTGGACCCAACCAAAATTATTCCGGAAGAACTGGTGCCGGTGACGCCGATTGGCAGAATGGTGCTGAACCGTAATGTCGATTATTTCTTCGGTGAAACCGAGCAGGTGGCATTCTGTCCGGGACATATTGTGCCAGGACTGGATTTTACCAATGATCCATTATTGCAGGCCCGTCTGTTCTCTTATACCGATACTCAGCTCAGCCGTTTAGGTGGTCCAAACTTCCACCAGATCCCAATTAACAAGCCGGTTTGTCCATTCCACAATAACCAGCGTGATGGTTTACACCAGCGTATTGTACATACCGGTCAAGCCAGTTATGAGCCGAATTCGATTGACAATAACTGGCCGACTGAGACTCCGCCAGCTGAACAAGGCGGTGGTTTTGAAAGCTATCAGGAGCGTATTGATGGACACAAGATCCGTCAGCGTAGCGAATCATTCAGTGATCACTTTAGTCAGGCCCGTCTTTTCTACCGCAGCCAGGCACCACATGAGCAAAAGCACATTGTCGATGCCTATGTCTTCGAGCTGAGCAAGGTGGAGCGCAAATATATTCGTGAACGTGAAGTACTTGAAGTGCTCTGCAATATCGATCTGGACTTGGCACAGCAGGTTGCTGACCAATTGGGTATTGAAATTCCGGCAGAGAAAAAAGCTGCGAAATTGCCAGAGGTGCAGGTTTCACCACGTTTATCTTTTGAGGCATTTAAACCTGAAGATATTAAGGCACGCAAAATTGCGCTATTGGTGCACGACAAGGCCAATGAGGCCAGTATCAAAGCTGTTCAAGCTTGGGCAGAATCAGAAGGGGCTGTGGTCGATGTACTGACCCCAAAACCGGGCCCGGTACTGGGTCAGCAAGGCGAGGTGATTCCTTCCGATGGTATGCAAAAAGCAGAACCATCCATTGCCTATGATGCCGTGGTGATTGCTGACGGTGGTAATTACGATGTGGTAATGAAAGACGGTGTGGCGACTCATTATCTGCTGGAAGCCTACAAGCATTTAAAACCAATCGTGTTCCTGGGTGATAAAGGCAAGCTGATTGAAGATCTGCGTTTGGTTAGCGATGAAGGAACTCTGGCAAACGGACAGTTTGAAGCAGTACAAGATAGCTTCAAGACTTTAATCCTAAACCATCGTGTCTGGACGCGTGAAGCGATTGCGGAAGCGATTCCTGCCTAAACGATTCAATTTATGTTAGAGGATAGAGGCTAAGGCTTCTATCCTCATGGTTTTAAAATGGATGAAGAGATGGTAAGACTGGATGTCAAAAAGTTGTTGGCTCAAGCACAACAAGCCAAATGGAGCAGAGAACAGGACATTTATCTCATTGAACATAATCATTTGCCTTTAGCTGAACTAATGCAGCAACTCTGTTTCAATGAAGAAGAGATTAATGCACGGCGTAAGGTACTAGGGCTGACCACACGTTTAAAACAAATGCGCAAGCTTTCTCATTAACTGACTTTAAAAACACAACAACATTATCCGTATTTTATGAGGAACCGCATGCATGAACCTCGGTTCAATATTACAAAGATTTGAAACTTCTCCTCTGGAGCTACAAGAAAAAATTCAGCACACTTTAATGGAGTTGGTGGCGATTTCCGACCAGGTGCCTTATCCCGCTTCCGGAGCCACCTTAAAACGCTGGCGGATGCTTAGTCAGGTTTCCGCAAGCAATTTGAGCCTGGGCAAACTGTATGAATCGCATTTAGATGCATTGGCTATTCTGCATGAATTGAATATTCCGGTAGAACAAAAAGGCTTATGGGCAGTATGGGCGGCAGAAGGCGGTCCCAAACCTTTAATATTGCAAGCAGGAAAGCTAAGAGGAATTAAACCCTGGTGTTCTGCATCGGGCTGGGTGCAACACGGTCTGCTGACTTACCGTGATGAGCAGCAACAATCCCAATTACTGATTCTAGATTTGTCGCAAGAAGGCATTCAGCATCATCAGGATGCCTGGCAGGCGGTAGGCATGCAGCATACCTTGACTGCCCGGCTGGAACTGGATCAGGTTGAGGTGGAAAAAGTCGCAGCTCCAAATGCCTATCTGGACCGGCCCGGATTCTGGCATGGCGCCGCAGGTGTGGCCGCGTGCTGGTATGGCGCAACCGTGCGTTTGGCTGAATATTTAAGACAGGCAGTATTGTTAAAACCGCATGCCTATAAGGCCATGTATCTCGGTGAAATTAGTCGGGAGCTTTTAGCGACACAGTCCTTATTTTATCAAGTTGCTGCATTGATTGATCAGCAACCGCAACACGCACATGAGTTAAAGATTCGTAGCCTACGTGCTCAGGTGGAAGCGACTGCCTTAAATGTACTAACTCATGTAGGTAAGGCACTTGGTGCTGCGCCGTATTGTGAGCATCCGCATTTCGCCCGGCTTGCAGCAGATCTTCCGGTATTTATTCGTCAAAGTCATGCTGCATTTGACTTGGAGCGGATTGGCGAGCTGACTGCACAGGAGGAACAATTATGGACATTATAAGACATGAGATTGTAGGGGATCGTGTCATCCATGGTGAAGGCACACGGCTTGAAGAATGGCGTTCCTGTCAGATCCTGCAACAGATGCCGGAATTCGATATTCCTAAGGTTATTCCACAGGATGCCAGAGTCTGCATTATTGCCCCTCATCCTGATGATGAAATTTTGGGCTGTGGAGGTCTGATTCAGCGTCTGGACAAACTTGGCTATCAAATCGTACTTTTTGCCGTTACCAACGGGACAGCCAGTCATCCGGGCTCTAGTCTGTATACTCCCGAAGAGTTGAACCAGATTCGTCCTACTGAAACACGAATAGCTTTGGAAGCGTTGCCTTTAAAACAGAATATTCTGCGGATCGCTTTAGACATTCAGGATGGCAAGGTGGCAGAACAGCGGGATGTGTTGCAACAGCATCTGCAATCTTATCTGCAGCCGAATGATGTGTTAATTAGCACATTTGTTCATGATGGACATCCAGATCATGAAATTACAGGGCAGGTCACACAGCAGCTGGCGACTGAACTTCATTTGCCCTGTATTCAGGTCTTGATTTGGGCATGGCATTGGGCAACCTCTGGAGATACCAGAATTCCTTGGACCGTCGCTCATCAACTCAGATTAACTGAGGAAGAATTGCAATATAAGTCTCGAGCTGCGCGGTGTTTTAAGAGCCAGATCGAGCTTGATCCAACGATTGAACAATCACCGATTCTGCCTGAGCAGGCATTGCAACGTATTTTACAGCCCTGGGAGGTGTATCTGTATGAACAGTAAAGCAGCCTATGATCAGGAATATTTCGATGCGTTATATGCACTGAATCAGGGAGATCCTTGGCAATATGAACAGCGTTGGTATGAACAGCGCAAACGGCAGATTTGTCTGGCGGTCTTGCCGAGCTTGCAATTTGACTCTGCGATTGAAATTGGTTGCAGTAACGGCATCTTCAGTCAGGAACTGGCACAGCGGACAAATAGCTTAATGTGTCTGGATGCCAATGATACTGCGATCCAGTTGGCTCAACAGCGTTTACAAGCTTATCCGCATGTGCAGGTGCTACAGTGTGTGGTACCAGATGAATTGCCGAGACAGAAATTTGAGCTCATTGTTGTCAGTGAGATTTTATATTATCTGAACCCGATTGCTCTGCAACAGGTGCTGACATGGCTGCATACTGCACTGGAACCGGGTGGATGTATCTTGAGTTGTCATTGGCGCGCGCCAATCTCGGGATTTAGCCTAAATGGTGAAGATGTCCATCAGTATCTTAAAGTGCATTTAAACTATACACATCATTTAAGTTTACAGGACTCCGATTTTTTAGTGGATCTCTGGCTAAATACAGCACAATCCGTAGCAGAGCAGGAAGGCTTAAGATGAAAAAAATCGGTGTGGTGATTCCAGCCTGTAATGAAGAAGCCTATATTGAACGCTGCTTGCTGGCTTTAAAATCAGCACAAACTTATTTTTTTCAATACTTTAAAACAATGGAAAATCTTCCTGAAATCCAGATTCTCGTGGTCTTGGACCATTGTACTGATAGTACCGCTGCTAAAGTTCAGCAAATGAACATTCCAGCTATCAGTTGCAACTTCCGAAATGTCGGTAAGGCACGCCATTTGGGGATTCAGCAGATGATCGAGCAAGGTTGTGATTGGATTTGCTGCACCGATGCGGATTCTTTTGTACAGTGCGACTGGTTTCAGGTCATGTTACAGCATCAACCCACCGATGCGATTTGTGGTGTGGTCGAGCTGGATCAATGGGATCATTTAAGCCGGAAAACCCGTCAGGCTTATCTCCGACATTATCAGGACAGCATGGGACATCGGCATGTTCATGGCGCAAACCTGTGTTTTAAAGCTTCGGCTTATATACAGGTCAATGGGTTTCAGCAACTGGACTGTCATGAAGATGTCGATTTCATCCGTCGTTTAGAAAAAGCTGACGCGCAGATTGTCTGGTCGAATCAGCTGAGAGTCACTACCAGCAGTCGTCTTAGCTCAAAAATTGCTGCAGGTTTTGCACATTTTCTACAAAAACTTGAGCTTAAGCAGGCCGCGAAAAAACCGATCAGCCTATGCAAATAAAAGCATAAAACTATAAATTTTATACAATCAGATACTTGTAAAAAATCTTAAAATTAGGTTCTAAAAACTATTCCATTTAAATTTATTCTGTTTATAATTCACGCAAATTCAGCCCCGCATACTTATATATTTCAACTATAAGTCTGTGGGGTTTTTCTATGGATGATCGGTAATGGATGCCTGAGCCTTCTTTTTTGGTAATACAATGTTCAATCAAACACTGCTTTCTCGAATTCAGTCTCCATCACCATATCTATGGCAGAAAATAGCGACTGCGTTGTGCTTCTTTAGCTTGGGCTTTAGTACTGCGGCTTGGGCACCCTTAATTCCATATGCACAGCAGCGCCTGTTATTAAATCATGCTGATTTTGGCCTGTTATTGCTGTGTGCCGGAATTGGTTCAATGCTGGCGATGCCACTGGCCGGCCGACTGGCCAATGCCTTAGGTTGCCGTACTGTTTTAGCCGTAATTCTCAGTGCATTTTTGTTCATTCTGCCTGCTCTGGCTTATAGTCCGAATCATTTAATGATGGCCATCAGCCTGTTTTTCTTTGGTGCCAGTGCCGGGGCTTTGGGCGTGACTGTCAATATTCAGGCTGCACAGATTGAGAAAAAACTCGGTAAAAGTTTAATGTCAGGTTTTCATGGAGTGTGTAGTTTAGGTGGTCTAGCAGGCGTACTGGGCATGACCATGTTAATGGGATTCGGCTTGGCGCCTTTAACTGGTGCGGTGATTGTCAGTGTGATTTTGCTGCTTATTGCCTTATTTGCTGTTCCTTTGAGCTTGGGTGCTGAGCCAAAAACGGCGGTAGAAGAAACATCATCAGAACAGTCGGTGAAAAAAGCAGCGCCGACCTGGGCGATTTTAGGCATTGGTCTGATCTGTTTTGTGGCTTTTCTGTCAGAAGGTGCAGCTATGGACTGGAGTGGTATTTATCTTGCTACTGAGTTCAGCCTGCCTGCGGCGCAAACCGGTTTGGCTTATAGTTTCTTTGCGGGTTTGATGGTGTTGGGACGCTTTAGTGGACACCTGATTATTCAGCAGTTTGGTGAAAAAAATACGATTCTGTTAAGCGCACTCTTGGCTGCAACCGGTTTATTAACCGTAGTCTTTGCACCAGTCTGGCAAGTAGTGTTAGTGGGATATGCGATTTTAGGTTTAGGTAGCGCCAACATTGTACCGCTGATGTTTTCCCGCGCAGGACGTCAGAAAACTTTGGCTTCACATGTGGCATTGTCTTATGTATCGGTATTTGCTTATACAGGTTCATTGATTGGACCGGCATTGGTTGGCTTCGGTAGTGAAATCATCGGATTGAGCTTAGTATTTAGCGTCATTGCGATTGGTCTATTGAGTATTGTGATTTTGAATCATCTCACTGCAGACCCAAGCGAAGTGCAACACAGCGAAGAGATTGTGGCTCCTCTTCAAAACGAAACACCAGCTTAATGCTGGTGTTTTTTTATTTAAAAATTTAGGCATGCACACTGAACTGGTTTGAAGCTCCTGCAGCCACCGGACGATAGATCCGCAAGCTTTGTGAGTTTTTCAGGTCGGTGATAAACTGATCACGCCAGCGAATAATATCGAAATTTTTCAAGCCTTGGCTTAAATAACGATAGCGCTCTAAACGTTCTGATTTAGACATACGTAGCGCTTTCTTCAAGGCTTTGGCCATACTGTCATGCTCATAAGGATCGACCAGTAAGGCTTCTTTCATTTGTTCAGCAGCACCGGCATATTTAGAAAGAATCAAGACACCCGGATCTAAAGGATCTTGTGCAGCAATATATTCCTTGGCGACCAGATTCATGCCATCCCGGATCGAATTTACCCAGCAAATATCAGCCTTACGATACAGTTGCATCAAGGCTTCATGACCCAAGGTGTCATAGCTGCAATCAAAGGGTAACCAGTCCATTGTGCCATGCTGGCTATTGAGTTCATGCACGGCAGATTTAAATTGCGTATACAGGTTCTTATAGGTTTTTACATCCAGTCGGCATGGACAGGCAATTTGTAATTGCTGGAATTGATTTTTAAACTCCGGTTGATCTTCCAGCAAGCTCTGCAACGATCCGATTTTCTCCAATAAGCCTTTACTATAATCAATCCGGTCAACTGAAATGATGGTTTTATAAGGCTGCACTGTATTCAGATCAAAGGGAAGCTTTTCCAGATGGTTATCTGAGGCCTGATTCTGTAGCTGCACAGGATGCACACCAATCGGATAGCATTTCACATGAATCTTTCGAGATTGATAATTCAGGATTTCATTGTGACGATGCTGCACTTTTAAGGTCTGTTCAAGGAAATTTAAACAGTTTTCCTGATCGCGAGAGGTCTGTAAACCCAGTACATCGTAGTTGGCTAAATGATGTGCCAGATCGCGATGAGCGGCTAAAGTCTGCCAGAGCCTTAGTTCAGGAAAGGGAATATGCAGGAAAAATCCAATACGGTTACGCATGCCCAGTTTACGGCAATAATGTGCCACGCTTAAAAAATGATAATCATGGATCCAAATGATGTCATGTGGAGATGCCACCTGTTTCAGGTGCTTGGCAAAACGCAAATTGACATCCTGATAGATTTTAAAATCCTGCGGCTGATAATCTACAAGCTGATGCTGGTCGTGCATCAGTGGCCACAACGCATTGTTGGCAAAACCACAATAAAAACCTTGATATTGGGATTCAGTCAATGGACTCGTGTGATATTCAACATTTTGATGCTTCAGGATTTGAAACTTCTGCTCTTTTGTCTGGTCAACTCGGGATCCATTCCAGCCAACCCAGATACCGCCTATATCCTGCAAAGCATCCTGCAATGCCACCGCTAATCCACCTGCCTGTGTATTGTCTGACTTAGGTAGATTTACACGATTTGATAACACTATGAGTTTCGACATGTAATTTCTCCAATAATAATTGTTGTTGTGCTTTCAGTATTTCTAGAAATTCCGCTAGAAAAGCCTGTACTTGAGTCACGTTTTCGAGGCGATGTTGTGCCACGGTGTTGCCTGTACCGACTTTGATAGAGCAGCCTTTGAATGTGTTGATGACTTGAAAACCGGCTTCGTCGGTCAGGTCATCTCCGATAAAAATGGGGTAATGATCACTTAAGTGATATTGCTGAATGATTTGCTGGATGGCTGAACCTTTATTTGCCCCTTTGGGCACCAGTTCGAATACAAACTTTCCAGCCTTAAGTTCAAAATCCTGAAAATGAGTAAGACAATTCAAGGCAAATGCATGCACTTGATGCTCTAAATAGGGATGTTCACGAAAATGCAGGGCGACTGAATAGTCTTTAATTTCTATTCGAGTCTGAGGAATATTATTACTATGTTCTGTAATATAATTTTTTAATAATTCAAACTGTTCAGGATTTAAATCAATTAACTTGCTTAAACGCGATTGATAGCTTAATTCCAGACCGTGAGAACCGGCAATATTCCAGTCAAATGGATAAATAATTTTTTGGGCTTGTGCAATTGAGCGACCGGTCACTAATATTAGCTGAATATATTGTTGTAACTCTTTTAAGGTATTTAAGGTTCCGCTCTTAATTATACTTTTTGCTGGATCTGGGTGGAATTCAGAAATGGTTCCATCAATATCAAGAAATAAAACAAGTTTGTGAGAATAAATAATAGGTTTGAGCTGATTTAAAATCATTTGAGGTAATATATAAGAAGATGTAGCAAGTGAATCTTCTAGGTCTTGATCTTCTTTTAGAGTCGACATAAATACTACCTAAGCCTCTGAAGTTAAATTGATTTAAAAGTTAGAATTACCTGAATGGTCATTGCTTTGATTAAATTTATAACATATTTCATTTAACAGACTGGCTTTAAGTGCAGAAACGAAACACTTTTAACAAGTACAGTTACTTTGTAAGATTTAGAAATATTTTGGTAGAAATCCAGTATTGTTAATAAATTTTAAAAATAAATTATGAGGATTTTATATTTTAAGATTTTCCTGGATTGAGTATTTTTCGGGATTTTAAATAATAAGATTTATTATTTAATCGTTATTTTTGAATATGTATCTTGTAATCAATTTTTAAGAAATAGTATTTATTATTAATTTGTATTGTATTTTTTAAAATATATGGGAGATGTGATTTTGAGATATTTTTAAATATAATAATTTAAATAAATTTATAAATTAGGCATATACAATAATAATATCTAAATTAAGTTGATGAAAATTAATGGTTTTTAGAATTGGCTAAGCTGTTTTAAAAGGAAAAATACTAAAATTGTCTAGAGGGGGAATTTCGTATCAATCAAACTTTCTTGGGATCAATTGGAGAGCTATACAATTTAAACAGCCTCTTAATTTAACATCTCAGATTATTTTTTTAATTCTTATTGGTAAATTTTATCAGAGGATAAAAAATCGAAGAAAGATGAACGCCAGTTCTATGACTAAACTCTGAAAATAACTTGAATATTCTTTTTTTTGAATCGAAGCGTAGGTATTAGATGAAGTTGAGCTAAACAGAGAGAAGAGATGTAAAGATGTCATCGCAAGGACAGAGCAGATACAAAAGACCGAAAACAGATCATTAGTGATCTTACATAGGTTACAAAACTAAATGATGTTTCAATTAAACAGAATTTTTTGCTCAAATGGATATGAGCCAATTTAAAAGCAGTAAATGATGACAGAAGAGGAAAGAAATAATTTTTTGAAAAAATAATAAAAGAGCAATCAAAGTGGAGAAAAGCTAAGGGTCGTATCCTATAAGTTAAGAAACCAAAATCAGATACAACCCATTTATTTGCATGAGAGAAAAATACTCAGATTTCTCGCCACACTTCATTTTCGTCTTTTAAAGGAATGGTAAAGTTAAAGTCATCATCATTACTGACCAGAAGACTGGTTGGAGTCTGCATGACCACTTTCAAAACAGTACCTGCTTCAAAAATAATCGGATCGCAGTTTTCTTTTTGCAGAGTCACCGGTTTAAGTAATTCAATTACTGAACTTTCCATAGTTTTTTCCAAAATAAGATTACTTTTCGATAATTAAATCATAGCATGATTTTTGAAAATTTAACTGTTTCTTCAAAAACTGAGAACTTGATCAATGACTTATTCAAATAGGGAGTAGTGCTCTAGTTTGATAAAAGATACCTAGGAGACGTGCAGTATGTCTGATTTTCATCCTATTCTCGCAGTGCTCAGAAGCATGAAGTTCTTTTACATAAACCCGACAGATAACAGGCATAAAAATTTTATCAAAATAACGAAAGGTCAAAAACATGATGATTTTTTGTTTTTGATATCGCTCTGCTGAATGATAAAAATAAGTTTCTAGAGATTCTATATCCTTCTATCCTTTTTTACACTAAATTGAAAATTAATGCTTTATAACAGTAAAAATCTAAAATAAGAATAAACTATGCGTCATTTGGATGACCAAGAGACATAAGGAGAACTGGGTCGGCATGTTTAAGTCATTTTTCCCGCAACCCGTCTGGTTTTTTAGCAGCCTGATTTTATGGTTTATCATTAATCTTGTGCTTTGGCATAGTGGCGGATCAGGATGGGGAACCTATCTGGGTTTTCCTGAAAATTATTTTGATGAAAAGCTTACAATCGGTATCGGGCGTTTCTGGTCAGCTCAATTCATCTGGTTCTATCTCTGGTATGTCATTGCAACTACGATATTTGCGCTGTTCTGGCAATGGAAAGCCGGACACCGATGGCAGCGCTGGTCGGTCTGGGGCTCGGCATTTATTCTGTTTAATATCTGGTTCGGGGTACAGGTCAATGTCGTATTAAACGAATGGTATAGCCCGTTTTATGATCAGATTCAACAAATGCTCACTAAGGGTGGTGGGGATGTTTCATTGCTGTATCAAGGCGCATTAACCTTTATTTATATTGCGATGGTTTATGTCACTTTAGCGGTATTTAATCTGTTTTTTGTCAGTCATTATGTCTTCCGCTGGCGTACCGCGATGAATGATTATTACACCGCACATTGGGAGCAGTTACGTCATATTGAAGGTGCATCACAACGTATCCAGGAAGATACCATGCGCTTTGCCAAAACCACGGAGCAGTTGAGTGTTTCCTTGATCGAAGCGCTGATGTTGCTGATGGCATTCCTGCCGATCTTATATCAGCTCTCTAGTCACGTGAAGGTTTTACCAATTGTCGGGGAAATACCGCATGCTTTAATGTGGGCCTCGATTGGCTGGGCGGTATTGGGTACGGTCATTTTAATGGTCGTGGGAATGAAATTGCCCGGACTGGAGTTCAATAACCAGAAAGTTGAGGCAGCCTATCGTAAAGAGTTGGTCTATGGCGAAGACTATGCTGATCGCGCACATCCGCTGACATTACAAGAACTGTTTAGCCGAGTACGCTGGAATTATTTCCGGTTGTATTTTCACTATGCTTATTTCAACATGGTTCGGATCTGGTACTTGCAGTTGGACAATATTTACGGATTATTTATTCTGTTTCCAAGTATTGCAGCAGGGGCAATTACTCTTGGTTTGATGATGCAAATCCTGAATGTATTTGGCAAAGTGCGGGAATCTTTCCAGTATCTGATTCTGTCTTGGCCGACGATTATTGAACTGATGTCGATCTATAAACGCTTAAAAGCATTTGAATCACATATTGATTAATTTTTTCTCATATTATTATCCTGCTTTATCAGCCAAACAGTTTTAGGTTTGGCTTTTTTTAGGGCGAGTTAATTTACAAAATCCAATGGAAAATATCGATCTGACCGTTGGTCAGATGACTTGGGTAAATCGTGTCAGAACCTCCCAATATTGGGGTATTCAGATATTTTTTTCTTGTCTAAAATCCTAAGGGCCAGCCAAGATGGCGTTTAATTTCCGGTGGTTTGACGTATAAAAATAACAAATGTACGTTGAGGAAATTATTCTTATGCTGATCTTGTTCAGGCAATGTTATAGCGGATAAAAGGTAAATTTATTACCTATTATAATAAAGGTCTATAGCGTTCCCTGAATAAGCCGCCGGAGAAGGACTCACCGCCTTCTTCGGTTTTTTATGTGTTTTTTCTATCTTTTTCTTGAGTCCTGAATGGAATTGTTTATTATTTGAACTGATTTAAAAATGATACTTGTGTCAATTTTTATCACATGAAGCTTGGCATAATCAGCAAAGTTGAGGCTGATATGTGCCTTTTTACCGTTTAAATATTATATTTATCAATATCTTGTGTTTGTTGTTTTGTGCTATTTAAGCTATGTTATACGGGATTTTGGGGTTGAGATGTTTGCTGTGAAGCTAAAAGTAATAATTCTAATAATAGGGGCAGCAGGTTTAGCTGGGTGTAATAGCGTGAATCGGTTGAAATCAGAGGTGTTACATCCTTTTGCCAGTCCGGAAGAACTAATTGCCAAACGGGCTTTGAATCAACGTGATGGTAGTGCAAAAGATTATGTTTATCTTTGGGGACAAGCTCAGAAAAATAACACGACTCAGGCCATGTATCCGCGTTCGATACTGACGCAATATTGTCATGAACAGGGCGGTAAATTTTCACTGCTGTATAAAAGTAATTTTAGTGCAGTGGCAGATGTTGCCCAGCGTAAACGTCTGAGTGCTAATCGGGGTGTTGTACAGGGGAGCGGTGCCTATCAGTGTCGTATGGATGACCTGACTGAAAGCTGGATTGTTTCGATTGAGCCAACTTCTGAACGACAAGTTGATAAAACTAGCCAGACGCGTAGTGTTCGACTACTCACCCAGGTCATGAGTCCATCTCAAGCAAAAAACTTTTATCGTCCAACTAAAGCCAGGGTTACTTTGGAGCAAACCAAACCTGCATCGATAAAAACCACGACTCCTCCTAAGACTCCTGCCGCAAAGACGACGAATGAACTGAAGGAATCAGCACGTAAAGAGCTGGAGAGGAAAGAATTAGAGCGAAAGGAATTAGAAAGAAAAGAGCTTGAGAAAAAAGAAGCAGAGAAAAAGCAGCTAGCAGCGGCATCAGCTCGAGCTACAATAGCAGAAACACCGCAACAACATCAGATGAAGATTTATGTGGCAGCGCGACGTGATATTAATAGTGGCAAGAATCTGAATAATGCCTGTAACAACGCCCAGCGTGCCTATAACTACGGTAAATTGCAGGGCACTGAGGGAACACGTGTCTATACTGAATCAGGGATGTTGGTTGCACGCTGTCTGAACAGTATTCCGGTCTATGCCAGCCGTTTCCCAAATGCTAAAGCGCAATCCAAGCGGATTTTGCAGAATTTGGCCAATAACTATAATCATGCCGGAGCCAAGAATCTTTTGAGGCAGTTAAAATAAGCGCGGGATCAAAAGACTTAATCCAAAATCCGTATGATCCTTTTGACGATCGAGAAGATAGGCGCAAAAATCTGCTCGATCCGACGGGAGAGAACAGAAGAAAGCCGGCTTGATTTAGTGGGGAGATCACGTGATCCGAGAATCTCCTTGCGTGATGTCGGATGGATGAATAAAAATACGATCAAGACGAAAAAAATGACAAGTCCCCACAGTATGATGCTGTGAAATATGTTGGTATTCATAATTATAAGTGTTTATTTTTATTGTTTTAGCCTAAATCATAGCGCTAAGTTTGACTGATCAATATCTCGACCTGATGAATAGCAATATGGACATCAGAATGATCATTTGAGTGTTTTAAATCTGGGTCAGATTTTACAGAGTTCTATCAGTTTATTGCCCTGTTCCATGCTACAACTGACTGGTTTATATCATTGGCCGGACGTCGAAGAACAGGAAATTATGATGGCGCATAGATCTTTTACAAAGCTTCGTACATTTTTAATAAGTGCGATATTATTAGGTACGACTCAGGTTGCCATGGCAGGTCCAACAGTTGATCAGCTCAGTGACTGTCTGATGAAATCCACCACAGCCACGGATAAAACTACCGTCTTGCAATGGACCTTTGTGGCTTTAGGTAATCATCCCGACTTAAAGGCTTTTAGTAATGTGACTGCAACTCAAAAGGAAGCATTAGACAAGAATCTAGCGACGGTGTTGCAGCGCATTTTAGTGGAGCAATGTTCAGCACAGACTAAAGCGGTGATTCAGGCTGAAGGTTTGCCGGCGGTGGGCGATAGTTTTCAGGCTTTGGGTAAAACCACAGGTGAGGAAATTTTAAAGAATCCTGAAATCAATAATCAGCTCAAAAGTGTGCTGCGTTATATCGATTTGAATCGCGTGGCACAGACCTTTTTAACGCCGGATTTGTTGAATAAGTTGGGACTATAAGGCGATAAGTCATGAGGCTTTATTTGAAGATGCCTGCAATAAGTTTAATTAGCCAGTAAATGGGAATAAAAATAAGTTCTAGCCCATCTGCCCAATCAGATCCTCTTTGACGTTTGGAGGTATCGCCTTTAGGTTCTGTGATCTTTTTTCGCCATTTGGGATAGATGAGCATGATGACGATCACAAGCACGAATATGCCAATGAAAGCTTGAATGATGGTAAGTAATAGTTCAGGTGTCATTTTTGTTTTTCTATTAGTTAGTTTTTTGATTTTATAGCATAAAAGTAATCCTCTCCCTAACCCTCTCCTTTAATAAAGGAGAGGGAACTACGCGTATCCAATTAATCACATGACAAAGTCTCCCTTTTCTAAAGGGAAATTTAGAGGGATTAGGGAAGCTGGATACGTCCTAAGTCTTCGAGTTTGGCAATGGAGGATACTTTTTTGATGGTCATTATTTAATATATAGGTGAAAATTGATATTTGGAGTTTAATAAATTTTATGTACTCATCAAAAGTTTTTGATATAACTTAATTTTACTTAAAAAAATAAAGGAAATTGTTTGAAAATTTCATATCTGTTAGTTGCTATTGTCTGGGTTTTGACAGTAGGCAGTGCAATTTATTTTAAAATTGATTGGTTTGGCTACGATTACAACACATGGGCTATTATATTTTCAGCTCTACATGGCTTGTTAGCAACTGTGATTACATTGTTTGGAAATAATTCAGGAGTGAGAAACTCAGCGAAAGCTTCTAACGGCTCAACAGTAATTCAAGCAGGAGGAAATATTAAAATTAAGGATAAAGTAAAAAGTAAGGGTGGGAAGTAGTGATGTTTGAGAAAGATAAGATGGAGGCAGAAGCTTCAGATAATAGTCGTATTCTACAAGCTCGTGGAGATATAACTGTTTATGAAGGAACTCGGATGGTTGAGATTATGGAGGCTATAGATTATCAAATTGATCGCCGAGTACCTCAACTAATTTTACAACACGCACCAAAAATTTTTGAAGAACAAAACAAAATTGTTAATCATGAAGTTTCTGAATTCAAGAATGACATTAATAGAAAGCTGACAGAAGTACTAGATAAAGTTAATACTGATGATTCGAAAGCCATTGAGCGATTTTTGAAAAAAGCTACAGATTCTAACTTTCAATATCTCTTAAATAGTAGTGTAGAAACTATCGTTAGGCATAAAGATAAAGCACCAAAAGAGTTATTGGCTAATTTATTAATAAGCAAAATTGATGAAGAAAATGACGATGATAATTATGTAATTGATGAAATGATAGAATCATTAAAATTTCTTTCCAAAAATCATATTAACTTTATTTCATTTGCACATTTAATCCGTTCAATTAATCTTAATAAAGACGTATTACAGCAATATCAGGAAATTGATAGCCGAGTTGATATAGGTGATGAGGAAAAAGAAAATTTAAAAAGGGCTTATTCTGATGTAATGAAAAAAGGATATCAGCGATTTTTAAATTATTTTATTAGTCAAAATCCTAAAGAAATTAATGTTGAATATCTTGAATCTAAAGGATATTTTTCAGGTGATTTAAAGAGCTACATAGAATCTACATCTAAAATAATTTTAAGTAAATTGAATATTCAGACAAGTAGTGATGGCGAGTCTAAAACAGTACTTAAAGAAAACTTACCGGAGCTAGATATACTAATTAATTTATACGGTTTTGATGATATTAATAAAATTTCTCCTGTCACTCAAAAAGCAATTATATTGGCTAATCAGAATTTCCAGATTCTGCATGAGAAAAAAGCTTTTTAATATAAAAACCCGCTCTAAAGCGGGTTTTTATATTAAAGAAAGATCAGATCAACCAATCAATTTCTTCATCAATTCATTCACTTGCGCAGGGTTGGCTTTACCTTTTGCAGCCTTCATCACTTGACCAACCAGACCGTTGAAAGCTTTCTCTTTACCAGATTTATATTCTTCAACCATCTTCTCATTGGCAGCAAGGACTTCCTTAATAATTGCTTCAATCGCGCCTGTATCAGTTTCCTGTTTCAAGCCTTTTTCCGCAATAATGTCATCCGCAGATTTGCCTTCTTCCCACATAAAGCCGAAGACTTGCTTCGCGATCTTACCGTTAATCGTGTTGTCCACAATACGTGCAATCATACCGCCAAGTTTTTCAGCCGTTACAGGAGAGTCAGCAAGGTCTAGACCAGCTTTGTTGAGCGCCCCTGAGAATTCACCCATTACCCAGTTTGCAGACACTTTACCTTGTGCAGCGCCACCAGCAGCTTTCACCACTTCTTCGTAGAACTCAGACATTTCACGAGTCAACGTTAGAACGTGAGCATCGTATTCAGTCACGCCAAAGTCCGCCACGAAACGCGCACGACGTGCCGCAGGAAGCTCAGGCATGGTTGCTTTAATTGCTTCGATTTGCTCATCAGCAATTACCACAGGCAACAAGTCAGGATCAGGGAAGTAGCGGTAATCGTTCGCTTCTTCTTTCGAACGCATTGAACGGGTTTCCATTTTCACAGGATCGAACAAACGCGTTTCCTGATCAATGGTGCCATCCCAGTCCAGAATTTCCATTTGACGTTCAATTTCAACATTGATCGCCTGTTCAATGAAACGGAATGAGTTCAGGTTTTTCAATTCACAACGTGTACCAAACGGTTGACCCGGACGACGTAAAGACACGTTACAGTCACAGCGGAACGAACCTTCGGCCATGTTACCATCGGAAATACCTAACCAGCGCACTAGCGTGTGAATCGCCTTGATATAAGCAACCGCTTCTTCGACTGAACGCATATCCGGTTCAGAAACAATTTCAAGTAACGGTGTACCGGCACGGTTCAAGTCGATGCCTGACATGCCTTCAAACTGGTCATGAATCGATTTGCCCGCATCTTCCTCAAGGTGTGCACGCGTTACGCCAATGCGTTTAACCGTGCCATCTTCAAGCTGGATGTCGATATGACCCAAGCCCACAATCGGGTTGTCCATCTGGCTGATCTGGTAGCCTTTTGGAGAATCCGGGTAGAAATAGTTTTTACGGGCAAACACCGAAGCCTGATCTATGTAAGCGTCGATACCTAAACCAAAGCGAATCGCAAGATCAACCACTTCTTTGTTCAATACCGGCAATACGCCCGGCATGGCTAAATCAACCAGGCTGGCTTGGGTGTTTGGATCATTACCGAATACAGTCGATGAGCCCGAGAAAATTTTGGTATTGGTGGCAAGCTGAGTGTGAATCTCGATACCAATAACGACTTCCCAACCATCAATCAGGTTGGATTTCGGTTTAGCCGATTTTTGAGCTTGAGCCATTATGCATTCTCCTCAGCAATTGCAGCGCGTTTTGTATGCCAATCTGTGGCCTGTTGATACTGATGTACCACAGATAACAATTGAGATTCTGACCAGTAATTCCCAATCAGCTGTAAGCCAACTGGCAAGTTGTTCTGGTCAAAACCGACAGGCGCGTTAATCGCAGGAAGACCTGCCAGATTTACCGCAAGCGTATAAATATCGCCCAGGTACATTTCAACTGGCGTTAAATCTGCACCAATTTTATAGGCAGTCGTTGGCGCAGAAGGTGCTGCAATGACATCGACCGATTCAAATGCTTTAAGGAAATCTTGCTGGATCAGACGGCGTACTTTCTGTGCTTTTACATAGTAAGCATCGTAATAACCTGCAGACAGGGCATACGTACCAATCAAGATACGGCGTTGCACTTCGGCACCAAAACCTTCTGAACGTGAACGTTTGTACAGGTCCATCAGGTCCACAGGATTTTCTGCGCGGTAGCCATAACGTACGCCATCAAAACGTGACAGGTTCGAAGAAGCTTCGGCAGGTGCGATCAGATAGTAAGTCGGCACATAGCTTTCAGTCATGTTGAGATCAATCTCAACCAGAATTGCGCCCATCTCTTCCAGTTTTTTTAAGGATTCTTCAACGCGTGCTTTGACTTCAGCATCTAAACCAGCAACATTAAAATATTGCTTTGGAATACCAATGCGTAAGCCTTTTACTGAGGTAGCGTTCAAGTTCGCGACATAGTTATCTACCGCTTGATCCATCGAGGTTGAATCTTTGGCATCATGACCGGCCATGACATTCATCAGGTAAGCACAGTCTTCCGCCGAGCGCGCCATTGGACCGCCTTGGTCTAGTGATGATGCATAAGCAATCATCCCGAAACGCGATACACGGCCATAGGTCGGTTTAAGGCCGGTCAGACCACAGAATGATGCAGGTTGACGGATTGAACCACCGGTGTCAGTACCAGTTGCAAATGGTGCCAAATCCGCTGCCACAGCTGCTGCAGAACCGCCTGAAGAACCACCAGGGACATGGCCCAGGTTCCAAGGGTTGGCAGTTGCGCCGTAATATGAGTTCTCAGAGGTCGAACCCATCGCGAATTCGTCCATGTTCACTTTACCCAAAGTGACCAGGCCCGCAGCTTTACCTTTCGCTACAACGGTTGCGTCGTAAGGAGAGATAAAATTGTCCAGCATTTTTGAACCGGCAGTGGTTTTAATGCCTTGGGTACAGAAAATATCTTTGTGGGCAACTGGCACACCAGTCAGGGCAGAGGCATTGCCAGCTTTGATTGCAGCATCGGCAGCGTCTGCTTCAGCCAATGCCTGTTCAGCAGTCACGGTCACATAAGCCTTGACCTGTGCATCAATTTTTTCGATGCGTTTTAAATAGTGTTGAGTCAATTCGCGGGATGAAAATTGAGCATTTGCCAAACCTTCAGTCAGTTCACGAATGGATAAGCGGTGTAAATCTGTCATGAGAAATAATTCTTTACGTTTAATTTAATAAAAAGAATGAACTGGGTAATAATTACTCAATCACGCGTGGGACGAGATACAAACCGTCCTGTACAGCAGGTGCAACTGCTTGGTATTCCTCACGATGATTGCTTTCCGACACGACATCTTCACGTAAAGGCTGTGGGTGGTCGAAAGGGCTTTTCAGTGGTTCAACACCGTCGGTATTGATGCCTTTCAGGGTTTCCATCATGCCTAAAATTTTATTTAAACTTTGAGCATATTCAGCAGATTGCGTATCATTGAGAGATAACCTTGCAAGGTTGGCAATAGCTGAAACTGTTTCTGCACTTAAATCTGCAGAATGCTGTGCATCCGATGTAGACATAATATTACCTAATCAGTATTAAAAAAATTCAAATTATCATGCTTTATGATAAGCGATTGACTTGTCCAAATCATCACATTTAGTTAAAGTGGCGACCTTGCGTCCATATAAAGTTTAACTGAGAACGTCCCCGTGATTCTAAAACGACTAATAGGCTTGTTTTCGCCCGATCTTGCCATTGATTTAGGTACAGCAAATACACTTATTTATGCGCCAGGACGAGGCATTATATTAAATGAACCAACGGTTGTAGCCATCCGTCATAGTGGTTCACATAAAATTGTTGCGGCAGTCGGTCTTGAAGCGAAGCAAATGCTAGGTCGTACCCCAGCCAATATCTCAGCGATCCGTCCTATGAAAGATGGTGTGATTGCGGATTTTGAAGTCACTGAGACCATGCTGAATCAGTTCATTCGCAAAGTACATGAAAACCGTTTATTTACTCCGGCACCGCGTGTCGTGGTTTGCGTGCCATGTAAATCGACTCTGGTTGAGCGCCGTGCCATTCGTGAAGCCGTGTTTAATGCGGGCGCACGTGATGTACGTTTAATTGAAGAGCCAATGGCAGCAGCGATTGGTGCAGGTATGCCAGTTGAGCAGGCTTGTGGTTCGATGGTGGTCGATGTTGGCGGTGGTACCACTGAAATTGCAATCATTTCCCTACAAGGTTGTGTTTATGCAGACTCTTTACGGATTGGCGGTGATGTCTTTGATGAGCAGATCATTAACTATGTGCGTAAAGCGCATGGCTGTGTGATCGGCGAAACCACTGCTGAAGTGATCAAAAAAGAAGTGGGTATGGCATTGCCTGATGAAGGTGCTAAACCACTTGAAATTGAAGTTCGTGGCCGTAACCTCGCAGAAGGTGTGCCTCGCGCAATCGTGGTTAATTCTGACGAAGTCACCCAAGCGATTTCTGATCCATTGCAAAACATCGTGTCTGCTGTGAAATCTGCGCTAGAACACACACCTCCTGAGCTTTCTTCGGACATCGCTGAACGCGGTATCGTGTTAACTGGTGGTGGTGCATTGCTACGTAACCTGGACAAGCTGCTTGCCAAAGAAACTGGCCTGCCGGTGGTGGTGGCAGAAGATCCACTATCATGCGTGACACGTGGTGGCGGCAAGGTACTCGAATTTTTCGACAACCCAAATCATGACATGTTATTCGTAGGCTAAGAAAAGGATCCGGCGGGTGCAAGCACATCTGTTTTCTCGACAACCGCCATCTTTTCGCTCTTTTATCATTGCATTGGTGACATGCCTGGTGGTGCTTTTCTTTGATTGGCGCATGCCGCATGTTGTTCAACCTGCAAGGGATGTCCTGTACGCTGCTTATAATCCTATTTATGCGGTGGCCAGTTATCCGGTATTGTCGCGAGAGTGGTTGAATCAACAAACCAAGTCTGAAGCTCAGTTGCGCCGGGAAAATACCGCGATGCAGGCCGAGTTGCTACAGGCACAGGTACGCTTACAAAAAATCTCTGAACTTTCTGCTGAAAATACCCGTTTGCGTGGTCTATTGGACACGCCGCTGATCATTGATGGACGTATTGAAATTGCCGAAGTGATTGGCACCGATGCCGATCCATTACGGCATATTATCGTGATCAACCGGGGTTCGAATAACGAGCTGAAAGTCGGGCAAACCGTACTGGATGACAAGGGTATCATGGGACAGATTATCAATGTCTATCCGCATAGTAGCCGGGTCATGCTGTTGTCTGATAAAGAACATTCACTGTCAGTGCGCCTGGAACATACCGGGATGCGTGCCATTGTTTCAGGCACGGGCGATCTAGGACGTTTAAAAATGGAATATGTACCTACCAGTGCCAATATCAAGGTCGGTGAAAAAGTCTATAGTTCGGGCTTGGGACAACATTTCCCGGCAGGTTATCTGGTGGGTCAGGTATCTAAAGTACAACGCCATAATTCTGGTGAATTTGCCCAGATTGATGTGACGCCTGCGGCTCAGCTGGCCGGTGGACATCATGTGGTGGTGTTATTTTCCGATTCATTAGCGATGGAGCAACCGCATGTCAATCGCTAAGATGAAATCCAGAAAGCATCGTGATCCTTTAATGGCTATTGTCATTTCGGTGATTGTGGCTTCTATTTTAATGGTCTATCCACTTTCCTATAATCTCTCGGGCTGGCGTCCGCTGTTTATGCTGATGATCATGCTCTTCTGGGTGTTATGTCAGCCAACCTGGTGCGGGATCTGGTTTGCCTTTGGTACGGGTATTTTTATTGATCTGCTGCTGGATGCACCTTTGGGTCTGAATGCGCTGAGCTTTATCATTATTGCCTTTTTAGCTCGCTTTCTGACCCGTGAACGCCGTATCCTGACCTTTAATAATCTCTGGGTGATTATGGGGCTGGCGATTGTCGCATATCTGCTGATGATCTTTTTTACCCAGATTATAGCTGGTGTGCAATTTTCTTATGCACGGCACTGGATTCCGATGCTGACCAGTATTCTGGTTTGGCCTGCTATTTATTATATGCTCAAAAAATGGCGCATATAATTCTAGCTTCGAGCTCACCCCGGCGTCGCGAGTTATTGCAACAACTCGGGCTGAGCTTCGATATTTACAGTCCCGAGATCGACGAATCTGTACAAGCAGGCGAGTCGGTCGCAGCCTATGTTGAACGTCTGGCACGAGCCAAAGCAGATGCCGTGGCTGAGTATTATCCAGATGCCATCATCATTGCTGCGGACACCAGTTTGGGGGTGGATCAGGAGATTTTGGGCAAACCTGAATCCAAACAACATGCGATTGAAATGTGGACAAAAATCTCCGGTCGATGGCATGATGTCTATAGCGGTGTCTGTGTTCGTACAAAGCATGAAAAATACAGTATAGTGGTACGCACACAGGTCGAATTTCAAATCCTGAGCGCTGCAGATATGGAAAGTTACTGGGCGACAGGTGAGCCACTGGGTAAAGCAGGGGCTTATGCAATTCAAGGAATTGCAGCACGTTATATTCCAAAAATACAGGGCAGTTATTCCAATGTGGTTGGCTTGCCTTTATATGAGACAGTACAGTTATTACAGACGGTTAAGGCACTAAATTAACTGCTGAAAAGAATTCTTATAATGTTTTGAGTGTAGTTATGTCTGACGAGTTGTTGATTAACGTCACGCCGATGGAATGTCGGGTCGCGTTAATTGAAAACGGCACGGTCAATGAACTGTTTGTCGAGCGTACGGCCAAGCGTGGCCTGGTAGGGAATGTCTATAAAGGAAAAGTGGTGCGGGTCTTACCCGGCATGCAGGCTGCTTTCGTGGATATCGGACTTTCTCGTACTGCGTTTTTACATATCAATGATATGGTCTGGCCCCGCAATCAGCCAACCCCGAATGTCTTTGAGCTACTTCAACCGGGACAAGTCCTCACGGTTCAGGTGATGAAAGATATGCTCGGTACCAAAGGCGCACGCCTGTCTACCGATCTGTCGATTCCTTCGCGTTATTTGGTGCTGATGCCATATGGCAATCATATCGGTGTATCGCAACGGATTGAATCCGAGGAAGAGCGCAATCGCTTGCGTTCGATCATTGAGCGGATTCAGGCAGAACATAAGCTGCCAGGTTCAGTGATTGTACGTACTGCGGCAGAAGGGATTGAAGAAGAAGCCATTGCACAGGATATGGCTTATCTGGCCAAGCTTTGGGAATATGTCCAGCGCAAGCAAAAGATTATTGCAGTACCGTCTTTGATCTTTGAAGAATTGCCTTTGCCGCAGCGGGTGATTCGTGATCTGGCCAATGAAGAAACTGCCAAAATTTACGTAGATTCACGTGAAATTCATGCCAAGTTGCAGGAATTTGTCGAAGAATTTGTTCCGAACATGAAAGACCGTTTGCTGCATTATCCGGGTGAACGGCCAATTTTTGACTTGTATAATGTCGAAGAAGATCTGCAAAAGGCATTGCAAACTCGTGTCGCATTGAAGTCCGGCGGCTATCTGATGATTGACCAGACTGAAGCCATGGCCACGATTGATGTCAATACTGGTTCTTATGTTGGTGGTCGTTCGCTGGAAGATACGGTTTTTAAAACCAATATGGAAGCGACCGATGTCATCGCACGTCAGTTACGGCTGCGTAATCTGGGCGGAATTATTATCATTGATTTCATTGATATGCAGGAAGCGCAGCATCGTGAAGAAGTAATGAAACAGTTTGAGCGCATGCTGGAACGTGACCATGCCAAGACCAAGATTACTCAGGTATCGGAACTGGGCCTGGTAGAAATGACCCGGAAACGCACCCGTGAGTCGCTGGAACATTTGCTCTGTGAATCTTGTCCGACTTGTCAGGGACGTGGTTATGTCAAAACAGCCGAGTCAGTATGTTACGAAATATTCAGGGAAATTCTGCGTTATGCCCGTGCTTATGAGTCACAGAGTGGCTTTACTGTCGTCGCGCATCCTGCTGTCATTGATCGATTATTGACGGCAGAAGCGCCTGCAGTCGCTGATCTAGAACATTTCATTAATCGCGTGATTAAGTTCCAAGTGGAAAATCTGTATACGCAAGAGCAATACGATATCATTCTCAGCTGAAATTGTAACAGAATATCGTTAAACACTTGTTACATCTGAAATTTTACAACAGGGCCTTTATTTACAATACTAGATGCATGAATTAGCCAAAGCCGTTTCTCCCAGTTTCAGGCTTAGCAAAAGGAGTGTGTGATGAGTATGAGTAAAGCAGTAATCCATAAAGGCCTAAAACACGTATTAGAACCAAAGACTGTGCATGCAGGATATATCGTTGATGAGCGTGGTAATGAAGTTCAAATTACCGCGAGCATGATCCGTAACGTCTGCCATCAATTATTACAACAGTGCCGTACTATTAAAAGCTGATTGCATTTGTGCATTGTTTCTAACTTGTCAAAAATAATTTGGTAGACGTTTAAATCGAGAAGTCTTCCAAAAAGTTCTAAAATAATTTAAAAAGATTTCAAAAATAAAGAAAAGGGACCAGATCGGTCCCTTTATTCTGTGCTCAAAGACTGGCAAAAATGATCAGCATCTTTGGCAGTCCATCTATCTTATTTATTCATCCGCGGCTAGCTTACCGCTCGTAACTTTGGGACAGGTTCGCCATCTACAATAAGTTCAAAACGTTGAATTTCTTCTTCCAGATGTGTTAGCAAGTTCTGCATTTTCGGCAGGGCATTACGACATGCGGTCAAGCCGACTTCCAGTTTGTCTAGATAGCTGGTCATGGTGATATTTAGAGCCTGACCATCCAGTACGATAGAAGCCGGATAAAGTGCTTCAAGACGTGCACCATTCCAGTAAAGGGGCTCTTGTGGTCCAGGTACATTGGAAATAATCACGTTAAACGCCTGACGTGTCGGCATTAAACCGGAGGCAATGTTCAGACCCGCTGCACCATAGACAAAAGCACTATAGTTCAAGATTTGATTGGCATTCATACGTTTGAAGCGTTCTTTGGCACTCAGTACACTGCGGCGTACGATCTTGAGACGTTCCAGCGGATCTTCTTTATGTGTGCCCAAATTGGCCAGAATCATGGTAATACGGTTGGATACATCCGAGTCATCACTGCGAACCGAAGCTGGAACCATGGCAATTAACGGTTTTTTCGGCAGGGCATTTTGCGATAATAAATATTCACGTAATGCACCTGAACAAATGGCCAGTACGATATCATTAATGGTCACGCCCAATGCCTTAGAAATATGACGTAAACGTGAAAACTCGAAAGACTGGGCTGCAAAGCGACGTGACGCACTGACGCGCTGATTCAGAATGCTACTTGGTGCCTGAAAGCTGGATACATAATCCGGATTACGTCCCATATCTTTCATGACGGTTTGCGATAGTTCATAAGCAACTCGTGGCGCACATTCCAGTTGCCCCTTAATGGTCTGCAGGACATTTTTAAACCTGTTCACTTTAGGTGCTTTAAGGCGTTTGGCACGCGGTCCTTCCACACACCATGGCGGTACAATACTCTTGGCATTTGGATCATGTGAAAGCGACTTTTCGACCAGACGCATGCCAGCAATTCCATCTACCATGGCATGGTGTATTTTGAAATACATGGCAAAACGATTACCTTCAATGCCCTCAATGATATGACAGGTCCATAAAGGTTTTGCACGATCAATCAGGGCACTATGTTCTTGAGAAATATAGGTCAGCAATTCACGGATACGGCCCGGTTTTGGCAGGGCGATATGACGAAAATGATGATCTAAATCAAATTCCTGGTCTTCATCCCAAAACAGGCCGTTTAAATAATTGTTAAAAGGTGGGATAGGGGAGCATTTCGAATTTTGGATATCCGTGACTAGATCCTGAATAAAGGAAGCTGGCGCATTGTCGGGAATTTTGAATAAAAATAGTCCACCTACATGCATAGGCTGCTGCCGTTTCTCTAAAGTTAAGAAAATAAAATCAATTGGATGTAATGGACGCATAGCGTGGATTGCCTCACTGCATTCTCTATGGCTTTTTTGCTAAAAGGCCTTGTTAGAATTATTACTTTAGTTTTTAAAGTATATCTTTTTTAGCATATAAATGAACTGCTTTATCTTGCCTCAACTGTGAAAAAGTGGCTATTGACAAGAACAAAATATCTTCCTAAGTTTATGAAATGTGAAAATTTTAGTTTTAAAATAGTTTTCTAAAAATAGTATTCACTAGGCGAAGTGGAGTGTAACTTAATAATTATGTGTTATTAAAAGAATAGCATTGTGTTCAATTTCACATTTTATACAAATAAATCAATGAACTAAAATTTTATAAATTCTTTAATTAAAATAATATTATCCCGATAAAAGGTAATTTATATCTTGTCACTAAATGTAAAATTATCAATTAAAAAAGACTATCTTTATTAAAAAATAGTCTTTCAATCAATAGGAACGATAAAACTTAACTTTATTTTTTTAGATTGCCAGCATGTAAGCCACATTCTTTATGGGTGGCTTCTTCCCACCACCAGCGGCCTTCGCGTTCATGCTGATTTGGCAGCACAGGGCGGGTGCAAGGTTCACAGCCAATTGAAACAAAACCTTTCTCATGCAGGGTATTATAAGGTACTTCCATCATACGGATATAACTCCAGACATCTGCACTGGACCAGTTGGCTAGAGGATTGTACTTAATCAACTGCTTTCCAGGACCGGAGAAACCTGGATCGGCCTGAACCACAGGAATTTCATTGCGTGTACCCGGACTTTGGTCTTTGCGCTGACCGGTAATCCAGCCATCCAGTGTGGTCAGTTTTTTACGTAGCGGTTGAACCTTGCGTATACCGCAACATTCCTGATGACCATCTTCAAAGAAACTGAATAAACCTTTGGTGGTCACTAAATTTTGTACTGCATCAGTTTCAGGGAAACAGATTTCAATTTCGATGTTGTAATGCTTACGCACCCGTTCAATAAACTGATACGTCTCTGCATGTAGACGGCCAGTGTCCAGACTGAATACCCGGAACGGTTTACCGAGATGCGACGCCATATCAATCAATACAACATCTTCAGCACCAGAAAATGAAATCGCAATTTCACCTTGCTGGCTCAGTGCAAGTGCCAAAATTTCATTGGGCGATTTATCAGCATATTCAGATGCAAGCGCATCAATACGATCAATAGTAGGAATGATGGTCATGAGAGTCCTGGCGATATAGGCTTGGAAAGGACATGGCCTATATTAGTTAATTTCACATCTATTTTAATAGAATTGATTTAATTGACTTATCACTAAAAAATAAATACTTATGAAAAAAATAGATTTAAAAAAGTACAGTGCAAAATCTGTTTCTTCAGCTATGATAGTGCAAAATTTTTTCAATACAACTTAGAGGGAATGTTCATGGAAGTCGTATGTCTAGATTTAGAAGGTGTGTTGGTTCCAGAAATCTGGATTAACTTTGCCAAAAAAACCGGTATTAAAGAGCTTGAAGCGACGACTCGTGACATTCCTGACTATGATGTACTGATGACCCAACGTCTGAATATTTTAAAACAGCACGGTTTAGGCTTGAACGATATTCAGGAAGTGATTGCAGAAATGGGTCCATTCCCAGGAGCAAAAGAATTTGTGAAATGGGTGAGTACGCATTTTCAATTAATTATTCTTTCAGATACTTTCTATGAATTTGCACATCCACTCATGAAGCAACTGGATTGGCCGACGATTTTCTGTCATAAACTGGAAACAGATGAAGCAGGCATGATCTCGGCTTATAAACTTCGTCAGCCGGACCAAAAACGTCAAGCCGTAAAAGCATTACATGGCTTGAACTTCCGTGTGATTGCAGCAGGAGATTCTTATAATGATACCACGATGCTAGGTGAAGCAGATCATGGTTTCCTGTTTGATGCGCCTGAAAATGTGATTGCTGAATTCCCGCAATTCCCGCCAATTCGTGGTTATGATGCGTTAAAAGAAGCGATTCGTAATGCTTCAGTACGTGATATTCCAGCTTAATATTTAAGTGTATGTAATAAAAGAAAGGGCGCTTATAGCGCCCTTTCTTGTTGAATACTAATTTTTTAACGCAATTAGAAACGGTAACCGATTTTCATACCATAGCCGAGTGCATGGTTATCTTCAAAATCGCCAAGTTCGTTCTTACCTGCTTTCGCAGTTGCATCACCTAACCAGAAGTATTTCACACCACCTTGAATGAAATAGTTTTCTGCAGGGCTATATTGCGCGCCTAAGCCTACATTCCAGTAGCCTTCAGTTGGACCTAAAGTAGTGACCGGGTTGCCTGCACCAGAGTCATAACCTACAGAAGTAGAACCTGACCATTTATTATTAAATTTACGGCCAACACCAACATTCGCAGACCATTGGTCATCTGAATAATCAATCAAATTATTGCCTGAAGCATTTTTAAGATATTCAGGGGTTACTGCAAATTGATCCCAATGTACCCAACGTACGTTTGCAAATGCGATCGTATTGGCTGCTACACCGGTTTGAAAGTCTAAGTTTACTGACTGAGGGGTTACCGCATGGACATCAGAAGTCAGTAATGTTGCTACACCACGTGGACTAGAAAATGTTTCGACACTTTTGGCTTTATGATCAATTTCAGAACGATAAGTTACAGCAGCTTTTAATGCAATTTCTGGAATTTGATAAGCAAAACCAGCAAGCCAGCCAAAAGCTTCTTCTTGTTCCATATGGATGTTATAGCCACTCAGGCCACGTTTAGTAGGGTCAGTTGGAGATGCACCATATCCTAAACCACGAAGAGAAATATCGGCTTCTACCGTTTGCCATACCGGACCTGCATAAAAGTTCCAGTTTTCTGTTGGCTGGTAACCAATAAGTGCAGTTATATTATGTGTTTTTACTTCTACAGAAGTTGACTCATTCCCTTGAGAAAAAATAGAAAGAGGACCTACAGCTTGATAGTTTGAATCTGCACCATAAGGCTGATCATAAATCAGGCCTAAAGAAATTTTATCGGTTGCTTGTACTTTAATTGCGGCATTAGCAAAGTAATAAGATTCCGCCATATCATCCGCATTAAGCTGTTTTGATTTTACTTCAGCATCAAGAACCGAAATACCCGCTTCCGCATAGTTACCCGGCTGTAAAAAAGCAGAAATAGACTGGCCAGAACGATCCAAGCCAGCTGCTTGAACTACAGAAAGAGGTAAAGTGCTAAGTAAAATAGCAGAATAAATTTTATTGAGCTTCATGGTACGTTCCCTGATGCCATCTGTAACAAAAATGTGCAGGAAAAGTAACATAATTTTAAAAAGAGTAAATACTCAGCTCTGTTGAAGAAATGAACTAAGGCGGTTAAATAAAAGGGTTGCTTAGAGTATTTATACTATATTTTTATATTAACTAAATGATAAATAAGAAAATAAAAATGAAATATAAATTTTGAAAAATTTATATTTGGAGTAGGATTAATTGCTCATAAAACAAGCAAATGATATGCAAGTGTATAAAATTAGAGTTAAAAAATAAAAAACCACTCGAAAGTGGTTTTTTTATTCAATTAGAGCTTAGAAGCGGTAGCCCATTTTAAGACCATATGCCCATGCTTTATTGTCTTCAAATTCAGCGACGTATTCAGAACTACCAGCTTGCGCGCCTGTTTGTGCTTTTGCATCACCTAACATGAAGTATTTAACACCACCCGCGATGAAAGTAGCTGGTGTTGGACTGTACTGAAGACCTAAGCCTACATTCCAATAACCTTCAGTTGGACCAAGTGTAGATACAGGGTTACCTGCACCAGAGTCCCAACCTACAGATACGTTACCAGCCCATAGATCATTAAATTTACGACCCACACCTACAGTTGCTGAAATTTGGTCATCTTCATATTCAACAAGATTGAAGCCATCTGGGCGATCCACAATAGGGCCAACTGCTTCTGATATTAGACCAAATTTATAAGGTTGAATTGAGAATTTAGACCATTCAACCCAGCGAACATTCGCAAAAGCTACAGTATTCGCCATAATACCTGTTTGGAAATCAAGGTTTACAGACTGTGGAGTAGTAATTTTTGTCTCACCACTTGCTGCTGCAATAGCTGCTGCTGCTGCTGCCCCATTTGGGAGCAAAGCTAAAGCTGGTAAGGTTGGAATACTTTCATTCATATTAACATCATGGTCAATTTCAGAACGATAAGTAATAGATGCTTTTAATGCAATTTCAGGAATTTGGTAAGCAAGACCGGCTAACCAACCTACAGAACTATCTTCTGGAATAGACGTATCGTAACCATTGTATAAGCTGTAAGCCTGACCACGTAATGAAACATTACCTTTGATCGTTTGGTAAACTGCGCCACCGTAAATATTCCAATTCTCAGTTGGTTGGAAACCTGCAATAAATGATAAATTTTGAGTATCTACTTCTACGCTTGTACTACCAGTTCCTAATAAGCCGTTGACATCAGCTAAACCAGCATCTACGCGTGCAGTTACCCCTGCAAGTACACCAGCATCAATTTGTGCTCTTACTGCATCAACAGTATTATACGCATTTAAAGTCCCAGTATACTGTGCTTGACCAATTGGAGTGGTTAAGTCAACACCCTGCGCTTGTAAAGCCGCTCCAACTCTTTGCTCTGGAGTCAACGCATTAAAGTTGGTATTAATTGTATTTTGACGAATTCCTGCTAACGCGTCAGGAGCTAAAATTGTATTCGTAGAATCGGAAACAAATACGTTATTACCTGTATAGGTAGCATCTGCTCCAAACGGTTGGTCATATAAAATACCAACTGAAAATTTGCTGGTTGGCTGAAATTTTAAAGCAGCACTTGGAAAATAATAATCACCCGCCATATCACTAATATTACGGCGAGTATCACTTGTTCCAGCTTCTTTACCAGATACATCTGGGTCTAGGACAGAAATACCTGCTTCAAAGTAATTACCTGGTTGTAGGAAGGCTGCAATAGATTGGCCTGAACGATCTAAAGCTGCTGCAAAAGCACCCGTCATTGGTACAGTTGCAAGAATCATTGCAGTAGTTAATGTTTTTAATTTCATTTACGTCTTTCCTTGAGGTACAAATTTATATCTAGCGTTGTTGTTTGCACTTATTAAATTCTTGGAGATTTCGGGTATTTATCCGCAATCATTTGTTACTCCATGTGACAAAAATAGCACAATTAAAATAAGAGTAAATGCTCTAGAAAAAACTAATTAGTCTAAAAAAGCATCAAAATAGAGTTTTTACACCAAAAAATAGCCTCATTTTGAAATAAGTATTTGAAAGTAATAGAAATAAAATAATGAAGAAAAAATGATTTTTTGTATAAAAAATATTCTAAAAATATGAAGATTAACGCTAATTTTTTGAAGTATAGATCACATTTTGAAAGGATGGTGCGTCCTGCGGGACTCGAACCCACGTCGGTCGCTTAGGAGGCAACTGCTCTATCCAGTTAAGCTAAGGGCGCGAAAAGAAGGCTATTGTACTGTAAAAAATACAAAAAAAAGTTATTGCCGAAGCAATAACTTTTAAGGACTCATAGCTACAGGAGTTGTCTAGGTATTTTTAGGCTTAAGTAACTTAAACAGACCGAACATGACCACGATCCAAAGCGGGATCATCAAAATAGATTCCTGAAATCCTTGCGTCCACATGATGTAAAGAATCGTAAGAATGAAACCTAGAACCAGAATATTACCCGCCGGAGACCAAAGCGCAGGGAAGGAAGTCTTCTGTCCTAGCTTTTTCATGCTTTGAATAAACTTGAGATGGGTCAGCGTAATCATGGCCCAGTTTAATACCAATGCACCGACTACGATGTAAATCAGATGGCTTAAGGCATCTTCAGGCACGAAGTAATTAAGTAGTACACAGCCAAAAATCAGCGCGGCAGAGAACAATACAGCAGGAATTGGCGTACCTTGCTTATTCACTTTCATGAAGACTTTAGGTGCATTTCCTTGTTGAGCCAGACCATAGAGCATACGGCTGTTGGCGTACATACCACTGTTATATACAGACAATGCTGCTGTCAGGATAATAAAGTTCAGTAAGTGTGCTGCCCAGTCAATGCCAAGCTGGCTGAAAATCATCACGAACGGACTTTTGTCCAGACCACCAAGTTCAAGCTGATTCCAAGGCACGAGTGACAACAGAATCGTCAAAGCACCGACATAGAAAATCAGAATACGGAAAACCACCTGATTAATGGCTTTCGGAATGGTTTTTTCCGGATTTTCAGCTTCTGCAGCCGCCATGCCGATCAGTTCAATACCACCGAAGGCAAACATCAGGAAGGCCAGCATGTAGAACAGACCTTCAAAACCATTCGGGAAGAAACCGCCCGCGGTCCAAAGATTGCTAAAAGATGCGCCTGAAGAAGCATCAGCAGTCAGGATCAGATACAAGCCAAAGACAATCATCGAGATGACCGCAGTCACTTTAATGATAGAAAGCCAGAATTCCGATTCACCGTAGAATTTCACATTGCCGAGGTTGACCAGTGTAATCACGATAAAGAAAAACAGTACCGATGCCCAGGCTGGAATATGCGGCCACCAGTAGTTGATATATTTCGCAACCGCAGTAAGTTCGGTCATGGCCACCAGGATATACAAAATCCAGTAGTTCCAACCCGCAAGGAAACCAGGGAATTTGCCCCAGTATTTATAAGCAAAATGGCTGAATGAACCTGCGACAGGTTCATGAACAATCATCTCACCCAATTGACGCATGATTAAAAATGCAATCAGGCCCCCAATGGCATAGCCTAAAATAATAGAAGGACCCGCAGATTGGATCACCTGTGCGGAACCTAAGAATAAGCCTGTGCCAATTGCACCGCCCATGGCGATCAACTGAATATGACGGTTCTTTAAGCCACGCTGAAGTTGTGAAGACTCGTTATTCAAAGTGTTCAGCCCGACAATGGAAAATGATAAGTGGCTGATTGTAATTGATCAGACTAAAGAAGCCTAGTCCATCCTAAGAATGAAATATTGTTGAAGGAATGATAAAAAATATTCATATAAATAACTGAAATAAAATATAAATGAATCAATATATTAATTTTATTGAAACTGTTACTGACGAGTTCTCTTTTTTCTTGGATAAAACACAAATGCCGTTTTTTTATACTAAGGTCTGGCAGTCAAGCAGTTCTGCTTTCAACATACTATACTTTGAATATAAATATTGAATAACCCGTACGAAAACAAAGACAAGTCAAAGGATGAAATAATTCATGAGTTTTGCCGCCCAAATCAAGATTCCTGCCACCTATATGCGTGGAGGCACCAGTAAAGGTGTTTTCTTTAAGCTGGATGACCTGCCTATAGCAGCACAACAGCCGGGCCGGATTCGTGATCAGCTTTTGCTGCGCGTGATTGGTAGTCCAGACCCTTATGGGAAGCAGATTGATGGTATGGGTGGTGCCAGTTCCAGTACTAGTAAAACGGTCATTCTGTCCAAAAGCCTGCACGCTGATCATGATGTCGATTATTTATTTGGTCAGGTGTCAATTGATCGTCCTTTTGTGGACTGGAGTGGCAACTGTGGCAATCTGACCGCGGCAGTAGGTGCATTTGCCATTTCCAATGGTCTGGTTGATGCCGAACGTATTCCTGAAAATGGGTTGTGCACAGTACGCATCTGGCAGGCCAATATTCAGAAAACCATTATTGCACATGTGCCGATGCAAGATGGTCAAGTGCAGGAGCTGGGTGATTTTGAACTGGATGGCGTAACCTTTCCTGCGGCCGAAGTGCAGATCGAGTTTCTGGATCCAGCCGATGACGATGCTGAAGGCGGTTCAATGTTTCCAACAGGTAATCTGGTCGATACTTTGGAAGTTCCCAATATTGGCAGTTTCGAAGTGACCATGATTAATGCCGGCATTCCGACGGTATTTTTGAATGCTGGAGATCTCGGTTATAAGGGTACCGAGCTTCAGGATCATATCAATAATGACGTGGCAGCCCTGACAAAATTTGAGACAATTCGTGCCTATGCAGCGAAGCAGATGGGACTGATTCAGGATATTGCCGAAGCCGTAACCCGACAACACACTCCAAAAATTGCCTTTGTTGCACCACCGAGTAGCTATACCTCTTCAAGTGGCAAGACCGTCACTGAATCGGATACCGATATTCTGGTTCGGGCCTTGTCTATGGGTAAACTCCATCATGCCATGATGGGCACGGCTGCGGTGGCTATTGGTACAGCAGCTGCCATTCCCGGAACATTGGTGAACCGGGTCGCAGGTGGGGTAGAGCGTGAAGCGGTGCGTTTCGGTCATCCTTCCGGGACTTTGAGAGTGGGTGCACAAGCAAGTTTTGAAAATGGTGAGTGGAAAGTGACGAAAGCGATTATGAGCCGTAGTGCCCGCGTGTTGATGGAAGGCTGGGTGCGCGTACCAGAAGATGTTCTCGTTTAAATGCCGTGCATACATTTAGCTTGAATAAAACCACCGGTTCTGCGGTGGTTTTTTATGGTTTAAAATCTCTGCCTTGCTTATTTGATGTTGAATAGTAAATTTCAGCAGAACAATACGATTTATGGCTGAAAATTCAAGGCATTTCTAGGTACAATGCCTGAATCAGCGTACAGGCATTTATTCGCTTGTCATTTTATTTTTCTGGACTACGTATTCGAGGCGAATGTGTCATCTATCACTGACGTATCAACCCATGCACTCACACAAGCACAACATCGCATTCAACAGGATTTATTGACCGCTCTGGAAGCCTTTGCTATTCCGGAACCTTTAAGGTCGGCAGTCCATCATGCTGTGATGCTTGGCGGTAAACGAGTACGTCCAGCACTATGCTATGCCACCGCCGCATTAAAACCCAACCAGAATAGCGCTGCAGTGCGCCGTGCAGCGGTTGCGATCGAGTTTATTCACTGCTATTCACTGGCCCATGATGATCTGCCGTGTATGGACAATGATTTGCTACGTCGTGGCCAGCCGACCTGCCATGTAGCTTATGGGGAAGATACAGCGTTGCTGGCAGGTGATATCCTGCAGTCTATGGCTTTTGAAACTTTGAGCAGTCGTCTGTTTGATCAGGGGCCAGCGGTAGAAGCTTCCATTGTACTGAAGCAGATGCAGATTCTGGCAACCGCTTCTTCGAAAATGGTGAATGGTCAGGTTTTAGATTTGCAGTCTGAAGGCAAGAAAATCGATCAGCAAGCACTGGAAAATATTCATCGCAATAAAACCGGTGCTTTGATTAGTGCCGCGATCATGATGGCGGCGGTGACTATTTTTGAGGGTACCGATCTGGCCATTCCTAAATTACGTGAGTTTGGACAGGCGATTGGTCTGGCCTTTCAGGTACAGGATGATATTTTGGATATTATTTCCGATACCGAAGTGTTGGGGAAAACAGCCGGCAAGGATGAACAGGTAGAAAAATCGACCTATCCGGCATTGATGGGTTTGGAGCAGGCCAAAGCCTATGCCCAGCAATTACATGATCAGGCGATCAATGCCTTGAACCATTTTGAAGGGGCGGAAGAGTTGAGGCAAATTACCCAGTTCCTGCTCACGCGCAAAAGCTGATTGGAAAATTATTTTCCTTACAAGGTTTAAAGTAATTCCATAAAAAAAGAGGACTTGAAGTCCTCTTTTTAGTTGCTACAGAATTATTTGCTTTCGTTGTACAGACGTTCAGCTTCTTCAAAACGGTCAGTCACTTCTGCTGTTGGTGCTTTACCCATCAGACTCACCACCACAATTGCCAGCATTGAACAGATAAAGCCAGGAACGATTTCATACAGGCCAGTGTCTGCAAACAGATTCTTCCAGAAAATAACCACGACTGCACCCACGATCATACCGGCCAAAGCACCATTCAAAGTCATGCGTTTCCAGAACAATGACAGGATAATCAGCGGGCCAAAAGCGGCACCAAAACCTGCCCATGCATAAGCCACCAGACCAAGTACTTTGGATTCAGGATTGCCCGCCATCCAGATTGCTAGCAAGGCAATCAGCAGTACCATCAAACGGCCCACCCAGACCAGTTCTTTTTGCGAGGCATTTTTACGCAGGAAAGATTTATAGAAGTCTTCTGTCAAGGTGCTTGAACAGACCAATAACTGACAGCTTAAAGTACTCATTACTGCGGCAAGAATCGCCGCCAGAACTACACCTGCAATCCATGGGTTAAACAGGATTTTGGTCAGTTCCATAAATACGGTTTCAGGATTGGCATTCACCACGCTTGCCAGTTCTGGATGCTGCTGGAAATAAGCAATACCGAAGAAGCCGGCTGCGACTGCACCGCCCAGACACAGAATCATCCAGGTCATGCCAATACGACGTGCATTTGGAATGGATTTGACTGAATCTGCAGCCATGAAGCGCACCAGAATATGCGGCTGGCCAAAGTAACCCAGACCCCAAGCCAAGAGCGAGATAATCGCAACAAGACTGAGATCACCCAGAATATTCATTGCTTGAGGACGAGCAGCCTCCAGTGCCAAAGTCACCTGGGACATATCCGAGAACGCCATTAACGTTACGATTGGTGTCAGCAACAGGGCAAAGATCATCAGCCCCGCCTGAATGGTATCGGTCCAGCTCACAGCCAGGAAGCCACCAATAAACACATAACTGATGGTGGCAATGGCACTGATCCAGAGCGCGGTGCTATAAGACATGTCAAACATGCTTTCGAACAGACGCGCACCTGCGACCATGCCCGAAGCACAGTAAATCGCAAAGAAAATCAGAATCACGAAAGCCGAAACAATACGCAGGATTTTCTTCTGGTCGTTAAAACGATTCGAGAAATAATCCGGCAGGGTCAGGGCATTGTGCTGAACTTCGGTATGCACCCGCAGACGGCCAGCAACCAGCAACCAGTTGAGCCAGGCACCAATAATCAGACCGATGGCAATCCACATTTCAGACAGGCCGGAAAGATAAATCGCACCGGGCAGACCCATCAGGAGCCAGCCACTCATGTCGGAAGCCCCTGCAGAAAGTGCAGTTACGAAACTCCCTAAACGTCGGCCCCCTAAGATGTAATCGGAAAAGTTGCTTGTCGCGCGATAAGCCATCAGGCCAATCACCACCATTGCGACAATATAGAAAAGAAAAGTAATTAAGGTTGGATTTAGGGAGCTCATACGGTATCCATTTTTAAGTTGGACAGTAGATCGAAACAAGGAATAAGATAGTTGCGAAAAGCTTTAATCCGAAAGCCAGGCAACATCAAATCCAGTAGATTTCAAAAATAAACGCGAAATTTAACCATAAATTCACAATTTTTGCTGAGATTTTCTTGTGCGAATAAAAATAGGCAACCCTCAGGCTGCCTATATATAAAGTGAAAAGATCAATTAGTTAGGGCGACCCATAACACCACGGATCGTATTTAACACATCGGCTGGAAGTACTACCGTCTTGGCATTTGGCGATTTAGCCATATCCTGCATGGCTTTAATATACTGTTCACCGAGTAAATAGGCGACCGGAATTTCATTATCACCAATGGCGGAAGTCACCATGTCAATTGCACGTTGTGAAGACTCAGCCAGTACCACTTGTGCTTCGGCATCACGACGTGAGGCTTCCAGACGGCCATCTGCTTCCAGAATCGCGGCCTGTTTTTCACCATCAGCTTTGGTGACGGTTGCACGACGCTGACGTTCAGCAGCGGCCTGTTCTTCCATCGCTGTTTGCATAGTGATTGAAGGTTTAATATCCTGAATTTCTACAGTTTTTAAGGTAATACCCCAGTCCGAGATATCATCGGAAATACTGGATTTCAAGCGTGCCTTGATATGGTCACGTGAAGATAGCGCATCATCCAGATCCATTTCACCGACTATCGAACGCAGGGAGGTTTGTACCAGGTTCTGAATCGCCCATGAGTAGTTTTCAATCCCGTACACGGCTTTTTCTGGTGTGGTCAGGTTGATATAGGCCACGGCATTCATCAGCAGAACCGCGTTATCGCGGGTAATTACTTCCTGTGAGGGAATATCCAGAACGATATCTTTGGTTGTGACTTTATAGGCAACTTCATCCACATAAGGAATAACAAAATTCAGGCCTGGATTTAGCGTAGTGTGGTATTTACCCAGACGCTGTACAATCCATTTGTAGCCTTGCGGCACAATCCGCACACCTTTAAAAATGGTAATCGCAACAAAGGCCAGAAACGCGATAACAATGATAGAACCACCAGACATAGCTTATTCACCTTATTGATTTTGATAATTCGTGCTGTGAGGTTGTACGACCAGGTCATTACCCAGAATATCCACGACGCGAACGCGGTCTCCGACCTGAACTGGGTCCAGAGTTCGGCATTCCCATTCATCCGAACCTAAAACTGGCATCGGAAAGCGCACCCGGATTTGCCCATGATCCAGATTAGTCTGAATCACCATGCCCACCTGACCAATGGTCGCTTCACGCGATAGACCGGCTTTGGTCTTATCAATGGAAAGTGGCTTGATAAACTTAAACCAGAGCAGCGTACACAGAATAGAAAGTACGATCCAGGTCAGGAGCTGGGTCGTCAGTCCCATCATCGGGAACATCCAGTACAGGACGCCAACCATGATGGCACCGATCCCGAACCACAGGGCAGCAAATGCGGGCAACAGTAATTCCGATAGAATCAGAAGAATGCCTAATACAAACCAGTGCCAAGGTTCAAGAACTAATTCCATATCGTGACCTATATCGCTAAGTATTTAATTAATCATCATCTTTATATGATTGATCTTCAATGTAGCAGATGCGGCCGCAGATGAATATAAAAAAATCGTGCATCAAAATTTTGCCGGACGTGGCGGTTTAAATGCCGCGGGAGACTGCTTGAAGTTGCTAATGGCTTTTTCAATAGTACGGATTTTCAGCTGAGCAGCCTTTTCACCTTCCAGAATGGTGGCATTGCTGGCTTTCAGGTCTAAAGTACCGATATGGCCGACTTTTGGCTGAATCACCACAGTGGCCTGGCTCAACTCTTCATTAATACTTTGCTGTCCCATAATATTCAGGGTCTGATCCAGTACGCCCCACATGTTCAGGGCTTTATTTCCATCTGGACGAGCAGAAATATCCACGGCAATCACAATATCTGCTCCCATATCTTTGGCGGTCTTGACCGGAATCGGACTGACCAGACCACCATCGACATATTTGGTGCCGCCAATCACGGCAGGCACAAACACATTCGGAATACTGCAGGACGCTCGGACCGCCTGTCCGGCATTGCCTTTAATAAAATCTGCCTTGCGACCATTGTCCAGACGAGTGGCAACAGCAGCAAAACGAATCGGGAACTGTTCAATCGGTTTGTTCACCACATTTTTATTGACGAAATCCTGCAATTTTTGTCCGGCAATAATCCCTTGCCGGTTCAAGGTTAAATCGCGGATATCAGACTCTTTAAAATTCAGGGCAATCTGCTGTAACTGATAAGGGGATTTGCCGCTGGCATACAGGCTGCCGACAAAACTACCGGCACTGGTACCGGTGACAATTTTCGGTTTAATGCCATGTGATTCGAGCACTTTAATCACCCCAATATGGGCAAAACCTTTGGCACCGCCACCACCGAGAGCAAGTGCGACGACGGGTTCGCGGGCTTTGATAGGCGTGGTAGTGGTGGGTGTTTTAGTGGCTTTGTCACATGCTGCAAGACTGAAACCAAGGCAGCCAATCAAGGCATAATGGGCTAACTTCATTATAAAAACTGGTGATTAAATCAACAAAATTCAGGCTATCACATCAAAAAAAGCCGTATTTGCCTAGTCTTTTTTCAAAAGCTTTTGTAACGGCTTGGCTACCCACTCTGGATTTTTGGCCGAGAATTTTCCTTCATAATACTGATAAATCTTTTCCAGATCATATTCATAGTCACCGGTCAGATGGTATATACCCAAGATGTGAATAGTCTTGATGTCATAGTCAAAGGAAAACATCACAATCGGCAAATGCGCCGCTTTGGCAATATGAAAAAAACCACTGCGAATTTTATCCGGTGCTTTACGTGAACCTTCCGGTGCCATACCGACCCAGATCTGCTGCGATTTTTCAATGATGTCTACAATCTGTCGGGTATGTCCTTGTGGACTATCTCGGACGACAGGAACGACCCCAATCCATTCCAGAACCGGTTTTAGCGGTGTACGAAACAGACTGTCTTTACCGAAAATCGTAATCTGAATACCGAGACCAAGCAGGGCATTGAAACCTAGCCAGGCATCAATATTGGAGGTATGGGGAGAGATAATCGCGACTGCTTTAGGTAGGTCTGGAAATTCGCCTTCCAGACGCCAGCCCTGTGCCAAAAAAAGCTGCCTGAAAAAATTCCGGCTCAGCTTGCTGCCGCGGGCTGGCACATGCGGCGGGAGTTGGGGGAAACGTATTTGGGCCATTGCTTTTGTCTCTTCCTGAAACTAATTTTTCTTTATTTTTTATTATATTAGACTGTTGTAAAATCCGGATCATTGGCAAAATGTATAGCATCTCAAATGCTGGTGATGCATTTTCACCTTAAGGACTTAGCCTAAATATGCGGAATACCTATATTTTACTGTTTTCGCTGTATTGGGCACAGGGGCTTCCGGTCGGGTTTATGACGCATGCCTTGCCAGTCATTCTGCGAGCTGAAGGGGTATCGCTGGCGCATATCGGGGGCTTTGGTCTGTTAATGCTGCCTTGGTCGATTAAAATATTCTGGGCACCTTTAGTTGATCGGCATGGATCGAGCGCCAAAGGTCATTACCGTAGCTGGATTATTCCCTTGCAATGGCTGTCAGTTGCTGTATTGATTGGGCTCTCATTTCTACCGATTCAGGCCTTGAATCAGCCGCTGTATTTACTGCTGTTTTTTATCACGCTTTTGTTGATGAATGGTATTGGTGCGACGCAGGATATTGCGACCGATGCACTGGCAGTCAATATTCTGAAAAATGAACAGCAACATTGGGGTAATACCTTTCAGGTGATTGGTTCTCGTCTGGGATTCATTGTCGGAGGTGGGGCCATATTATGGTTGCTCGATCTGCTGCAATGGCAAGCTACCTTTCTATTATTGGCAGCTCTGGTCTTTATTAATACTTTACCCATTTTATTTTTTAGAGAATCTCAGCATTCAAAAATTATCACGCCAGCTGATAAAGGACCTGCACTCAGCAATATAAAAACCTATTTTCAATACTTCTGGTCAGATTTAAGCTTGGCGAGGTGGCTTCTGGTTTTACTGACCTTTAAAATCGCCGATGGTTTATCCGGGCCTTTATTAAAACCTTTAATGGTAGATCTCGGACTGAGCTTTAGCCAGATTGGCCTTTATGTCACCATGCTTGGTGCATTTGCGGCACTGATTGGAGCAGGATTGGCTGGCTGGTGTCTGAAGTACTGGTCTCGCAGCTCGAGTTTGATCATTTTCTCAATTCTAAAAATATTGAGCTTAATGGCTTATGCCTGGCTCGCTACGCAGTATGAAGCTCAAAACAAAGTACAAAACTGGATGATATATCTGGTCAATGCAGCCGAAGACATGATCTCAGCTATGCTTTTGGTGGTCATGTTGACCTTAGTCATGCAATACAGTCGCAAGCATCTGGCTGGTACAGATTTCACCTTTCAGGTGGCGCTGATGGCCACGGTGAGTGGGGGACTTTATAGTCTGAGTGGCATTTTTGGAGATGCTTTAGGCTATCAAAATTATCTGAATCTGATCGTGATCGTGGCAATTTTCAGTCTAATTCCAATTTTCCGATGGATGAAAGTTGCAGAAAAAGTATAAAATTTCTAAATAATCAACTATTTGGTTAAATGTTAGCCTAAAGTACTAAATAGAATATATAAATATTAATTTAATAATTTTGTAATATAAGCGCCGTGTGTATTATTTGTTACAAAATAAATTAAGGATATTTTTGATGAAAACTAAGTTAGCAACAGCAATTGCATTCAGCCTTTTGGCGGGGACAACTTTTGCAGCACCAACTTTTTATGGTGAGATTGATGCCACAGTTGATTATTTACCTGAAGACAATGCTTCACCTGTGTCTGATCGCGATGTTATTGAACTGAATACTAATAATTCATTCTTGGGTTTAAAAGGTGAGGAGAAACTTACTGACCGTTTAAGTGGGCTTTATCAAGCTGAATTTACCTTCTATGTAGACAATGGTGGAAGTACAGATACATTTGTACCGCGTAATCTTTTAGTCGGTCTTAAAGATGAAAAGTTAGGTACAGTAAAACTAGGTAAAATCGATACGCCTGTAAAACAGCTTTCTTCAGTAGTTGATACTTTCAATAACTATGTTGCAAATAAAGCGGATATGGCAGGTATCTTTACCGGTGAAAACCGTATCGATAATGTTGTCGTCTATGAAGCTCCTGGCTTTGCAGTCGGTGAAGGTAAACTAAAAGCAACTGCACTATTAGCTACAGGTGAAGCCGGTGGTATTAGCTCTTCTAAAGGCGGTGCTAAAGTTGCAGGCCGTGGCTTAGGTGATGCATGGTCAGCATCTTTAGTATATGACAGCAAAGCAGTTGTTTTAGGTCTTGGTTATGATAAAGCGATTCCATCCAACTTTGCTGGTGTAGGTATCTTAAACACACAAAATGGTGAAATTGGTACAGCAAAAGCTTTGTTAGCTGCTGCTGATACAATTCGTGCGATTGGCCGAGTAAATGTAAATGATAACTTAGCCATTAAGGCGTTATTCCAAACATCTGATCTTGCAGAGGTTGAAGGTAATTCAAATGCAACTTCAGTGGCAAGTAATGGTATTGCTGTAAATGGTAATGATATTGATGATGCACAAGGCTGGCTAATTGGAGCAGAATATAAATTACCAAATGCTGATAAGTGGACAGTAAAAGGCCAATATAGTCAAAACTCTACAAGCTTTACAAAAGCCAATGTTGCAGATTTTGAAGCCCAACAAATTCTTGTGGGTGCAGACTATGCATTCTCTAAACAAGTAAAAGCATACGGTTACACGGGTCTTTTAACACTTGAACAAGGTTCAGCTGAAACTAAACAGCCAGTTGTTGGTACAGGTGTTGAATACAAATTCTAATTTAGACTTTGTAAGCTAAGAAAAGGCGGTGCTTTGGCATCGCTTTTTTTATGCTTAAAACAACAAAACTTAGCAATTTTATGTCTGATCTAACAAGTTTCGGACTGTTAACATGATTGAAAGTTTCAGCACTTCGTTTTAAAAATTATGCCTATTCAAGCCGTTTTATTTGACCTCGACAATACCTTGACCCATCGTGATCTGACGACACAAGCCTATAGCCGTTATCTGGCAGAATATTATGCGCCAACATTGAAACAGGTCGAGTCTGACAAAATTATCGAGATTGTAAGACGCATCGATAATGGCGGTTATCCTAAAAAGGAATTGCTGACGCATGGTAGTATCGGGGCTTCGGCTGCTTATGCGTTGTTGCAGGAACTGTCTTGGTTAAATCCCCCAACCATAGATGAACTGGCCCAATTCTGGTTTAGCCAGTTTGGCCGTTTCGCCGTAGAAATGCCGGCAGCAGAGCAAGTATTAACGCAGCTGAAAGATGAGGGTTATCAGCTGGCCATTGTTTCCAATGGCGGACATGACACCCGTTTAAATACGATTCGGGGTTTGGGTATTGAAACTTATTTTGATGAGATCATCAGTTCGGGACTAGTAGGTTTTAACAAGCCGCAGCCGGAAATATTCCAGATCACTGCAGAGCGTCTAAGCGTGCAGCCTGCACAGTGCCTGTATATTGGCGACCATCCAATTAATGATGTACAGGGAGCTACAGAGGCCGGAATGCATGCATTATGGATGCAAGGCTTTCATGCAGATGCTGAACATATCCAATATAAAATTCAGCAACTGCCGGAAATTTTTGCCCATTTGCAGTTATTAAATCGTGCTTAAGTAATTCTTAAACAGTCAATCGTTTCGGCCCATTGCGAAGAATCACAGCGCGGACATTGCTGGTCGGCATGTGAAAGGGTTTGTACCTGTCCACAGTAAATGCAAGCATATAATTGCCCGGCCTTGACCTGTTGGACTATAGAGCAGGTTTTAGGAAAAAGTGGCAGCCCAGGCCGAACCTCATCCGATTTGAAAAACAGGATACTGAACTTACCGTCAGTTTCCAGTAAACCGGTGCGTACCTGACCCAGATGTTCTACGCCTTGCTGGCGCATTTCGGCAAAGAATTCATCATGTGACATTTTACCTTTTTTAATCTCTTCAACGACCAGCACGCCATCTTCTACGATATAAATTGGTTTACCTTCCAGTAGGTCTTCAAACCACTGATATTTCATCATGAGCCAGGTGGTCAGGCGGTACATGATAATAATCACCGACATCACCAGAACTGCCTGAATCAGGGGAATATCTTCAGTAAACATCGGGTCGCCGGCAATCGAACCCAAGCTCAAAATGATAGCGACTTCAAAGATGGAAAGCTGACGTACCCCGCGTTTTCCAGTCAGGCGCAGAAACAGGATAATCATCGTGTACATCAGGGCACAACGCAGCAAAATTTCTGCGGTAAACGCCCAGGTGGTGTCATGTATAAATATCGTGGCCCAGTCCATTTAGATTCTTGATCCTCATTTTGCTCTTTGGCTCGAGTCTAGCAATATCAGTATTTTATTTGCTGCTGTGATTGTGTAAGTTTATGAATAGAAATAGATTCTATTTAAACAAGAAGATTGAGCTAAAAAATCCAGCTATTGAATATATTCAAAATAAGATAGATATTTCATGTAAAAAATGCATAAAAAATCAGCAAATTAACTTTGAAGAAGATCACATTCTCTATGGCTTGCTATCAAGTCAAAATTAAATCTATCTATTTGAAATTTAAAAATATTAATGTAACTTCATTTTCCTGAAATTGCTGAAAGTGTTTGGAAATTTGTAAGCAAATGACTTCATCCCTGAATAAATCTATAGTTTGTAGCCTGAAAAATAGAGTGATTACACTACTTTAATAAACTGTTTTTAAATTAGAAATTGTGATTTTGACTTCCAACAAGGGATGTATTGTGAAAAGAATATTCACGCTTTTAACGGTTATGGGTTTAAGTACAGCGGTCTGGGCAGATGCGGATTGGGATTATACTCAGCCTGAGCAATGGTCGACTTTGAGCCAGAAATATTCGGCCTGTAATGGTCTGAACCAGTCACCGATCAATATTGAGCGAACAGTAAAAGCTGAACTGGAACCGCTCAAGTTCAGCTATAATACCATGATTCATGCGATCGAAAATAAAGGTCATACTGTGCAGGTAGACTTTGCCCAAGGTGGTGAATTGCAGCTGGATGGCGATATCTTTGTACTGAAGCAGTTTCATTTGCATAGTCCGAGCGAAAACCTGATTAAAGGCAAAAGCTATCCACTGGAAATCCACTTTGTCCATGCCAATGCCAAAGGTGAGCTGGCTGTCGTGGGGATGATGTTCGAGCAGGGTGCAGAAAGCCAGATGCTCAAACGCATGTGGAACCGTTTACCGAAAAAGCAGGGCGAGAAAGTGGTTTTGAAAACGCCACAAGCGGTGAATCAGATGTTGCCTAAAAATCTGGATTATTATCGCTTTAGCGGCTCGCTGACCACACCTCCGTGTTCGGAAGGCGTACGCTGGCTGATTCTGAAAGATATTCAGCAGGCTTCTGCCAAGCAGATTTCGGAATTTGCTAAACTGATGGGACATCCAAATAACCGTCCAGTGCAGTCCTTGTATGGCCGTGTAGTGCTGGAATAATCAATATGAGAGCGAAAAAGCAGACTTTAGTCTGCTTTTTTAATTCTGATACAAATTTTGAAAGGGCACACCGAAAAGGACTTTGTGACCAAAGCTGAAAGATTTAATATGGATATTATTTCTTCTTCGACCTTCTCCTGCCATGCTCTTTGACTTGAAAACCATGATTCAGCCGTTCACAGCGCTTTCGCCACAGCAGAAGAAGCTGGATCATCTGATTGATAAAATCGAGCAACAGAAACAGGAATTACAACAATGGCAACAGGCTGAAGAAGAGCTGCAGCAATATACCCATAAAACCTTCATGCCGGTCTATCATGAATTGCATGGTGTACTGTTCAAGCAGCTGGAACAGCTCTGGAAACACCTGCAGGAAACTACATTTTCCAAGGCTGAACTGGTGGTGCTGGATGAAAAGATTCAGTACCTTGCAAATTATCTAAAAGACTCTCAGGCGATGTCGATGCAAGAAGCCCATAAGGTGAATGAAATCTTCACTTATTATCAGCAACGTGCCGAACATGCCCAATTCAGAAAAAGCCAAAAGAAAATAAATGAACTAGAAACATTCTTTAAAAATGAGAATCCCTCCGACCTTGCAGATGCAGAAGTATTTGAAGAATGGGAATCAGATGATTTTCAGCAGGCACGTGAGCAAGCCAGATTAAAACGCCAGCAGGAAAAACAGGAACAGGCAACAGCGATGGCAGAGCAGTCATTGAAAACCGTATATTTAAAAATTGCTGCCATCATTCACCCTGACCGTGAAGTGAATGATGTCAAAAAAATCAAGAAAACTGAATTATTGCAACGTGCCAATGAGGCTTATGCAGAGCAGGACCTGTTTACGTTACTGAGAATGCAACTGCAGATTGAACAAGATCAGGAAGTTTCACAAAAAGGTTTGAGTGCAGAGCAACTCAAGTTTTATCAACTGGCTTTAGATGCACAAAGCCAGAAATTACAAGAGCAGATTGATGCCTTGATCAATAGACTGGTCTGGTCATCGAAAACCAGAATTGCCGTGAAAAAGGCGAAAGGAAAAGTTCAAATTGATGACCTGTATAAGCAGATAGATGAAGATACTTCAGCCATCAAACAGCAGATTAAAGTGGAAAAAGAACGGTTGATCTATATCAAAAAGGTAAGTGGCTTGGAGATGTTTTTAAGGCATGGGATGCTTTAATCTCTTATTCGTATAGTCATTCTAGATTTAATAATGAAAGTTCCCTCTCCTAGTAGGAGAGGGAAAATAACAATGAAAATAGATCCTCAATTATTAGAATTCGCCAAATCTATGCGCCATACCGCCACCGATGCTGAATATCTCATGTGGCAAGTTTTACGTGCCAAGCGTTTTATAAATCTTAAATTCCGTCGTCAGCATGTAATTGCACCGTATATTGTGGATTTTTACTGCCATGACATTGGTTTAGTGATTGAGTTGGATGGTGGTCAGCATGGAACGGATGATGCAAAAGAATATGATGTTGAACGGACTAAGTTTTTAGAGGCTTTGGGTTTAACGGTTGTACGTTATTGGAATCATGATGTGTTGGGGCGGACGGATGTAGTATTGGAGGATTTGGGGCAAAAATATACTGAATTGAAAATCATTTCTCACTTATCTTTTCCTTAAAGGAAAGGAGTAAGTGAGAATGAGGGTTTAAAAGTTTTTTGAATTATGTATTAAAAATTGGATTGAGGTATCCTACTAAAGGTCCATTATTTGGATAATTTTTTTCGGTATAAAGTTTATAAAGTGCTTTTTTAATTGAGATTATATCTTCACCAGTATTTTGATGAATATGATTAATCAGAATATCATAACGTTTCTTAGCTTGTTTCCTTGGTTTAGGTGATTGTTCATTTAAATAAGTTTGAGTGCCTATAAGTATTTCAATGTGCAAATTTGAACCACTGAATGCAGAATTAATTTGAGCGCAGAAGTTAGGATCAGATTCAATCAAATCAATTATTCCTTTTTCTGGGGTGCAAGGTAGAAATTTAATATTTGCCTGATTGGCATTATATGTTGAAATAATATGACCTTGATTTGGATCAGCGAGAGTTTCAGTGCAAACATCTTGATCAAGAAACGCTTTGCGTACAACATTCTGTCTAAAAATTTGTGAACTTGAAGCTAGGACATCCATAACTTGTTGAAATCCACCAATAGGAATAATTTTATAAGATGGTCTAAATGTAGCTGTACCTAAGTTTCTTATATTTTTATATTTTTCAATAATTTGAGATAATAATAATTTACCTTCATCATCTTCAACAAAGAATAAAAAGTCCATATCTAATTCTTCATCATAAGCAATTTCTCCTAATACTTGAGCGGGATAAACATTATTAATTGTTTTAAACTTTTTTGTATTCCCTTCTTGCTGAAGAAAAAGTAATTTTTTTCTATCAATACTTTTAATCAATGTTGATGAGTGGGTTGAAAAAATAATAGTTAAATTTTTATTGAGTGCAATATCTTGAAGTTTTGATAAAAGTTTTCTTTGAGCTTTAGGATGCAGTGCAATTTCTATTTCATCGATTAATACTAAGCTATCATTTTGTATTTCTTCTAATGCACAGGCTAATCTTAAGACACATAATTCACCCAAACTAAAATTTTTTTCTGAAAAATAATGAGTTCTTGAATTTTTTTGATAGGGGATGATATAGGCTTTATTTCCAATTCCTCTTTGGTAATTAATATATTTTAAATTATCCCATTTATTGTTATCTAAAACTTCTTTCATAAATTGAATAGTTTCATTTTGAACAGCAATCGGTCTAGGGCGATTTTGTAGATCATGTAACGATGGTTCAACTCTTTTTGCATTTACTTCAATAAATCTTATTTCAGGAAAACTTACATCATCAAATAATTTACTTTGATTATTTGGAGTGGGTCTCCATCGCTCACTGCCATATTTGTAAGTCACGGTATTATTATTAATATGGTAAGTAATTTTAGAATCTTGAAATGAATCATAATAATCCAATGAGCTTGTTTTATAATATTTTTGAAAGGCTGAAGGTTCTTTCATACGATAGATTGCAGCAAGAAGAGAAGTCTTTCCTGAACCATTTAACCCAGTCAAAAGCCAAATTCCTTGGGTGGGGATTGTGAACTCAAGAGATTTAATATGTTTTAAATTTTCAATCTTTAATTGCATAATAAGTATAAAGGGCTGAATAATCAGCCCTTTATACACAAATTAGATCAAACTAACAACACATTATAGCGCTGCAATCTGCTCCATATTCGCTTTAATCTTCGCTAACTGGTCAGCAAACTCAGCAAGTTTAACTTTCTCGCCTTCAACCACAGCCGCAGGTGCTTTTGCCACAAAACCTTCATTACCCAGTTTAGTTGCAATTTGGTCATGCTGTTTTTGAACCTTATCTAAGTCTTTTTGTAGACGACCCAATTCCGCTTTAGGGTCAATTAAGCCCTTCATTGGAACGAATACAGACACATGACCGACTACAGATGAAGAAGACAATGGCGGTTGTTCAGCATCAGCCAAGAACGTAATGCTTTCAACTTTTGCCAATGCTTTAAACAATGGTTCAATACGTGCGATTTGTGCTTTTTCAGCATCAGTGGTGTTTTGCAGCAGAACAGGCAACAAGCGAGCATTACCTAGACCCATTTCACCACGAATGTTACGTACCGCCCCAATCAAACCTTGAAGCCATTGCATATCTGCTTCGGCTTGGTCATTGATAAGCGCTTGGTCAGCAACAGGGTATTGCGCCAACATAATCGTTTCGCCAACGATGTTCAGTTTCGGCGCAAGCGTTTGCCAGATTTCTTCAGTCAGATAAGGCATCAACGGATGCGCAAGACGTAAAGACGCTTCCATCACAGCAAGAAGAACACGACGTACTTCAGCTTTACGTTCTTCAGACACATTTTCATCATTCAGAACAGGCTTAGTCAGCTCAACATACCAGTCACAGTATTCATTCCAGATGAACTCGTAAATCGCTTGTGCAGCCAAGTCTAGACGATAGGTTGCAAATGCTGTTTGCACCGCTTGTTCCGCTTTTTGTAGACGGCTCACGATCCACTGTTCAGGCAATTCCCAAAGATCAGGACGTGCAGTTTGACCAACCGTTTGACCTTCGACATTCATCATCACGAAACGCGTTGCGTTCCAGATCTTGTTGGCAAAGTTACGGTAACCTTCAACACGTTTCATGTCGAATTTAATGTCACGACCTGTGTTTGCAAGTGCACAGAAGGTGAAACGAACCGCGTCTGTACCGTAAGACTGGATCCCTTCAGGGAATTCTTTACGCGTTGATTTTTCAATCTTCGCCGCTTGTTTCGGGTTCATCAAACCTGTAGTACGTTTTTGTACCAGTGTTTCAAGATCCACACCGTCAATCAGGTCTAATGGGTCAAGCACGTTACCCTTAGATTTAGACATTTTTTGACCTTCGCCATCACGTACCAAACCGTGAACGTACACAGTTTTAAACGGTACTTGTGGCGTACCATCTTCATTCTTCATGAAGTGCATGGTCAGCATGATCATACGTGCCACCCAGAAGAAGATGATGTCAAAACCTGTCACCAATACATCTGTTGGGTGGAAAGTATTCAAGAAGTAGTTGGCTTTGTCTTTTGCTTCGTCGCCAGTCCAGCCTAAAGTCGAGAATGTCCAAAGACCTGAAGAGAACCAGGTATCCAGTACATCTTCATCTTGGTTCAATTGAACATCGGCAGGAATGTTGTTTTTCGCACGTACTTCAGCTTCGTCACGACCAACGTAAACATTACCTTCCGCATCGTACCAAGCAGGAATACGGTGACCCCACCACAATTGACGAGAGATACACCAGTCTTGGATGTTGTTCATCCACGCCATGTACATGTTGCTGTACTGTTCAGGAACGAACTTGATGTCGCCATCTTTCACTGCTTTAATTGCAGGGTCAGCAAGTGGTGCAATCTTCACATACCATTGATCCGTCAATAATGGCTCAACGATCACGCCTGAACGGTCACCGCGAGGTGGTTTCAGCGTATATGGTTGAATCTGGTCCAACCAGCCTTCAGCTTCAGCCTGTTCAACGATCTTCTTACGTGCTTCAAAACGCTCTAAACCAACATAGTCTGCAGGTGCAGGAATGGTTTTAGAAATTTGTTCGCCGGCTTTCGCGATGTATTCAAACTCAGCCAACACTTCAGCATTTTTGTTGAAGATGTTGATGATTGGCAATTCGCAACGTTTACCTACTTCAAAGTCATTGAAGTCATGAGCAGGGGTGATTTTTACACAGCCTGTACCGAATTCTTTATCGACATATTCGTCTTTAACGATAGGAACCGCACGACCGGTAATCGGCAGGATAATATTTTTACCCACCAAATCTGCATAGCGTTCATCATCAAGCGCAACGGCAACAGCTGTATCACCCAACAATGTTTCAGGACGCGTCGTTGCCACCACGATGTGATCTTTACCATCGTGTGTGCGTAGTGACTTATCTTCAAAGAAGTATTTGAAATGCCACAATGAACCTGCTTCTTCTTTATCAGACTCAACTTCCAGGTCAGAAAGGGCAGTTTGTAATTTTGGATCCCAGTTAACCAGACGTTTACCGCGGTAGATCAGACCTTCTTCGTGAAGTTTTACGAACACTTCTTTAACCGCGTTTGATAAACCATCATCCATGGTGAAGCGTTCACGAGACCAGTCTACAGAAGAACCCAAACGACGAATTTGACGGGTGATGTTACCGCCAGATTGTTCTTTCCATTCCCAAACTTTTTCGATGAATTTTTCACGACCTAGGTCATGACGGCTAACCCCTTGCGCACCCAACTGACGCTCTACAACCATTTGCGTTGCAATACCTGCGTGATCCGTACCCGGTTGCCATAAGGTATTTTTACCAGACATACGGTTAAAACGGGTTAAGGCATCCATGATGGCATTGTTAAAACCATGACCCATGTGCAGGCTACCAGTGACGTTTGGTGGTGGAATCATGATACAGAAAGATTCGCCTTTTTCAGACGGCTTAAAGTAACCACGCTCTTCCCAAGTTTGGTACCATTTTTTCTCGATCTCGGTCGGATCGTAGGTTGTCGCGATATTTTGCGCTGAGTCAGTCATAGTCTAAACAGATCAAAAGTGAATGAAAAATTGGCTCTATTGTAGCAAAAAAAATAGTGCATGCGGCAGCTTAACCAAATGCAAACTTTAGCCAATTGGCATGTATAGCAACTCATCGTATGATAGATTAATAAAAAAACGCGACTCATCGCAGCATATCAAAAAGGATAATAAGATGAGCTATAGCATTTCCCTGAAGCTTCAACCCGAAACCCATCAGCGCTTTAAAGACCTTCATTCCAGATTAAATGCCGGCGAGCGAGACAGTCTTGCCAGACCCTTAGGTGAAAATCTGGCCGATATGGCCTGTGAAATTATTGACCAGATTTTTGGTCAGGTGGTGCAGTTGGCCAATTCACCGGACAGCGAGTCCGAAAAAGTGATTCAGCAGATTATGCATAACACCCGTAAATATATGCCGTGGTCGGTTTCGTTGTTTGGCAATGAGCGTCTGATGCCTATGGTGAACTATTTGCATCGCATGACCTATGAGCATCAAGGTGATGCTTTTGTTCGATATCCGGTGGAAAAATTGCTGGTGATGGAGTTGCTCGGCTGTATTGACCAGATGAAAAATGGTAATCATCAATATGTATCACCCGCTTTAAAAGCCTTTACTCAGGTGGTCGATCAAGGGGTGACACATCTGATCCGTGAACCGAAAAAAATGTTGAAATTTAATGTGGTGGTCGATAAAACCTTGAATGGGGTGATTCATTTAACCACCCAGTTAGGCTATAAACGTTTTGACAAGCTCGGTAGCATCTATGATGCCGATACGATGAGTTATTATTTTGAGCATTTGCTGGCATTTCTGGAAGATGAAATGCCGCACCATATTCATTAAATCAAGGGAAAGAGGATTTCATGGCGAAAGTTGAAGACTTAAATGGAAAAGTGGTCTGGATTACCGGCGCATCTTCAGGGATTGGCAAGGCGATTGCTCAGCAATGTGCTGCACTTGGGGCACAGGTGGTACTGACTGCACGCCGGCATGCAGAACTGGAAAATGTTCGCCAAAGCCTTAGCAATGCAGATCAGCATATTTCAGTCATTGCCGATATCACAGATGAAAGTCAGGTTCGTCATGCCTATGAACAGGTTTTGCAACAAAAAGGCCGGATTGACTGGCTGATTAATAATGCAGGTTTAAGCCAGCGCGCCCTGATTCAGGACACCACCATGCAGACTGAACGTGCCATTATGGAAGTGGATTATTTCTCTCAGGTGTTTCTCACCAAAATGGTATTGCCAACCTTTCTGGCACAAAAATCAGGTCGTATCGTGTTTATTTCCAGTGTGGCAGGGTTGCTCGGCACCCAGTATAGAGCTTCCTATTCAGCAGCCAAAGCAGCGATTCATATGTGGGCCAACAGCTTGCGTGCTGAAGTGGCTGATCAGGGCGTGCAGGTCTCGGTGATATTCCCGGGCTTTGTTCAAACCAATGTGTCGTTTAATGCTTTAAATGGGGAAGGCAAGCCTCAAGCCAAGCAGGATGAAGCGATTGAAAATGGTCTGTCAGCAGAAGATTTTGCCCGTCAAAGCGTACAAGCCTTGCAGTGTGGCGAAGAATATATTGTGATTGGTGGCAAGAAAGAAAAACTTGGCGTGCTGGTTTCGCGTATTTCACCCAAGGTGCTGTACAAAATGATTCGCAAGACCAAGGTAAAATAAATCACCCAGAGTAAAAAAGGGCAGGAGCGCCCTTTTTTATGTCTCTTAAAACATCAATAAAAATAACAAAACTTAAAAATGCAATTCATTTCTGGAGGATTGCCCGTACAGGGAATTCAGCCGATAACATTGATATGCAGAAAATTACCTTTTCACTCTGGTACTTAAGCCAAAAGCCGGTATGTTAATTAAAAATAATAGTGAATTGGAATAAGCTCATTCGATGAAAACCCCGGTGCCCGATTATCTCCAGCATGTATTAACGGTCTGTCATGATAATGATCAGGGCGCTTTGGCTGACTATATCCCTGAACTGGCAGCGGTAGATCCAAACAAGTTCGCTTTGGCGCTGACCACGGTGGATGGCACGATTTATTCCACGGGAGATGATGAAACCGAATTTACCATGCAGTCGATGTCCAAGCCTTTTGCCTATGCCTTGGCATTGCAGCATTTGGGAATTCCAGCAGTACTGGAAAAGGTCGGCGTTGAACCTTCAGGAGAGGCTTTTAATCAGATTTCGCTAGATAAAGAAACCAATCTTCCTAAAAATCCAATGATTAACTCGGGTGCGATCACTACGCATTCTTTGATTCCGGTACAAAAAGGCATTTCACGTGCGGAATGCTTACGCCGTTTTTTAAGTGAGCTGGCAGGACGTCAACTGGAATTCGACAAGCAGGTGTATAAGTCGGAAGTCAAAACTGCATTCCGGAACCTGTCGATTGGCTATATGCTACGTACCGTAGGTGTGCTGGATTCGGATCCGGTAGAAATCGTCAATGGATATATCAAGCAATGTGCGATTAAAGTGACGGTCAAAGATCTGGCAAATATCTGTAGTGTGCTCGCCAATGGTGGTGTTCAGGCCAAAACTGGCAAACAGTTGTTAGAGCGTGATGTAGTGCGCCAAGTGCTCAGCGTGATGATGACCTGTGGCATGTATGATGCGGCGGGTGACTGGCTGACTACGGTGGGCATTCCTGCTAAAAGTGGTGTATCGGGCGGAATTATCGGGGTATTGCCTGGGCAGGTGGGAATTGTGGTTTTTTCTCCTAAAATTGATGAGCATGGGCATAGTGTACGTGGGGTAGATATTTTTGAGCGTTTGTCACGTGACATGGGCTTGCATCTGATGGAAGGGACGCCATCGGCACAGACTATTTTGCAAAGTCGTTATACAGCAGGGAAGAACAATGACATTGTCGTGTATGAGCTGCGCGGCGTGTTGCAATTTACCGAATCGGAAATGTTGCTGCGGATTTTGCAGGATGAGCCAGACGCTAAAACACGTATAGTCATAGACCTGACCAATTTGACTCTGATTCATGATGTGGGTGCACGCATGTTATTTGAAGGGGTCAAACGTTTACAAGCAGCTGGACACAAAGTGGTGGTCATTGATTCAGAAGGCGTATTGAGTGAGGAACAGGTGAAAGGCAATAAGCGGGTAGTGGTGACAGAAGAGTTAGAGCGCTATTTGGAGAAATTTAGTTAGACCATGTTCATGAGGATGAGCAATGTCTTTCCTTACTTGTGCTTTAAAACTTGCTCAGTAAAGGAAATGAAATATAAAAAAGCCCCGAACAGTATCGAGGCTCTTTTCAAATCTTGCAAAGCTTATTTAATATGCTGGGCAATGTCCGTAAAGATCACGCCTAAGCCGTGTGCGCCTGCATCCGGATAGCCTAAGCTACGATCACCCACCGTACCGGCACGGCCCATACGCGCTACGATCTCTTTGGTAGATTCTGCACCTTTTACCGCAGCCTCTGCACCCAAGACAAAGTTTTCTTTAAACGTCTTGTCGGTATTGGTTGACCAAGAGTCTGCGCAAGGTACAAGTGCATCAATCAGGGTTTTATCACCGACCACAGCACCACGACCAAATGAACGCTCACCAGTCACTTGAATACCTTTGACCGCAGCTTGCAGCATCTCGGCAAAATCTGCCACGCTTAGAGTTTGTTTACCTTGAATGGCTTTGCTGGCTGAACGGAAAGCAGAACCCCAAATTGGCCCTGACGCACCGCCACAATGTTCCATAATAATCATGGAACTATTCAGCAGGAATTCATCCATGTGCTGCGCTTGAATCAGGCTTTGCCATTCGCGTTTCAGTTGTTTAAAGCCTTTGGCGACGCTCATACCAAAATCGCCGTCACCTGCATGGGCATCCAGCTCGCAGAATGGCACTTCGTTTTTGATGATGCAGGCCGCCATCACATCGACCACATAACGCATGTTTTCAATCGTGAACTGTTCATTTTGAATTTCAGCATGTTCAGGCTGAGTTTCGACTTCCGTATTTATGACATCTTCTGCTGCGGCATTTTTTGTTGAGAAGATTAAAGGCTGTGCTGCTGAACCATCCATTTTAAGAGCGGGCGTGTTCGCCTCTGCATCTAAATAACCTTTTAGTTCATCATCCACAGCTAGCAATGACACCGAAGCACCGTTCATGTCGATACTGGTCATGTAGTTGCCGACAAAAGTACGGTAAATCTTGATGCCTTTGCGCGCCAAATGTTCGCACACATCGTTATTAAAGACATACAGCTCTTGCATTGGTGTTGAACCAAAGCCGTTCACTAGAACAGCAACTTCAGTCAGATCAGGGCGATCGAGGAACAAGTCATCGATAATACGTTGTGCCAGTTCTTTGGATGGCAGGATTTTTTCACGGCGGATACCCGGTTCGCCGTGGATGCCGACGCCGTATTCCATTTCATCATTCGCCAAGGTGAAGGTGGGTGTGCCTTTGGCAGGAACAGTACATGAAGTGTAGGCGAAACCAAGACTAATCACGTTATCCGCTGCTTTTTGAGCCACAGCTTTGACTTCCGCAAGCTCTAAACCTTTTGATGCTGCTGCACCTGCAATTTTATGTACAAATACAGTACCCGCCACGCCCCGACGGCCGACCGTGTAGAGGCTGTCCTTGACTGCAATATCATCTGCTACTTTTACATAATCGACTTTAATGCCATCTTCGATAGCTAAAGCTGCACCGTTCTGGAAATTCATCATATCGCCAGAATAGTTTTTAATGATCATGAGTACGCCTTTGTCTGTTGCGACGTGTTGGAGTGCTTTGTAGACCTGAATTTGTGAAGGTGATGCGAATACGTCACCGCATACGGCCGCGTCTAACATGCCTGTACCGACAAAACCTGCATGTGCAGGTTCATGCCCGCTACCACCGCCGCTGATCAGTGCCACGTTATTGTGTTTTTGTTTACGTGAAATGATTTTATGGGATTTGGTAAATTGCAGTTCAGGGTGTGCTAGTACAAAGCCTTTGCACATCTCGATCACGATGTTTTCTGCACCGTTCATGAGTTTTTTCATAGGTAAAACCTGTTTTTACATTTGGGAGATTTTGCGGTCTATTATTCAGGAATTTGTAGAAGTTTGCTGATTGAATAATGTTAAAACGGATGGTTTGAGGGGGGGTAGGAAAGGGGCGGTTATTGATGTATATATTGATGAAAAGAATCCCCCTAAATCCCCCTTTGATAAAGGGGGACTTTCCGTGAATTTGATTGCGATTTTGGATTCGTGAAATTCCCCTCTTTCTTAAAGAGGGGTTAGGGGAGATTCCCAAAAGAGAATAAAAATGAAACCCTACAATAAAAATTTAAAACAAGCCTCACGGGATTTACGCAACAATATGATGAATTTACCTCTCCCTTGTGCAGCAGTGCCGCTCATCTCCTAAAAGGAGAGGGAACATTCATTTTTAATTTATGCTGCTATTAGAATTGTAATTAAAGCTCCCTCTCCCTATGGGAGGATTACCTTGAGATCTCTCTTAAGTAAGAGAGATCTTATAATACTGAATTAAATTTTTTAAATTAAAACAGTAGAATTATTATCAATAGATGGGGAGATTGTACACTCGTCGTAATAGTCCCAAAACATCTTTTAATTCTGTAAAAGTTATTCCAAAGGCACTAAAACAGTAGTCTCTGAGAGTAGAACAGAAGTTACAATGATCATCTAAGAAAATTTTAAAAGTGTTAGCTAAAAAAGCATAAGTATCTTTATCTAATTTAATCTCTAATGGAGTTGTTTTAGCTATATAGTTACCAGTGACATAATGAATATTTAAAATATTGTCACGAAAGTTTATAAAATTATTCTCCCGTAATGATCGTTCGAAGGCTCCAATGCGTGCCGCACGTGAATGATTTAATTTTGACGCATGTTCAAAAGGCTTTCCTTGGCTCTTTTTGAGTTCACCGTTTAAATACCTGACGGTATGTTCAGCTTTACGACGAACTAAGGGATCTGTACCTGAATCAATTAAAACAGCTAATCCATCTAAATTAAAAGATAAATAATCTTTAATATAATAAGTAGGATTAGATGGATCTAAAAGTAAAATATCAGTAATATTTCCAGATGTTGGGTCTTTTAAGAAAAATTGATCGCTCTCTTTAGCAAGATTGCATTGCGTACATACTTTATGTAGATTTCCCCATGTATAACCTAAATGTGAAAAAGATTTTTTAGGGAGATAATGTTCGACATCATAACTATCTCCTACGTAACATTCACAAATATAACATTTATCATGATAAATAGTTTTTAAAGCTTGTTTAACATCTTCGTGAGCATAAATATCTGAACGTATATTTTTATGGTCAGATAAATGAGTTTTTTGTTCAGAAGTTAAATTCAATAAATTATTAGGAGTATTAACTATACTTCTATCTACTTGACGCATTTTATTCCCCCATAATTTGTTTAGTTAAATTTGGGGGTGAGAATATAGATAAAAAAGTGTCAAGTTCATTCATAATAGAGGATGATTTTTTATATTTATTATATATTTCTATGAGTTTTTTTAGGTTTTCCTCCTTATTTTGATTGCTAATAAGTTCTTTAAATATCTTTAAATCACTTTCAATTTCATCTGAAAATCTTCCATCATAATTAAAAATTTTACTAGTAATACTATCGATATCCATTAATGAAAAATCTTCTTCAATGATATTACCTGAAGGTAATTGAACTACTATAGAATCCTTTGGTAAACCACGAACAACAAATGGGCTATGTGTTGTTACTAAAAATTGAATGTTTTTAAAACATGATGTTAGTACTTTAAGGTAATTTTCTTGAGCCTTTGGATGAAGATGTAGGTCGACTTCATCAATGATAACTAATCCTGGAATTTCAGTAAAATTATTGTATTTTTCTTCTATATTAGGATTTTCATTATAAATGTAAAGTTGTCTAGTCACAATCGAAGTAAGCGTTACTAATAGGTCTAATTCACCCTGTGATAAAGAAATTATAGGTCCTTTAGTTGATGACCAAAGTTGGCGATAAGGGTGACGACTTATTTGAAAGTTTCCATAATCTTTGTTAGTAACTTTGTTTAATATTTTTGGAATCCACGAAAAAGCATTTGCGGAATCTTTATAACCGATATGAGTATCTAAGAATAATTCAATAAGTAGACTTTCAAGATCAGAACCGGAATATGCTACTTTAAATGGAAAAGGATAATCAGTTAAGTTATTTTTTTTTGTAGAAACCTGAAAATAAAAATTTTCATTTAATTGATTTATTTCGAGGAAATCAGGTTCATATCTATAACTAGGACGAAATAGAAAAATATTATTTAAAAGATAATTTTTTGCATTATTTAGGCTTGGTAATGTTTTTTCATTATGGAAGTGATTTAGAGGTACATTATTCCAGTTTTCATCATTAAATTTGTTTGTGTTGTTATTTGATTTTGCTTCTTTATAAACAGCTCTATTGTATGAAATCTCAGTGGTGGGGTCAGAAATATACTTTAAATCAAATGTATAGTAACTTTCTTCAACGTCAATTTCCTGCATACTAATTGATCTAAAACGCTTTCCATCCTTAGGGTTATAATCAGGAAAGCTAATTCCTTGATTTGGAATAATAGAATCAACAATTAAACTTAATAATGACGTTTTAGAGCTACCATTTTCACCTACAAAACATACAACTTGTGATTTTCTTTCTATTTTTATGTTTAGTTCATGAATACTTTTAAAATTAGTTAAATTAATTGATTGTATAGGCATTAAGATTTCCTTTTATATAAAAAGGCCTTCAAACTTTGAAGACCTTTTGTAATTTTTTAAAATTAATTAACCGAATCATCCAAATTTGGCGCTAACCAACGTTTCGCTTCATCCAACGTCCAACCTTTACGCTTCGCATAATCTTCCAACTGATCGCCAGAGATTTTACCCACGTTAAAGTATTCAGTTTCAGGGTTCGCATAATAGAAACCACTGACTGATGAAGGTGGCCACATTGCAAAACTCGTCGTTAAGTACGTACCAATCTTGTCGGTTGTACCTAACCAGTCAAACAATGGCGCTTTTTCAGAATGTTCAGGACAAGCAGGGTAGCCTGGTGCAGGACGAATACCGACATACTTCTCTTTAATCAAATCATCATTTGATAAAGTTTCTTCCGCTTGGTAGCCCCAGAACTCTTTACGAATACGTTGGTGTAAATGCTCTGCAAATGCTTCTGCAAAACGGTCACCCAAGGCCTGAACCATAATTGCGTTATAGTCATCACCTTTGGCTTTGTATTCTTGCGAAAGTTCTTCCGCACCAAAAATCGACACGGTAAAGCCACCCAAGTAATCCTGAGCCACATCTTTTGGCGCAACAAAATCAGCCAGAGAGTAGTTTGCTTTGCCAGTGACTTTGTCAGACTGCTGACGTAAATGCTCGAAGCTGTGAGTAACATTGCCTGTTTCATCCACAACCGCAACTGTATCTGCGGCTACACGGTTTGCAGGATAAATACTAAACGTCGCACGCGCATCGAAACGTTTATTCTCGATGATGTCTTTCAGCATGGCTTGAGCTTGTTCATACAAATCACGTGCTGCTTCACCCACCACTTCATCTTCAAGGATTTTCGGGAATTTACCCGCCAGGCTCCATGAAATAAAGAACGGTGTCCAGTCAAAATATTCCACCAAAGCTTCAAGCGGATAATTTGTGAAAGTTTCAGATCCAATGAAGTTTGGTTTAACCGGTGCATTCTTGTCGAAATCGATCTTGAAGCCGTTTTCGACTGACTCTTGATAAGACAATTTCGCCGCTTTCGGTTGCTTGTTGGCAAGACGAGTACGAATTTTTTCATAATCCGCTGCATAGTCAGCCAAAAGTTTTGGTTTCATTTCAGGAGAAAGCAATTGTGTTGCTACACCCACGGCACGTGAAGCATCTGCGGTGTAAAGCACGCCATCATTATGATATTGCGGTGAGATTTTCACTGCGGTATGCGCTTTAGAAGTCGTCGCACCACCAATCATTAACGGAATGTTAAAGCCTTTGCGCTGCATTTCTTTGGCAACAAAGACCATTTCATCCAGAGACGGCGTGATCAGACCAGACAAACCGATGATATCGACTTTTTCATCAATCGCAGTTTGTAGAATTTTCTCACATGGCACCATCACGCCCAGATCCACGATGTCATAACCATTACAGCCTAATACTACGCCAACGATGTTTTTACCGATGTCGTGTACGTCGCCTTTCACCGTAGCCAGCAGGATTTTACCTTTTGCTTCGGCTTGGGTTTTCTCAGCTTCAATGAACGGGTTCAACCACGCTACAGCCTGTTTCATCACGCGTGCAGATTTGACTACTTGTGGCAAGAACATTTTACCGGCACCGAACAGATCGCCGACTACGTTCATACCCGCCATCAATGGACCTTCAATCACATCCAGTGGACGTGTAGAGTTTAAACGCGCTTCTTCAGTATCTTGATCGATATAAGTCGTGATGCCTTTTACCAATGCATATTCAAGACGTTTTTCAACAGACTCATTACGCCATTCCAGATTTTCTTCGGCTTTTTGCGTACCACTTTGACCACGGTATTTTTCAGCAACAGCAAGCAGTTTTTCGGTTGCTTCCTGACCGCTTTCACCCTGGTTCTGGTTTAAAACAACATCTTCAACCGCTTCTTTCAATTCTTTATCGATGTCATCGTAAATCGCCATCTGACCGGCATTTACAATACCCATAGTCATGCCTTGCTGAATGGCATGGTACAGGAACACCGAGTGAATCGCTTCACGTACCGGTTCGTTACCACGGAACGAGAACGATACGTTCGACACACCACCAGAAATCATCGCATTTGGCAGGTTCTGTTTAATCCAGCCAGTCGCTTCAATAAAGTCCACGCCATAGTTGTTGTGTTCTTCAATACCGGTCGCAATCGCAAAGACGTTCGGGTCAAAGATGATATCTTCAGACGGGAAGCCTACTTCATTCACCAGAACATCATATGAACGCTTACAGATTTCTTTTTTACGCGCAGCTGTATCGGCCTGACCATCTTCATCAAATGCCATCACGATGACCGCGGCACCATATTGACGGCAGAGGCGGGCACGTTCGACAAACTCGTCATGACCTTCTTTCAGGGAAATCGAGTTCACCACGGCTTTACCTTGCACACATTTCAGGCCCGCTTCGATAATCTCCCATTTAGAAGAATCCAGCATGATTGGCACACGTGAAATATCTGGCTCAGACGCGATTAGATTCAGGAAGTGCACCATCGCACCTTGCGAATCGAGCATGCCTTCATCCATGTTGATGTCGATGATCTGTGCACCGGCTTCAACCTGTTGACGGGCAACATCAAGCGCTTCGGCAAAGTTTTCTTCACGAATCAGACGCAGGAATTTTTTCGAACCGGTGACGTTGGTACGTTCACCGACGTTCACGAACAGTGAATCTTTGGTGATGTTAAATGGCTCTAAACCACTTAAACGACAAGCCGGTTCAATTTCAGGAATTTGGCGAGGGGTAATGCCTGCAACAGCATTTGCAATCGCGCGGATATGATCCGGCGTAGTGCCACAGCAACCACCGGTAATATTAATTAAGCCACTTTCAGCAAATTCTTTAATAAATGCGGCAGTTTCTTCCGGCGTTTCATCATATCCACCGAAGGCATTTGGCAAACCAGCGTTTGGATGCGCTGAAACAAAGGTATCGGCAACGTCAGACACGGTTTTCACGTGTGGACGCATTGCATCTGCACCCAGCGCACAGTTAAAGCCGATAGATAATGGCTCTGCATGGCGCATCGAGTTCCAGAAGGCTTCAGCGGTTTGACCAGTCAATGTACGACCTGATGCATCAGTAATCGTACCTGAAATCATGATTGGCAGTTCATAGCCCAATTCTTTAAAGACTTCTTTCACCGCAAAAATGGCGGCCTTGGCATTCAAGGTATCGAACACGGTTTCGATCAGGATGATGTCTGCACCACCTTCGATCAAAGCTTTGGTTGATTCAATATAATCAACTTTTAAAGCATCAAAGGTGATGTTACGGAACGCCGGGTCATTCACGTTTGGAGAAATAGAAGTGGTACGCGATGTCGGACCAATCACACCTGCCACAAAGCGTGGTTTTTCAGGCGTTGAATATTTGGCACAGGCTTCTTTGGCCAGACGCGCTGCTTCACGGTTAATCTCGGGAACCAGATCTTCCATGTGGTAATCCGACATTGAAACGCGGGTACCGTTAAAGGTGTTGGTTTCAATAATGTCGGCGCCAGCTTCCAAGTAAGCTTCATGAATACCTTGGATGATCTGTGGCTGAGTCAGTACCAGCAAATCATTATTACCTTTGAGATCATAGGCCCAGTCAGCAAAACGCTCACCACGATAATCGGCTTCTTCCAGTTTATGGCGCTGGATCATGGTACCCATCGCACCATCGATAATTAAAATTCTTTTGGCAAGAAGTTCTTTTAAAGTGGTAAGTGTAGACATTCAGACTTTCTCAGCAGAAATCAAAAAAAACGACGCTAATCTTAGCAGATTAGTTGGCTGATTTCTGCTGAGATTGCTCAGAATGATGGATAAGCATGATATGAAAATTTGATAAGTCATCTAGAAAAACAACAAGTTTTAACATGCGGATCAGAAAATAATGCAATCTCGAATCTGATTCGATGCCTTACAGACAAGAAACAGGATCAGAAAATTAAGCTGATGCTTTCATTCATGAAATTGTCATATTGATGGCTTATGCTGTGCAAATGAAACTTTTGCTCTGCTTGATGACAGGTAGGGCATGAATCGTTTTGGTAGCAAAATATGTGCGGTTGCTAAGCTTAAATAAGCTGGAATCCTCTCTTAAGTAATTGATTTATAAAATCAAAATCTAGTGTTTTAGTCGGAATTAAACAGGACGAATAGCAGCAAGAAAATCCAAATAATTGCTTCATATGACAGCAGTTTGTCATATAATTGTCACAATTTAACTGAACAATATGGGGATTCTTGAATCCTCTATTCCTGCTTGCATGAATCCTAATCAAACTCCCGTAGATTCAGCACACGGGTCGGCTTCCCAAAAGTCGACCAATGTTCATGTGCCAACACCGAAATTCTTTATGCCGGTGTTCCTGACTCTTATTATCACTACGCTGATTTATATCGGCTTCCAGTTGTCTGCAGATTTAGCGCATGTACCGGCCTTGGGCTTGTATTCAGTTATTTTGTTAGCGACGGCACTTTTTATTGCGTTGAGCTTTGAGTTCGTCAATGGCTTTCACGATACCGCCAATGCTGTGGCCACGGTCATTTATACCAATGCACTTTCTGCTCCTGTCGCAGTGATGTGGGCCGGCTTCTGTAACTTCCTTGGGGTTATGGTCGCCAGTGGTGCGGTCGCTTACGGCATTATTGCGTTATTGCCAGTCGAGCTGATCATGAATGTCGGCTCCGGAGCAGGCTTTGCCATGGTCTTTGCCATGCTGATCGCGGCAATTCTCTGGAATCTGGGAACTTGGTTCCTCGGTATTCCGGCATCCAGTTCACATACCCTAATCGGTTCGATTCTGGGTGTGGGCATCATGAACTATATTCTGAATGCCGGTACTGGCGCTTCAGGTATAGACATGGAGCAAGTCATGAAAGGCGGTAAGGCGCTGTTATTTTCGCCTTTAATCGGTTTTGCATTTGCTGCGATTGTGTTCCTGCTGGTGAAAAAAATCTTCAAGCGTCAACTGGAACTGTTCCAGCCACCTGAAGGGAACAAGCCACCCCCACCACTGATTCGTGCCATGCTGATCTTTACCTGTACTGGGGTGAGTTTTGCCCATGGTTCAAATGACGGTCAAAAAGGTATGGGCCTGATCATGCTGATTCTGATCGGCTGTGTACCGTTGGCGTACTCGCTGAACAAGAATCTGGATGCACAGCATATTCAGTCTTTTGGTCAGTTGTCGGCGCAAACAGCGGATGTGATCTATCCAAATCATCAGGATATTCCGGATGAACAAGCTCGTGATGTGATCACCAAGTACATTCAGACCAAGGAAATTACCCCTGAAGTCGTGCCTGCATTGGCAAGCTTGACGGATCATCTGGGTGAGAAAGTCGGTAGCTATACCAGCATTAAGGATGTTCCTGAAGCTCAAGTTTCTGAATTCCGTAATGACATGTACCTGAGCACCACAGCATTTAAGCGTCTGGATAAAGCAGAAGCTTTACCGGCAATGAGTGCTGCACAGGAAAAAACAGTAGATGAATACCGCGACAATCTGGATTCATTCCTGCAATACATTCCGACCTGGGTGAAAGTGGCGACAGCCTTGGCGCTTGGTCTGGGTACGATGGTCGGCTGGAAGCGTATTGTCGTGACTGTCGGGGAGCGTATTGGTAAACAGCATATGACTTATGGTCAGGGTATGTCTGCCGAACTTGTTGCGATGTCAACCATTGCGGCAGCAGATGGCTTTGGTATGCCGGTATCAACCACCCATGTATTGAACTCTGCAGTAGCAGGTACCATGGTGGCGAACAAGTCAGGTCTGAACTTCCAGATGGTGAAAACCATTCTGTCTGCCTGGATCTTTACTTTGCCTGCAACGATCTGCCTGTCAGGCGGTTTGTATTGGGTACTGTTAAAAGTGTTCTAAGTTATTTAGACATAAAAAAAGCTGCTCTAGAGCAGCTTTTTTTATGGGTGGAAGAAAAATTAAGGATGTAAAAGAGGAATCTAAATTACGATTAAGGCGACAGGGATGTCGCCGTTAGGCTGTGATATAGGGACATATCATCAGCTTAACAAAAGATTTTTGTTACTTTTGATCTTTCAAAAGTAAAGAAAAAAAGAAGCTATAAAATAGATCAACTTAAATCTGCCCAAAGCACATTCATAAGAATTTGAATGATTGAAAGCCTAAATTAACCTCTCCCTAACCCTCTCCTAGAAGGAGAGGGAACGCCCATTTTCAATTAAAGTTCTCTCTGCTTTAGGGATGAGCAGCACTGCTACGCAACGAGGGGAGAACTTTAAAAATAACGATTACCTTTCTTATGGAAAAATTGGATGAAGATAATAAAAAAATTACTTCTTCAACTTACTCAATAATCCTTTTGGCAACTTCTCTGTCGCAAAACCATATAGTGCAGCAAAAGGTAGTGCGGTACGCGCCAGATAAGCAACCCGCCACAAACCACCATGATTCGCGCCATGCATCATTAATTCAAGCGGATGGTTCAGCTTCACTTCAGGATTGGCCACCGATTCTGGATTGCGAAGGTCATGAATCCACAGTGCAGCCATAATTGCATTGGTGGTTTCAGGTGCAAAGGCTTCAACATCAAACAGGCTGGCACCGTTAAATGCGGCTTTTAATAGCGGATTTTTGGTCACGGAATAGGTCGTAGTAGAAGGGGCAATATTGATGCTGACCCGCTGACCTTGAGCACGAGCTAAGGTAGCACGCCATTGCTGAATGCGTTTTGCCAGCGCATAGTTCGGGCCTTGTTCAACCACCAGACAGTCACAAATACCATACGCCTGATCACCAGACTGAATCAGTTCATGCGCATTTTTCTGGAAAAAGTGTTTGCGGCTTAAAGCTGAAACCCCTTTAGAAAGGATCGTCTGTACCTTAGAGCGTTCAGTATATTTTACTTTAGAGGCTTCGATCACTTCACTCGGAACCGCATAAACATCGGTCGGCGTACACATGTACATCAGGCTGGTATTGGCTTTTTGCTGGCTGACATGCTGCATGATGGCATCCATCGCCATGGAGACGCGGACATGCTTTTCACCATCCAGATAGGCAATTGCAGCCAGATCCAGATCCTGTTCGAATTGTAATAACCATTTGGCAATTTCAGGAATCTGGGTCAGCAAATTCGCCCCCAGTTTTTCTTTTAAAATATCAAGTGAAGTATTAGCAGACAGGTCTTCGGTACAAGGTGCATATAGCGTGGCATTGCCTTGGTTGATGGTATCAACAATCTTGCCCCATACCCGGGTATTCGGCAGATCAATCGCTACAATATTGGCTTTCCATTTCGCCAGCCAGGTCAGAGGACCGGCTTCAGATGCTGCACCAAACAGCACCGTGGTTCGATCGGAAAGATCAAACCATTCAGGATGCACCACACATTCACGTAGGGCATTGGCATGACTGGTTTCCACGATGCCTTGGCTTTCCCAGCGCTCAATCTGCTCCAATAAGGCGTCACCTTGCAGCTTTTGACCGTGGTAAGGCACATACCATTCTGGTACAGCTTTACTGCTACCTGTGAGTTTGAATGTCTGTAGTTGTTCAGCGGGCAGAGTTAAGGCATCTTGCAATACATACTTTTGACCATCACGATAAAATTCAAAAGTCTGATGGGCCTTTGCCAATCCATCTTCGGCAATTTTCAAGCTGGCTTCAGGGGAACTCAGTCCCTGTTCGACCAGTTGCTTAAAATGTACTGTGTAGTGTTTGCGCCAGTTTTTTTCTGATTGTGCCTGTTGAGAACTGTGTGGATTTACATTGGCTAAGGCTGCTGCGATGATCGCACGACCTGCTTTGGAGCTACTTGGTTTTTGTTGCTGAGACTGAAGAGGAAATTGAAGACCGTCTGGTGTAGTGGACATGCAAAATATCTCGAGAATGACAGTAATTAATATACAGATGTATATATTATCGCTGCAAAATTCAGTCCAAGATTGGCATTAAGTGACATCATCACTTTCTAATATATTACGAGATGTTTCAAACGAATAAGAGAGCAGTAGCTCTCTTATCCATTTTCAGCAGAAATATGAGGCTTAACTCATATGTAGCTTTATTCCTTCAATATTTAAAAAACCTGATTAAAACGGAACCTGCATCAGTTTATTCAGGAAATGCGGAATCAGGCGTGGCTCCAGAATAATCGTCATGACCACCCCGTAAGCCGCTCCCCATAAATGCGCGCTATGATTAATGTTGCTATTGCCTTTTTTGCCTGACCAAATGCTATAGGCTACATACAGCACAGCAAAAATAATGGCAGGAACCGGAATGAAGAACACAAAAATTAATTTCCAAGGTTCAAACAGAATATAGGCAAACAGCACAGCTGACACTGCACCGGAAGCACCTAGACTGGCCCAGCGCGCATCATTTTTATGCTTCAGGTAACTTGGCAGAATCGCTGCGATCAGTCCACCGAGGTAAAACAGGATAAAACCCAGGTCATACAGATATTGACGATAAAAGCTTTCAATCACGCTGCCGAAGAAGAACAGGGTAATCATGTTGAACAGCAGATGTGCACCATCCGCATGGATAAAGCCATGCGTAATAAAGCGGTCATATTGTCCACGTTGCAGTGCCGGTGGCCAGAAAATCAGGCGATTCATCACCGTCTCTTTGGAGAAAGCAATAAATGACACAATACAGGTGATCAGAATAATGGTCACGGTATGATTAAAAGGTAAATCAAGCATATAAATGATTCTAAGGGTGCCTATTTGCCAATTATCATGCCATTAAAATTAAGCTAAAGTTGTACTTTTATAATAAATCCGACAATTTTAGTTGATTTTTAAAAATTACCCCGCATCTTCAGTTAAAATGGCCGCTTGAGCTTGAGGAAATTATTGTTATGTCGACTGAGAACAGCAGCACTCCAGTTGTTGGTGAAATTCCCAACTTATTGATTACACCAACAGCACAAGAGTATTTAAAGGATCTACTGGATAAACAGAACACCCCGGGTATTGGTGTGCGTGTTTTTGTAGAGCATCCGGGTACTCCTCGCGCTGAATGTTGCATGGCCTATAGTGCACCTGATGAAGTTGTACCGACAGATTATAAGCAGGAATATCCTGATTTCCCTGCTTTTATCGACTCGCCATCTATTCCGTATTTACTCGATGCCGTGATTGACTACAACAAAGACCGTTTTGGTGGTCAGTTGACTTTCCGTGCGCCGAACTCTAAAGTGCCACGCGTGGGGCCAGATGCATCAGTAGAAGAGCGCATTACCTATGTCTTGCAGTCTGAAATTAACCCGGGTCTGGCAGGCCATGGCGGTAACTGTGCACTGGTTGAAGTTAAAGAAGACCCTGAAAAAGGTTTAACCGCTGTACTTAAATTTGGTGGTGGTTGCCAGGGCTGTTCAGCGATTGATATCACTTTGAAACAAGGTGTTGAAACCACATTAAAACAACATGTACCAGAGTTAATGCATGTCGTTGATGAAACGGATCATAGTCAGTCTGAAGGTGCGTATATGAAATAAGCTGTTCTATATAACAGTTTATTTATCGCATTTTAAAAACCTCGAAATTTCGAGGTTTTTTTATTTCTGGATTAAAAACAAGTGAATGTTAATGATAATAATTATCAATAGTAATTGCATTCAATTGAAAAGCTGTTACACTTCGTAACCGAATAAACATGATCTCTTCATAAATATTGGGGCGCGCAAGGTATGAATAACCCATTCTTAAAAACAACTTTGGCATTTGCTGTATTTACAGCTATGGCGGGAAATACATCTGCAGTAGAAGCTGTTGTTCCACAGGCGGAAGCGACTAAATTGCAAACGATTGTGGTGACCGCAACAGGTTATGAGCAAGATTTGGCTAAAGCACCAGCTTCCATTACCGTGATTGATCGTGAAGAATTAGATAAACGTGAATATAACGACATTACTGATGTACTGCGTAATACGCCCGGGGTAGTGGTTTCAGGTGCAGGTTCTGCACAGACCATCAGTATTCGTGGTATGAGTTCAAACTATACTTTGTTTCTGGTCGATGGTAAGCGTCAGTACGGCAAGGATGTCAATCCGAATGGAGACGATGGAGGTTTTGAGAAAAATATTCTGCCACCTATTTCAGCAATTGAACGTATTGAAGTGATCCGTGGTCCAGCTTCTACACTTTATGGTACAGATGCCATGGGCGGTGTAGTGAATATTATTACCAAAAAAGTGTCGGATGAATGGTCTGGCAATGTTGAATTGGGAACCACGATTCAGGACAGTAGCCGTTCAGGTGATATTAAAAATGCTTCTGCATATCTTGCTGGTCCTTTAATTGCAGATAAGCTTGGTTTGCAGCTGGCAGTCAATAAGCAGGAACGTAATGAAGACCGTTATGTGGGCGGTTTTCGTGGCACAGAACGTGAAAGCTTAAATTCACGTCTGACCTATGCCATTAATGATGATCATGATGTTCAGGTTGAAGCCAATTTTGTGCAGCAGGAATCAACTACGTCTGTAGGAGAAACGGTAGCACCTGCTCAAGGTGCTGCAGATTCATTCTCGCGTAATTATCGTAATGTTTATTCCTTAACCCATAATGGCCGTTATAGCGATAACTTGGACAGTTCATCTTATATTCAATATGAAAATTCAAAAAATCCGGATCGTGGCAATACTGAACTCGGCACCAAAGGGATTACCCTGGATACCTGGACAGCGAACAGTCAATGGAACTTAGCCTTAGGTGATCATACGCTGTCATTCGGGGGATATCTTAAAGATGAAAAACTGGTCGATAAAGCGACTAACCGTAATCCTAATGCACCTGAATTTAGTGAGTTAACACGTTGGTCTGCTGCTGCTTTCCTTGAAGACACCTGGAGTATTACGGATCATTTCGATTTAACCGCCGGCTTACGTTATGACCATGATGAAAACTATAGTGGCCATTTATCGCCACGACTGTATGGGGTGTACGCGGTAAATGATAACTTTGTGGTAAAAGGCGGTGTAGCTACGGGGTATAAACAGCCTGATATTCGTGCAGCCACAGAAGGGTTCTATAGTGTTACAGGTGGTGGTGGTGCACCATTACCAACAGGTCGTGGCATCATCCGTGCTAATTCAGATTTAGAACCTGAATCAAGTGTATCTACTGAATTAGGTTTCAACTGGAAAAATGATTATATCAATACATCGCTGACTGGCTTTATCACTAAATATGAAGACCGGATTACGGAAGTTCGTGCCTGTGAAACCGATACTGATGGCACCACAACAAACCGTAATAACTGGCAGAATTGGAAATGCTTCGAAGGAGATATTCCATTCTACTTTATTAGTGAACGGATCAACGTGGATGAAGCAGAAATTCGTGGTGTAGAAGCAACGGTAGAAGCCAGTCTGAATGATTACACGATATTGACTGCAAACTATACTTATACCGATTCAGAGTTTAAGTCAGGTGCTTTTAAAGGACAGCCACTGAACCAGATGCCAGAACACATGTTTAATATTGGTGTGGATTATGAGCTAAACGATGCATTAAACGTCTGGAGCCGCTTGCACCATCGTTCTGAAACCTCTGCTTACTTGAGCCGTACCTCTATGGCTCAGCCAAATCCAGGCTACCAATTTGTAGATGTCGGCTTTAACTATAAATTCAGTCCGAATTTGACCGGTAAATTCGGCGTCTATAACCTACTGGATGAAAAAGCTGAAGATATTGATGGTGATCAACTATTGGATGGTCGTCGTTACGGTATCAGTCTGAATGCAAAATTCTAAGCAAATGACAATATAAAAAAGCCGCTATAAAGCGGCTTTTTATTTAAATCTTAAGAATTTTCAAAGTATCTTCATGATAATAAAATTGTTCCAGATATTTGCGCGCGCGTTCACGTAAGTGACCTTGGGAAACCATCTGCTGGATTACCGGACTGAGCAGTTGCTGCAATTCATTCTGAATTAGCGCTTCATCAATATTCAGATCACGTAATAACTGATCAAAAGTATGTTCCTGATTGCGGACATACCAGGTATGAATTCCGTCATGCACTTGCTGCTGCAGATAGTCCGTCTGGCGTATGTGATCCCAGATGTCATGACCTAAGCCGACCGTCTGATTCAGGTCCTGCAGCTCAATATAATTCTTCAAAACCGATACTGGCATGTCTTTGATTTTATGCCAGAGATTGGCCTGAAAATGATAGAGTTTCTCGTCGTCAAAATGCTGGTTCAGCACATGCTCACTCATCTGGCTGAGCTTTAGAATATTCTTTTGCAGATAACGTGCAATGGTGCTATCGAGGTTGGTATCGGTGACATTTTCCAGAACGGATTTGCCCATTTTCATAAAGCGGGAAACCCCGGGTACACTTTTGGCAATCATGGAGTTATCCAGATAATCCTGAATGGAATGCTGGATCAATTGGGTAATCATGGCTGAAAATGCCGGATTATTGACTACGGTTTTAATCAGGCGCTGCCGATGGCCACTTTTGCTGGCCACATACTGGGCGATCTTGTCTACGGTCAGTACTGGAATCAGATCGGCAATCGTGGTGGAATCATTGGCCGGATGCACCAGCGCAAAACGGATATGCTCGGCAATCTGTTCAATCAGAAAGCTGCTGGCGGCAGTACCCAGAATCTGTTTTTGTAAAAGCTGGTTGATCAGTTCACAACTCCACAGCTCTTTCAGGGTCTGTTTACGTAGCCACAAATAAAATGCATGAAACTCGCTTTGAATCGTTTCAGATTGAGAAAATGCCTGATCGAGAAAATCAAGTTGAGCATCGATCAACTGCTCAATCATCGGGTGTTTCTGCATAGCATCTCTGAAACTTAATTTAAAGGAATGAGTTTATCAGCAAGCGGGTTTTTTAGGGTCTGTGTCTTGGCCAGAAAAGGCAAATAATGTTGTGCGACCTGTTTTTCTGCTTCCAGAATCGGCATATGCCCGACGTTATTTAGAATCACAGGTTTTTCGGCACGTTTCAGCAGGGCATGCAGTTCTTTGACTACTTCGACATTAATGATCCGATCCTGTCTGCCCCACAAAATCAAGGTCGGTGCTTCTACCGTGCGGGTCAGGCGGGCAAAGGTTTCCGGTGTATAAATCCGGTTTAGCATCACCACCTGATCAATCGATTTGCTGGTTTGTTCAGCACGTGAAATCAACAGTTTTTCCTGTGCATGCCGCAACTGATAAGGAATCACCGGTGGGTTCTGCATCAGCTGTTTGGAAACATCTTGAAGATCACCAGGTTTGCTGACGATCAGATCTTTTAAGGCTTGAGGATCTTTGGTATAGGGCGTATTGCCCATTTTATACAGGCCAGCGCTATTAATTAAAAACAGGCTTTGCGTATCGAAAGGATATTGTGAAGCATACACCGTAGCAATCGATCCACCCAGAGAGTGCCCAGCAATATGTAAATTCTCGTCCACATTTAAGGTTTCAATAAATAGACGTAATTGGGACGTCACATTGGGCACAGAAACATCAAAATTGTCAGGAACTTTGGTGTCACCGTTGCTCGGCAGATCCGGAATAATGACATGATAATAGGGCGTCAGAAACTGGGCGACCCGGTTCCAGTTGTCGCGCGTGCCTGCCAGACCATGAATCAGTAGAATAGATGGTTTGTTCTTGGCACCGCCTTCGCTATAGCTCCAGGTGACCTCGCCAATTTTGAGGGTCTTGGATTTGAGACCGGCAAGGCTGCGTTCTTGCAACAGATGCTGCTGCAAGACTTTGGCAGATGTTTCATTTTTCTGGCTAAACAGTATTTGAGCATGTGTCAGGCCCGGTAATGCCATGCTTAAGGCAACTACGGCTGAACAAATCATTTTCGAGCGCAATTTTATTATTTTCTTCATTGGCCATTCCCCAAAACAAACCCAGTGAGCAAATTGCTCAATCAAAATACTTCCATGTTATAAATTTGCAATTTTCATTCAAATAAAAACATTATTCTTCATTCTATTTTAAATCAATCTTTGCGCTTGTCACCCATTAGTTTTTTGCTAGATTGCATTAAATGACTGGAAAATGTGATGTATTACGCATAAATTCCCTGCAGAAATGAAATTAGATAAATGCTAAAAATTTAATCAGCTAAGATTTTTTGCAAGTGACATTCAAAAAAACTGGCAGTAAGATATTGCAACTAAAACCATCGGTGATAGAAAAGAATGCTCACAGCTCAAGAAGCTTTAGAACGTCTTAGACAGGGTAACCAACGTTTTGTCAGTGGCGATACCACGCATCCAAAACAACTTAGCCACCAACAGCGCGCAGAAATGGCAGAGGATCAGAATCCGTTTGCGATTGTTTTGGGATGTTCAGATTCGCGCGTTCCAGCCGAAATGGTTTTTGATCAGGGTCTCGGCGATCTTTTTGTGATTCGTGTTGCAGGTAATATTGTTGCACCCTCACAGGTCGGCAGTGTTGAGTTTGCCGCGGCACGTTATGATTGCGCGATTGTGGTGGTGTTAGGTCACAGTCATTGTGGTGCGATTAAAGCCACCATTGATACCTTAATGTGCCCTGATTGCCCGCCATCGGCAAACCTGATGTCGATTGTAAACCGCGTGCGTCCTTCTGTTGAAACCTTAATGCAAACTGAACTGAAAAATGACTTGGCAAAATTGTCCAAGCATGCAGTACGTTCCAACGTATTTGCTTCGGTAAATCAGTTACGTCACGGTTCAGCCGTTCTGGAAAACCTGATTGGACAAGGAAAATTAAAAGTCGTGGGTGCGGAATATTCACTGGAAACTGGTGAAGTGACATTCTTCGATTTTTAATCACGATTCATCTAATTACATTCTAAAATAAGTTAAAGGCGCTTTATAAAGCGCCTTTAATGTATGGATAAGCATTATTTAACAGAATCGTCTGTGCTTTGGCATTTGGATGAATCAGATCCTTTTGCATCAGGGTTTTATTACCGGCGACACCTTGCATAAAGAAAGGCAATAATTTCACCTTATATTGCTGACTGACCACTTTATAAGTATTTTCAAACGCCTTGCTATAGGCCTGCCCGTAATTAGGCGGCATCTTTATGCCAAATACAATGACCTTGGCCTTGGCTTTCTGGCTCTGCTGAATCAGGCTGGCTAAATTTTTTTGAATCATTTGCGGTGGTTGTCCACGCAAGCCATCATTGCCACCTAACTCAATCACCACAAGGTTTGGACGATGCGTCTGTAACAGTTTAGGTAGTCTGGCCAGTGCTCCGCTGGTGGTTTCGCCACTGACACTTGCATTGACCACTTTATGCTGTTTCGGATACTGTTGCTCTAAACGCTTTTGTAATAAATGTACCCAACCCTGCTGGGGCTGGATACCATAACCTGCACTTAAACTATCACCTAAAATCATAATTGTCTTTGCTGAGACCCCGAGTGGTATCAGGCACAGACTGAGCAAAAAAAAGTAAGGCAATAGCCGAGTTTTCTGATTAAGATCTTTCATATAGGACACGTATGATTCAAAGCAGCAACGATTCGACCATCATGCCACAGGCTATTATTTCTGCCCAGAAATTGACACAAAAGATACAACTTTCACAAAAACAGCTCACCATTTTTGAGGATCTTGATCTGGATATTCAGGCCGGAGAACAAGTGGCAATTACCGGTCGTTCCGGTTCCGGAAAATCCACATTACTGGGTATTCTGGCGACACTGGATCAGGCGAGTTCAGGTCAGCTTATGGTCTGTGGCGAATCGGTCTCTAGCTTGGATGAAGAACAACGTGCACTGGTACGTTTAAGAAATATCGGGTTTGTCTTTCAGTCTTTTCAGCTCTTACCGCACCTGACTGCACTTGAAAATGTAATGCTGCCATTACGTTTGCAACCTGGTTTTAAATATGCAGAAGCCGAGCAAAAAGCCTTGGCTCTGTTGCATAAAGTGGGTCTGGATCGACAGGCGCAGCAAACGCCAAAAGTCCTATCTGGCGGTGAACAACAGCGTGTAGCCATCGCTCGTGCACTGGTCAGTGAACCAAAAATCATTTTTGCCGATGAACCTACAGGCAATCTCGATGGTGAAACGGCCAAAGAAATTGAACAATTGCTGTTTCAACTGAACCGGGAACTGGGGACGACTTTGGTGCTGGTCACGCATGACCGCAAACTGGCGCAGCAGTGTCAGCGACATTTTGAACTGCTGAATGGCGAGCTGATTGAACATCCGAGTGGAGGATGAAATGAATCCATTATTTCGTCCCTTACTGACGCAAAGCTTTAAAACGACCGGAATTTATCTGCTGATTATTGCCTTAACGCTGGCAATTAGCGCGACCACTGCACTTAAGTTTAGTAATGAGCAGATCCAAAATGCAGTTGCCTTGCAGGCAGCAGAAATGCTGGCTGGTGATCTGGTGCTTTCAGATAATGAGCCTTTGCCGGAGCAGTGGCGTGATCAGGCCAAGCAGCTGGATTTAAAGCAGTCAGAAGTCACTTTCTTTAGCAGTATGGCCTATACCGATGCGCAGTTTGTTATGGTCAATGTCAAAGCCATAGATCAGCCTTTTCCTTTGCGTGGTGAACTACGGGTGCAACCGGCAAAAAAATCGATTCAGTCTGGTGAAATCTGGCTCAGTCCACGAGCCATGGATTTGCTCAAAGTCAAACTGGGGGATCAGCTCAATATTGCCGATGCGGCGTTTAAAGTCACCGCCAAGATTGAACAGGACTCCAATCAGGAACTTGGATTTTCCGGATTTTCGCCGACCGTAATTATTTCCCAGGCAGATGTCGCACGAACCAATGCCATTCAGGTGGGGAGCCGGATTGAATATCGCTTACTCATGGCTGGCCGTCCAGACGATACCCAACAATATGAAGCCTTATTCAAGCAGCAGGTCAAGTCAGCAAACGCCTCAGCTGAAACGCCAGCGGAAGTACAAGGGCAGGAGTTTGAGGAGCAAAGCAGTCTCAGGTTACGCAATGCCAGTGAAGGCAATACCCGCTTGATGAAGCCGATTGCTAATCTGGACACTTTCCTGCAACTGGCCAATATTTTGACCATTCTATTATGCGGGATTGCCATTGCCTTAACCGCGCAGCGTTATGTGCAGCAGAATCAGGATCATATTGCCTTAATGCGTTGTATTGGCGCCACCAAGCAGCAGATTCTGTCGGCTTATCTGGCTTTACTCGGGATGGTGCTGTTGATTGCCATGCTAATTGGTACCGTGGTCGGGATCAGTCTGGGTTATGGACTGTTGCAATTGATGTTGCAGCTGATTCCAAATTTACAAATTGAATTTTCCGCTATCGCAATGTTGCTTGGGCCATTGCCGGTCGCGATGCTGACCAGTGCTGTAGTGTTACTCGGCTTTGTCATGCCAAGCTTGTTGCAACTGCTGAATACGCCACCGATCCGGGTGATCCGCCAGCAGGAAAAATCAGTGCAATCCATGCTGTGGATGCTGCTGACCGGAACGCTCAGCCTGATTATTTTTAGTGTGATTTTGACTGAAAATCTTTTGCTGACCGCCTGGGTGATTGGCGCGATTATTGTGTTATGTGCGGTGTTGTATCTGACGGTATGGGGGGTGTTGAAACTGCTGCGGAATATGAAGCTGAATCTGTCAGCCTATGTACGCACACCTTCTCAGACCGCCTTGCAGATTACGGCTTTAGCCTTGGGCTTGAGCCTGATTACAGTCTTGGCAGTCTTGCGTACCGATCTGCTAGATCGTTGGCAGCAACAGTTACCGGAAGGTACGCCGAACCAGTTTGTTTATGGCTTACCGCCTTTTGAGATGCCAGCCCTGAAAGCCCAACTTGAGCAGAATGGCTGGAAAAGCACACCGCTATATCCAAATGTCCGTGGGCGTCTGGTCGCCAAAAATGATCAGCCATTTGCCGAAGAGTTGGTTAAAAGTAGCAATACTTTAAGACGTGAGCTGAATCTGACCCAGTCAAACCGCTATCCTCAGGATAATGTGATTGTCAGTGGTGACGCGGTATTAAAACAAGTCGGCACCGTATCGGTCGAAGCCAATACTGCGGAAGAGCTAGGGATCAAGATTGGAGATAAACTCAGTTTCAGCCTGCCGGAAGGGATACTGGAAGCTAAAGTCGTTAATCTAAGAACCGTCGAATGGGAAAGTTTTAGTCCCAACTTTTTCTTTATCTTTGCACCCAATACCATGGATGCCAATGCCGGCAGTTATCTGGGCAGTTTTTATGTCCCGGAGGTAGATAAGGGCAAACTGGTGTCTGTGATCCAGCAATTTTCCAACACGGTCTTTATTGATGTCAGCCTGATTCTGGAAGAGATCAAACGCATTGTGAATGTATTGGTACAAATCGTGACGATTCTGGCGGTACTGGTCAGCATTTCCGGTTTTCTGGTGCTGATGGCCTGTTTGAACCTATTGATGGATGAACGCAAACGTGAAGTGGCTTTGCTCCGATCATTCGGTAGTTCCAAGCAGAAACTGAAAACCATGATGAGTCTGGAAATTGGTTTTATTGGACTGTTTGCTGGAATTGTTTCCTGCCTGTTTGCCGAAGTGATCAGCGCGATTGCCAGCTATAAAATGGATTTGATGATTCAGCCGCATTGGGAAATCTGGATTATCCTGCCGATTTTTATGACCGTTTTATGTGCATTGATCGGCCGTTATCGTCTGAGTTATCTGTCAGAAATTCCGCCCTTACAAAGCTTGCGTGAGATGAATCAATAAGATTCATCTCCGTGGCTTTTCAACCGGCTGAGCGTTAAAGCTGTAATTGCTGTTGCATCATTTCCAGAATCTCTTGCCACAGTGGGCGAATGGGTTCGAGTAAGGCCAAGTTATGTTGATAAAGCAGCACACAAAGGCCGAACCCGACAATCAAGGCAATCAGATTGAACAGGTGGCTACGCTGCATTTTTTGCCCGATGTACCAGAGCAAGGTGAGAAAAGCCCCCATCAGCATGCCGCCAATATGTGCGGCATTGTTGATTCCACTGATCATAAAGCCCAGCGCGAGGTTCAGACCCATCACCATCACCAGGGTTTTTTTATCCAGAATAAAACGTTGCTGTGGCAGCATTGGCAATAAAGCCAGCACCGTGAGTGAAGCACCGAGTCCCATCACGGCACCAGATGCGCCGGCACTGACCGCAGGCAATAAATCGGGATTGGCCACACCGCCTTCGATCAGGCGATAGCTGTCCTGAATGTTCATATAGCCACTGAGCAGGCTGCCCATTAATCCGGCACACACATACAGGCCAATAAAATACATCCGGCCAAACAGCTGTTCGGCAACACTACCAAAAATATACAAGGCCCACATATTCAACATCAGGTGAATCAGGCCAAAATGAAAAAACATGCTGCTAAACAAGCGCATGGGTTCCGCTAAATAGGTTAAAGGTGCATAATCGGCACCCCAGAGAATAGCGTCTCGGGTACTCGGCTGGCTAACATCCATGCCATGCATGGCTTGCCAGCCAAATAATCCAACATTGATCCCGATTAAAATGGCGGTGATCCACCAGAGATGCATTTCAAGTTTGCGATGTTCGACAGGGGGAGAGTATTCAGACATGCTATTTTTTTGCTGTGATTGTATATTTCGAATAAGCTTAACACGAAAAATTAAATTTTCAGGAGTAACGCACTGACATGAAAGCCTTTCTGATCCGCACGATGCTCGTCATCGTCAGTGTGATTCTGCTGGTTCAATTGTGGATTTTTGCCAGTCTGGCCTGGTGGCGAACCAATCCGGTGAACACCACCATGATGATGCGGATTGATTACTGGACAGAACCTTCCAAAGCGATTCAGCATCAGTGGCGTCCCTATGACGAAATCAGCCTGAATCTGAAACGTGCCATCGTCACTGCGGAAGATGGAAAATTTATTCATCACCATGGTTTTGACTGGGACGGAATTCAAACTGCGCTGAATAAAAACAGAAATCAGGGCCGTGTAGTGGCCGGTGGTTCGACAATCTCCCAGCAATTGGCGAAAAACCTGTTCCTCGTCAACAAGCGTTCCTTTGTGCGTAAAGGTCAGGAAGCAGTCGCGACCTGGATGATGGAACGCATGTGGTCGAAAGAACGAATTCTGGAAGTCTATTTAAACTCGATCGAGTTCGGGGATAATATCTACGGCGTTGAAGCAGCGGCCAAACATTATTTCGGTAAAACCGCACAAAGCCTGACCCGCGATCAAGCCATCTTTCTGGCTGCCATTTTGACCAATCCGAAATATTTCCAGGATCATCGCAATTCCTCTGCATTAAATGCTCGTAAGCGGATGATTCAGCGCTATATGCGTTATGCAGAATTACCTTAATTGATGATTTGAAGAGAAAGCCCAATTATTTGGGCTTTTTTTATGAAATTGTCATCAATTTGAAGCATACTTGGAGGGATAAGCACAATTTTAAATCCGCATAGGTTTGATATGAATACGGCAGCCAGCACAACTTCAGCACAGCCCGAATATACATATAATGATCGTTATATTAATCGCGAACTATCTATCCTAGACTTCCATTTACGTGTCCTGGAACAGGCTGTCGATCCTTTACATCCATTGCTCGAACGCATGAATTTCCTGTTGATTTTCTCGCGTAATCTGGACGAGTTTTTTGAAATCCGGGTCGCAGGAATGATGGAACAGCTGGATCTGGATAATGAAAGTCGGAGTCCGGATGGCTTGACTCCAAAGCAGGTTTTAGAACAGATTTCTAAAACAGCACATGCCGCCATTGAACGCCAGTACCGTATTTTAAATGAAGAAATTTTGCCAAAACTGCGTGAGGAAGATATTTGCTTCTTGCGCCGTGGTGAGCTGACTCCGGCACAATCTGCCTGGATTAAAAAATATTTTCAGGAGCAAGTGGCGCCGGTTCTCACGCCGATCAGCCTGGACCCTGCGCATCCATTCCCACGGTTGGTGAATAAATCACTGAACTTTATTGTCACACTGGAAGGCAAAGATGCCTTTGGCCGTCAGATTGATCTGGCTGTGGTACCTGCACCGCGTTCACTGCCACGCGTGGTGCGTTTACCGGATGAACTGACCGATGGGAAAGAACATCATGTGATGCTGTCGGCGATTATTCATGAGCATGTGTCTGATCTGTTCCCGGGGATGACGGCGACTGGCTGTTATCAGTTCCGTGTCACCCGGAATGCCGATTTGGCCTTGAATGAAGATGTCGAAGATCTGGCCAAGGCGCTCAAAGGTGAGCTCAGTTCACGCCGTTTTGGTCGTGCGGTACGTCTGGAAGTCACGGAGAACTGTCCTCAGCATATTTATGAATATCTGCTGAATGAATTTGATCTGGACGACGAGCAGCTTTATAAAGTCGCCGGCCCGGTCAATCTGGCACGTTTGCTATCTAACTTTAAACGTCCGCATCTACGTTATGACTCGCATACACCGGTTATTCCCAAAGTACTGAAAAAATCTGAAAATATTTTTAGTGCAATGCAGAAACAGGATATCTTGCTGCATCATCCGTTTGAATCTTTTGCGCCGGTGATTTCATTATTACGTGAAGCGGCACGTGATCCACAAGTGTTGGCGATCAAACAGACCTTGTACCGCAGTGGGCCAGATTCTGAAATTGTGCAGGTACTGGCTGAAGCTGCCCGCAATGGCAAGGAAGTCACGGCAGTGATTGAATTGCGTGCGCGTTTCGATGAAGAATCCAATATTGCGGTGGCCAATGTCCTGCAAGAAGCCGGTGCGGTCGTGGTCTACGGCATTGTTGGTTACAAGACTCACGCCAAGATGATTCTGGTGGTGCGCCGGGAAAATAACAAACTGGTGCGCTATGTGCATCTGGGTACCGGTAATTATCATGCCGGCAATGCACGAATCTATACTGATTATGGTCTATTAACGACAGATAAAGATCTGTGTGAAGATGTGCATCGTATTTTCCAGGAATTGACCGGTATGGGGAAAATGGCCAAGCTGAAAAAGCTGCTACATGCGCCATTTACCTTGCATGCCCAGTTACTTAACTATATCGATAATGAAATTGCCTATGCTCAGGCAGGGAAACCGGCGCAGATCATCGTCAAAGTCAATGCACTGACCGAAATGCAATTGATTAACAAACTCTATGAGGCTTCTCAGGCCGGGGTACAGATTGACCTGATTATCCGCTCGATTTGCAGTTTGCGTCCGGGGTTGCCGGGTCTGTCGGAAAACATTCGGGTGCGTTCAATTGTCGGACGTTTCCTGGAACATACCCGCGTGTATTATTTTAGCAATAATGGCAATTCACGTATTTACTGTTCAAGTGCAGACTGGATGGATCGTAACCTGTTTAATCGGGTCGAAGCCTGTTTCCCGGTCGAAGATGAAGCCTTGAAAAAACGTATCTATCAACAAGGTCTGTTGAATTACCTGAAAGACAACCAGCAATCCTGGTTATTGCAAGGTGATGGTACCTGGCTGCGGGCACAGCCAAAAGAAGGTGAAAAACCACATAATGCACAACGTATTCTGTTAGAGCTGTTTAAATAAGTTTAAGTATTTAAAGAGGCTGAATATTCAGCCTCTTTTTTATTTCGAACATACAATTGAACTGTTTAAGCTGAGTCTGATCAGTTTTCGATAGATGTGTTTGACCTGACTATACATCTGATAATCTTTCATCTGAAGCTGGTTTTGTCGTTCGGCTTGCGATTTATGTTGACTCATTACTTGTAATAACTGTAGTTCAGCGAAGTTGAGACAGGCTTTAACGCTGGGCTGGTGCAGGAGATAGTCTGCCAATTCAGTATGAATGTAGGCTCCACCGCGCAAGACAGTTTTTAGACTATCAGCGAACTGGGGTAATGAATCATGATGCTGCATATAGCTATCTGCGCCGGACAGCAAGGCTGAATAGATCAGTGCTGTGGAATGAGTATTGAGTATGGCAATAACGAGCGTATCTAGGCTTTGCTGTTTCAGCGGACGGATCACACTGATCTCTGAAGTTGTTGCTGCATGATAAAGAATCAGGTTGGGCAGATGTTCAGTAATCATGGATTGTGCGGACAGCATATTGTCCGCATACAGCAGCATATCTGGCTGATAGCCGAGTTGCTGTAGCACGGTCTGGATTTTTGACAGGTCGAGTCCAGTCGGTGAATGGATCACTAAAACCGGTGCAGGCAAAAGGCTAGCCAATAAAACGCGATCCTGTAGATGCGATAGAGAGCTATACTGTGAATCAGGCAGATGCAAATGCCTATCCCAAAGAATAGTGATTTAGCTGAAATGTAGAGATTCTAAGTTTCTAGGCGGACTGGATGCATTCAATTCAAGATATAAAAAAGGAGCAACATGTGCTCCTTTTTATTATCTATAGATCAGGCAGCATCGTGCTGAGTGATTTTCTGGAAAATCTGTAATAGCACATCAAACTCGCTTTGCAGCGGTGTGCTTTTACGGGTTACCAATGCCAGGGTACGACTTGGGGCTGAATCGATCGCTTTTACCTGAATCTCAGGATTGCCTTTAATCATATTGGTATGGATCGCAATTTCAGGCAGCAGGGTAAAGCCCAGATTTGCAGACACCATTTCGATTAAAGTCGGCAGTGAGCTGGCTTTTAAACGGTGATCATTTTTACGCTCACCAATCGGGCAGGCACTCAAGGCATGATCACGCAGGCAATGACCTTCTTCAAGTAACATCAGGCGAGACAGATCCAGATCTTCTAAAGAGTTTGCTTGTGCAGCATGCTGATCAGATTTTTGGTAAACCAGATACAGATTCTCTTTGGCAATTTCAGCAACTTTCAGACCACGGGTGTCGAAAGGCAATGCCAAAGCCACCATATCCAGGTTGCCATGTTCCAGCTTTTCTACAATCTTTTCACTTTGCGCTTCATGCAGATGCAACTGGATTTTTGGTAATTGCTTATGCACTTCATCCAGCAGCTGGGACAATAGGAAAGGTGCAATTGTTGGAATGACGCCGAGATGTAGATCACCGGTTAAAGGTTCACTCATCTCACGACTTAAACGCATTAGGTCCTGAGCATCGGCCAGTAGAACACGTGCGCGTGCAACCACTTGTTCACCAAGAGGCGTTAAACGAACATTCTGGCGGTCGCGTTCAACAAGTACGCCACCGAGTAAACGCTCCAGCTCCATGATGCCGCCAGACAAGGTTGACTGGGTGACAAAGGAGCGGCGAGCAGCTTCTGTAAAGTGTAGCGTCTCTGACAGTGTTACGAGGTATGACAGCTGTCTTAGGGATGGTAATGCAGCCATAGTGTCCTAATGTTTATGATTTAAAATGATCAGCAAATAATTCGCTAAGATATGGAATAAAATGCGGTGGGATATCATGCCCCATTCCATCAATTAATTCAAATTTAGCCCCTGAAATTGCTTTCGCAACGGCCTTGCCATGGCTAGGAGGCAGCAATCGATCTCGAGAACCATGGACCACCAGGGTTTCTTGTTTGATTTGCTTGTCCAGTTGCAGCAATGAGCCTGTACATAATATTGCTAAAAACTGTTGAAGTACACCAGCAGGATAGTAACTTCGCTTATATAATTTACGGGCGGTCTGCACCGCTTCCAGATGATTGACATAACCTGGTGAGCCGATGATCTTAAACAGTTTCAAACTATGATCAACAATGCCATCTTCATCTGTTGAAGCCGGTTTGTCAATCAAACTAAAGAGTTGCTTGGGAAAGGGTGGTGGCAACATCGGCTGGTTATTGCTGGTAAACAGTAAGCCCAGTTTTTTGACTTTGTCCGGATAACGCGCGGCCAGAATCTGGGCAATCATACCGCCCATCGAAGCACCCAGCACATAGACCTGTTCCAGCTGCATTTTTTCAATTAGCAGACTGACATCTTCAGCCATATCGTAAAGATCATAAGGTGCACCCTGATTACCCAGACCCAGTACAAAACGGCTCATCATTTTCAGGGTATTCAGGCGTGGACCTTTGTGATGGACTTTTGAAGACAGGCCAATATCACGATTATCAAAACGGATGATGTGATAACCATTGTCAATCAGTGATTTGCAGAAAAAGTCAGGCCAGTACAGCATTTGCCCACCCAGCCCCATAATCAGCAAAATGGTGGGATGTTCCGGATTTCCACCAACCTCGACATGTAGCTGGATCCCATTACCAAGATCGACCTTGGTTTCATGCATGAACGAGGTATAAGGGGAAAGATTAAACTGTGCTGCGCTGTACATAGTCGCTGTCCTAATTAAAGGATATTTCGTTTAAAAAATATCCTTGCTATTAAACCTCTAAACCGCAGCAGGAATCAAGTCAGGAACCTGTTTGGTCAAGGTCAGACGCTGTTTGGCTGCAGTGGCGCCCAAAAGCACGAAACCACGTAAGGTGCCGTTAGCATCGAACGCTTTGGCCAGCATGCCATCGTCAAATTCTTCAGTTTCCCAGGTGACATTCACATCAACCGGTGCAGGCAATACCGTTAAAGGTGCAGCAGGCGTTTTAACTGCCACTGGCATAGCCGGATAATGTACAGCGGTATGTTCACCGTTTAAGGTTTTTGCCAAAGCGCGGGCTTGTTGCATGATCGGCATGACATAAGGCAATAAAGTTCCATTGACCTCGGCACAGTCACCTACAGCATAGATGTCGGCTTGGTTGGTTTCCAGTTGTGCGGTGGTCAAAACTCCGCGACTGGTATGTACGTCTGCCTGTTTCGCCAAAGAAATATTCGGCTGTAAGCCCACCGCAGATAACACTACATCAGCGACCAAAGACTGACCGTTGGCCAGCGTGACCAGATAATCACCATTGTCCGCACGAGAGACTTTTTCGACTGTTGTGCCCAAGACAAAGTGAATGCCGGTTTCTTCAAGATTCTTCTGGAATGCAGTAGCAACATGTTCTGGCAATAAGCGGCCAAGTGGCTGAGGGGCTAAATCAATGACTGTAACCTGATGATCGGTATTTTGTAGGTCGTTGGCAAATTCACAGCCAATCAGGCCTGCACCTAAAATTACTACACGTTTGTCTTCACGTGCTGCCAGATTGTTACGGAAAGCTTTATAGTCACTCAAATTGTTGACGACATGAATGTCATCGCTGGCATCACCGGCAATCGCCAGACGTACCGGATTGGCACCGATGGCTAATACCAGTTTGCTATAATTTTGCGTACTTTCCTGACCATCTTTTTCCAGAACCAGCTGATGATCTTCCGGATGAATGGCTTTGACCCAGGTATGCTGTTCAATGCGCATATTCAGCTGTGCTGACATTTTAGCCGCATCGCCTAGTGGAATTTGTTCAGGCGCTTTATTGCCAGCCAAAGCATTGGAGAGCGTCGGTTTGGCGTAATTGACCGCATCATCCGCACAGATCATCAGCAATTCATGTTCTGGATTGAGTTTACGAAATTCACGTGCTACGGCATAACCCGCCATACCTGAACCAATAATGACGATAGGATGCATAGTTGTTTCCATATGGTAGAGCTCCATGCTGTATAAATGATTGAAAGGCATAAAAAAAGACCATATGGATATGGCCTTTAACTGGACGTGATTAGACTTCGATCATTTCGAAATCAATTTTAGACACGCCGCAATCTGGACAGGTCCAGTCATCTGGGATATCTTCCCATTTGGTGCCTGCCACGATCCCGTCTTGAGGCCAACCTTCTGCCTCGTCATAAATCCATCCACATACGATGCATTGAAACTTTCTCATGTAACTCTCCAAAACTGAGCAACTGTAGGCGTCAGCTTAAAATCCATAAAAGGCAAGACTCTAAAAGAATATGACTTTTTAACAGTGAACATATTTGGCTAAATTTTTACGCAGTTCTATTCATAAAGTAAAGTGAATAAAAGCTTAATCAGCGAAATTAGCAGCAGAATAGACGACACATTCCTCATTTATCTAAAAATCACGCCAATCAGCTTTTCTGGCGTAGGCGGTTAAAGGATAAAAAGCTGACGATGGCAAAAATGAGTGTTTATCTTGTGGGATAGACCAAAGTCGTGCAGTAAAAACTTGAGTTTTTAGGTAATTTAAAATCAGTAAAGTCCGGATTAAATATTTTTAAAATAAATTAATATAATAAAATCAATATCTTGTAATTAAACGTCGGGTTCTTATTAGGCAGCTTGGCTTGTCCGCTCTACTCAAATAGGTTTAAAATTCCCATATTCCTTTTCTTTTTTTAAGATCTCCCATGAGCAATTTGTCTACTTCTTTGTGGTCTCACATTCGTACGGTCCAAGATTTTCCAAAACCAGGAATTTGCTTCTTTGATTTGACCCCACTTTTCATGAGCAATATTGGTCCATTGACTGACGCTTTGATTGCCAGCATTCCTGCTGACAAACTGGCAGAAGTAGAAAGCTTTATTGCGGTTGAAGCGCGTGGTTTTGTGTTGGCAAGCTTGTTGGCACAACGTACAGGCAAAGGCTTATTGTTGGTGCGTAAAGCAGGTAAATTGCCACCTCCAGTGGTCGGTGTGGGTTATAGCCTGGAATATGGTCTGGATCGTTTAGAAATGTCTGCGGAAGTTCAGTCCCAGAAAGTAATTATTGTGGATGATGTTCTGGCAAGTGGCGGAACCTTAAAAGCAGTGAATGAACTGGCTCAAAAATGTCAACATGAAGTACTTGGTGCAAGTATTTTCCTTGATCTTCCTGACCTGCATGCAGAATTAGGCCTGGATATCTGGTCAGTACTGGACGACAAATCTCAGCCTGAAGCGGCAGTTGCTTAAGTCATAAATTAAAAAAAGCCCCAAAATTGTGGGGCTTTTTTATTGCCTGATAAAATGATCTTCGATTTCCTGAATCAGTGTATTAATTTGCTCAGGATGTTCCAGACGATGATGGCCGCCATCAACTGCCTGAATTTGCATATAGTCTTCAAGTTGTGTCTGAACCGCATGCATATCCAGAATTTCATCGCCCAGCTCCAGATAGGCAAACTGAGGAATATCATGCTGTAAATCGTGATGCCCAATCGGCGGATAATCATCGCGGAAGTTAGGCTGCAAAATGGGATTAGCCACTACACAGGGAATTTGATACGCCTGTGACATTTTCAGTGCCCAATAACCGCCAAGACTGTGGCCGACCAGAATATCTGGTTTGATGGTTTCAATCATCTCATGATAAAACTCGGCGACCGAACTATAGCTCAGATTTCGGTAATCGACATCGATACAGTACTTGTGTACCACATCAATGGCATGGAACTTGGTGGATTCTCTGGAGGAATCTAAGCCATGTATAAACAAAATCTTAGACATAGTACATTACTCATTTTTATGGGATATGCCATATTGGTTATTTGTTGATTGGCACATCATCTTGAAGCTGAGTGTCATTGTAGAACGTCTGGGTATACAAGGCAGTTAGCTATTGGTCTAAGCCGAAGTTTTGCAGTGCAATGAATTTATATAAGACTTGTCTGGTTTAGACTTTAATCCCAACTGAGAGCAGCTGGGTGCTGCAATAAGTTTGAAGAAAGGGAATTTAAAAGAGTGACAGACGGGCTGAACCGAATGGTGTAAATAGCAAGATAGTGGATTTTTCCAAAGAAAAGCCGGTTCCTGAGAGTGTTTGCGCTACGATTTGAGAAGGATTTCTGCTATTCTATGCAACTTCTATTTTTTAACTAATCTTATTCGAGGCAGAGATGACGCAAAATAACGCTCAATCGACTTCTGAACAAATCATTTCCGAAAACGATTTAATTGCACAGCGTCATGCCAAGTTAAAGCAAATCGAAGCTCAGGCACAAGAAACAGGTAAGAGTCCATGGCCGAATACCTTTAAGCGTGAGCATTATGCCCAGGATTTACAAGACCAGTTCGCTGATAAATCTAAAGAAGAAATTGAAGCAGGCGAAAAGGTCTACGTCAAAGTTGCCGGTCGTGTAATGTTGAACCGTGGTTCATTTATCGTGATCCAGGACATGACAGGTCGTATCCAGCTGTATGTGGCGCGTAAAGAACTCGCTGAAGATGTGCTGGCTACCATTAAAGGTCTGGACCTTGGCGATATCATCGCAGTCGAAGGTTATATCGGCCGTTCGGGTAAAGGCGATTTGTATGTACACATCGAACATTTTGAATTACTGACCAAATCATTACGTCCGCTTCCAGACAAGTTCCATGGTTTGAACGATACTGAAGTAAAGTATCGTAAACGTTATCTAGATCTGATTGTTAACGAAGAAACACGTAAAACTTTTGAGATTCGTGCCAAAGTCGTAGCGGGTATCCGTGCCTTCCTGACTGAAAAGCGTTATATGGAAGTTGAAACGCCAATGATGCATGTGATTCCAGGCGGTGCATCGGCACGTCCTTTCGAAACACATCATAATGCACTGGACATGTCGCTGTTCTTGCGTATTGCGCCAGAGCTTTACTTAAAGCGTTTGGTGGTCGGCGGTTTTGAACGTGTGTTTGAAATTAACCGTAACTTCCGTAACGAAGGTGTTTCTACCCGTCACAACCCTGAATTCACCATGATCGAATTCTATCAGGCTTATGCAGATTACAAAGACTTGATGGAATTGACCGAGCAAATGCTGGAGCGTCTGGCGATTGATATCTTGGGTACGACTGACGTGCCTTATGGCGATGAAGTATATAGCTTCAAAGGGCCATTCAAGAAAATTTCAATGTTCGATGCGATTCTGGAAAATAACCCGCAATTTACTCCTGAAAATGTCAATGACCGTGAGTTCCTGGCAAAATTCCTTCAGGAAGAATTGAAAGAGCAAGTGAAACCAGGTTTTGGTCTGGGCAAACTGCAAACCATGGTATTTGAAGAAACCGTAGAAACCAAATTGCGTCAGCCGACGTTCATTACTGAATATCCAGCGGAAACTTCTCCATTGGCACGCCGTAATGATCACAATCCACACATTACCGACCGTTTTGAATTCTTCATCGGTGGCCGTGAGTTGGCAAATGGCTTCTCGGAATTAAATGATCCAATCGATCAGGCTGAACGTTTTCAAGCACAGGTTGCTGAAAAAGATGCTGGTGATGATGAAGCTATGCATTACGATGCAGACTTTGTCGAAGCACTGGAATACGGTCTTCCTCCAACAGCAGGTGAGGGTATTGGTATTGACCGTCTGGTGATGATCTTTGCCAATGCAGCAAGTATCCGCGATGTGATCTTGTTCCCGCATATGCGTCATAAAAATGCTTAAATGCTGAATTCAAAATAACCCACCATTGTGTGGGTTATTTTTTGTCGATACATCTGAAAGCTTGAGTAAAAAACAACAGTTTAATCGTTGAAAATTAACATAGGAGCGATTAAGGTGAAGCAGAAAATAAACTTGAGAATATTCATCCCATGTTGCTAAAAAAAACATTATTGAGTGTGTTGCTGACTACGCTTGTGCTTCCTGCTTTTGCTCAGGGTCTGGTTCTAAATGATGCAAATCTGCGTACGGACCTAAACTGGTTAAACCAGCAAGGGGTTATTCAAATCAGTACCTCAACCTGGCCACTGAGTGGGGATGAAATTCAACGAGCCTTATCAAATGCGCAGATCAGCAATACTGTACAGCAGCGTGTAATCGATTCGGTTCTGGCTAAACTAAAGGCAGATAATCAACAGCTAAAATTGGGTGTATTTGCAGAAACCGATCAAAAAAATATTCCACAGGCTTTCGGGGATCAGCAAAAAGCACAATATCAGGCAGCTTTAGAGTTTAATGCTGGCAGTACGAATTGGGATGCCAAGATCAGGGTGAATGCTGAAAAAGATCCACAAATTGATAATGATCAGGATGTAAATCTTGAAGGTTCTTATCTGGCAGGAAAACTTTGGAATCAATGGTTGATTGCTGGGCAGATTCCAACTTACTGGGGCCCAAGCCATGATGGCAGCTTGATTCGTGGTGATGCCAGTCGTCCAGTCTATGGCTTTACAGTTCAACGTGCAGAACAGACAGCATTTGAAAATAAATGGTTATCTTGGATTGGCCCGTGGCAGTATCAGGCTTTTGCGGGTCAACTCGATGACTATAGCGCAGTTCCAGACGCCAAATTGATTGGTTTGCGTGTTACAGCACAGCCTTTACCTTATTTAGAGCTTGGTGCCTCGCGTGCGATTCAGTGGGGTGGGGAAGGACGACCTGAAAGTTTAAGTTCGCTGTGGGATGCTTTTGTGGGTAGTAAAGATAATGGGGGTACAGGTGAACCAGACCCATCTAACCAGATTGCCGGCTTCGATGCGCGGTTAAATTTATTTTCTCTTACCCAAACTCCGGTAGGTCTATATGCTCAATATGTAGGAGAGGATGAGGCTGGGGGCTTACCTGCAAAAAAAATGTATCTTGCCGGCATTGACTATTCTTCCACTGTAAAAAATATGCCATATCAGCTCTACACAGAATGGGCAGATACGCGGACTAATGGCAAGGTTCAAGGCATTTCCTACAACCATACGAATTATACAGACGGTTTTTATCAGCATGGTTATCCTCTAGCACATGCTTTAGGTGGCGATGCGCAGATGATTTCCGTGGGTGGAGATATTCGTATTGATTTTATGAACCGCTTATCAGGGCGTATACTTTTTGCTGATGTGAATCAATCAGAATTTGCCGCTGTTAATAATGCTGCTTTTGCTTTTAATGATGAGATTAAAGCACTGGATTTGACCTGGTCACATTATATACGTCCAGAAATGCCGCTTAAAATTAATGCATGGGTCGGTGATTCAAAGGTAAATGGTCGAGATAGCGGAGTTTCTTTAGATATCGAAATACCATTAGAAAAAGGCTTGTTCAGTTATTAATTCTTAGCCATGATTAAATCCTGCTTAAACGCAGGATTTTTTTATCATTTTAAAAAACTATAAGCAAAAAAAACGCAATGATTGGGGTTGTCATTGCGTAGAAAAAGGAATGTTTTTTCAAACTATTTCAAAATTAACTGTGGAGAGAGTTAAATCTGATTCCTTACTGAATATGACCATAATAGGACGCATTCTCATATGACTCATCAGTATTCATGTTAATACATGTTAAATAAGGTTAAAACTATGAAGATTATGTGGGGATATTTGCATCATTTTTGCGCAATTTTAGCTTAAATAAAAAAGCTCTTCATCAGAAGAGCTTTTAAGAGCAATTTTTTCTAATTAAAAATGGAATACGCCGAGGCCAGATTTAACTTCATCCAGTGTCGCCTGGGTAATATCGCGACATTTATCCGTACCAGTTTTTAGAATATCCATGATGTAATCCGGATCTTTAGCCAGTTCAATACGACGCTCACGAATTGGACCGATCAATTCTTTTAAAATGCTTTCCAGACGTTTTTTCACTGTACCATCGCCTAAACCACCACGACGATAATGGGCTTTAAGTTCTTCCAGCTCTTCTTTATTTGGATCGAAGGCATCTAGATAGGTGAATACCACGTTGCCTTCGACCTGACCTGGATCTTCAATACGTAAGTGATTCGGATCGGTATACATGGCGTTGACAGCTTTCTTGATATCTTTATCTGTCGCATCCAGCACAATGGTATTGCCCAAAGATTTCGACATCTTTGCTTTACCATCAAAACCAGGTAAACGGCCTACATTGGAAAGCAATGCCTTACATTCTGGTAACAGGTCATGACCAATTTGACGGTTTAAACGACGCACGATTTCGTTGGTCTGTTCGATCATTGGAATCTGATCTTCACCCACAGGAACTACAGTGGCCTTGAATGCCGTAATGTCAGCAGCTTGAGCCACCGGGTAGCACAAGAAACCGGCTGGAATATCACGCTCAAAACCACGCATCTGGATTTCAGATTTGATCGTTGGGTTACGCTCAAGACGTGAAACCGTCACGAAATTGAGGTAAAGCATGGTCAGTTCATTTAGTGCTGGCAGGCATGACTGCACACAAATTGTGGTTTTAGTTGGATCAATACCGACAGCCAGATAATCCGTCGCCACTTCAATAATGTTACGACGTACTTTTTCAAAATTGTCCGCATTATCGGTCAGGGCTTGAGCATCAGCGAGTAACAAGTGTTGATGGTGAGAATCTTGCAGACCTACACGAGAGCGTAATGAACCCACAAAGTGGCCGAGGTGGAGTTGTCCGGTAGGACGGTCGCCCGTCAAGATCACTGGACGATTATCTTGATTACTCATTATCTATTCCAAAGGGTAGTCAGTACTACAGCTGTATTTTAACGAATGGCAACATTGTACGGCATTCTGTTTTTGATTGTCAGCCAGAAAAAAAGCTGTCGTAAAAAAATCTTATAAATTAAACAAGTGAATACAATATTTTTAAGAATTTTGATTAAACTAGGTGGAAAGAAGATAAGGATAATAAGTATGGCGAGCAGTTTATTACTATTATTAGATGATATTGCTACTGTTCTGGATGATGTCGCTGTCATGAGCAAAATGGCAGCAAAAAAAACAGCAGGCGTCCTTGGTGATGATCTGGCTTTAAATGCGCAGCAAGTGACAGGTGTGCGGGCTGATCGTGAATTACCGGTGGTCTGGAAAGTTGCCAAAGGTTCTTTTGTTAATAAACTGATTTTGGTGCCGCTGGCATTATTAATCAGCTTTATTGCAGGCTGGCTGATTAATCCCTTGTTGGTGCTGGGTGGTTTGTTCCTATGTTATGAAGGCGTGGAAAAAATTATTCATACCTTGCATACACCGAAGGCCAAGGACGCGGAACAGGCGCGTGAGCAATTGATTCATACAGAAATGGATTTGCACCAGTTTGAAAATGAAAAAGTCAAAGGTGCTATTCGCACTGACTTTATCCTGTCTGCTGAAATTATCGTGATTACTTTGGGAACGGTCGCCGCAGCCTCGATGCTGACCAAAGTGACTGTTTTAAGCCTGATCGCGGTGGTGATGACCATTGGTGTTTATGGTTTTGTTGCGCTGATTGTCAAACTGGATGATATCGGTCTGCATCTGACTGAACAGCAGTCCGATTTTAAACAAAAAATAGGACGTGGCTTGTTGGCATTTGCCCCGATCTTAATGAAAATTCTCTCCATTGTTGGGACCGCTGCGATGTTTCTGGTGGGCGGTGGAATTATTAACCATGCAATTCCTTTTATTCATCACTTTACTGAAGACAGTGTTGCTTATGTGCAGGATATTCCCAGCATTGGCAACATTGTCGGTGCCGTAACACCGACCTTGATTAATTTCGCAGTAGGAATTTTAGCGGGTCTGCTGGTCATGCTGGTCATCAGCCTGATTAAGAAAATCTGGCCTAAATCATCAAAAGCTTAAGGTGTGGAAATATCTGGATATTAAGCAGATTAAGAAAAGGAAAAGACTATGCGTTGGAAAGGTCGTCGTGTCAGTAGCAATGTAGAAGACCGTCGTGGTGGTGGTGCCAAAGCTGGCGGAATCAGTATTGTTGGATTGATTGTGGCCTTTGTGGCCTGGAAGTTTTTCGGTGTCGATCCACAACAGGCTTATCAAACCACCAAGCAGGTCACTCAGGGGGTATCGGGTGCGGCAGAAACACGTGGCCTGGAAAATCCCACGCCAGAACAGCAGGAGTCGATTGATTTTGTTGGAACTGTATTGGCAGATACTGAAGATACCTGGAATCAGGTGTTTCAGCAGCAGTTAAATCAGCAGTATGTCCCACCGAAACTGGTGTTGTTTAACGGCATCGTGAATTCTGGTTGTGGTACTGCTCAGGCGGCGATGGGGCCTTTCTACTGCCCGACAGACCAGAAAGTGTATATCGATACGGCATTCTTTAAAGATATGCGCACTCAAATGGGCATTACTGGAGAACAGAATGCCACCGAACTTTCCCGTAATGATCAGGCGGGGGATTTTGCGCTGGCCTATGTTGTGGCCCATGAAGTGGGGCATCATATTCAGACGATTTTAGGTATTTCTTCTCAAGTACAACAGGCGCGTCAGCAAGCAAGCGAAGTGCAAAGTAACCAGCTTTCAGTGCGTCAGGAATTGCAGGCAGACTGTCTGGCCGGCGTCTGGGCTTACCATAATCATGAGCGAACCCAATTTTTGGAACAGGGCGATGTGCAGGAAGCGATGGATGCCGCTCATAAAATTGGCGATGACTATTTGCAGAAACGTGCCCGCGGGCAGGTGGTGCCGGACAGCTTTACTCATGGCAGCAGCGCGCAGCGGGTACAATGGTTTAATACCGGCTTGAAATCCGGTCAGGTTGCGAATTGTGATACCTTTAATCAAAATATTTAAATGACTTCGATAAAAAAAGGAGCAGATGCTCCTTTTTTTATTTATGCAGAAAACGCCGGAAATTTCTTAATATCTTGATACTGACGAATAATGCAGCCAAAGCAAACAGTGCAATTGCAAAGACTGTATATTTGAGGTTGCTCATGTCATTTTGATAAAACTGCTGAATTTCTTGTTTGTTATATTCTAAAGCAGTTGCTTTGCCGGTTCGGCTATCTCTGAACTGGATTTTTTCAATATAGAACAGATTTCCCGCTTTGATTAAGTCAACAGTCTGGATTTGACGGGTATGCGATTGATTGTCTTCATCGCTACATAAAGCGCTGTAATGTTCACAGTTGATTTTGGCCACATAACCATTTCCTGCAATCAGAATAAAAATTGCATTGTCTGGTCGCTGGTTATTGGACACCAATACATACTGTTCGCCGGCTGTACTTTTTAAGGGAATGCTGGTGGCTTGCTGATAATGCTGTTCTGCTTGCAGAATTTCCTGAATTTTAGCAAAGCAGGTAAAACATAAGGACAACGTGATCAGAAAAATCACGCTGGCAAAACAGAGACGAAAAATGGTTTTGACAGTTTGATGCATGGGAGAAAAATTCAAAATAGAATGATGGGAAAGCAAAAGCCGAGTGCTGATCTGTATGTTAAATCATCATTCGAAAATACTGAAAAGAAACTTAACTCAATTCGATAAAAAAGCGGACTAAACTTGTTTTGCCAGAATACCTTGCTATTTAAATCTCTATTTTAACAACGCCTCTCGGCGCATAGTGCTCCATATCGCCCGATTTTAGGAAACCGAATGGGAAATTTCTTTTTTCTTCAGCTACTCACGGTGGTCTTTGCTCTGTCTATTGCCACGACCATGTTTAATAAGCGCGTTTTAGGCTTTCCGCAAGCGATCGGTGTCCCTATTGTCTCTGCAATCTTTGTTTTCATTTTGCAGTGGGGCGCCAGTTTACTGCATGGTAATCCATTCTTTAGCATCAATATTGACAATATCGAGCAGGCTGTTCGTCACGTCGATTTCTATGATTTTCTGATCAATGGTGTGATCTGTTTTATCCTGACTTCATCTGCGCTGAAGTTTAAGGTCTCAGATTTGCGTAACCACTGGCGGCCGATCAGTATTTTGGCTGGTCTGGCTTTGGTGTTCTGTGCAGTGTTCTTTGGTGTGGTGTTGTATGGTTATCAGTTCCTGATTGGTAAACATGTTGACCTGCTGGTTTTGCTCTTGCTAGGGGCGGCCTTGGGCGCCACAGATCCGATCGGCATCAAAGGCGTATTGAGTTCGGTTCGCGCACCGCATCATTTGATTGTCAAGCTTGAAGGCGAGTCGTTGTTTAATGATGCGATGTGTATTGCCTTGTTTATGACCTTACTCCATGTCCTGCAAGGTGAAAACTTTACGGTACTGGCAGTGCTGCAAACCTTGCTTTATGAGATTGTCGTGGCGGTACTGATTGGTCTCGGATTCGGTTTTGCGATCTTGCGGATTCTGCGCGGCAAACATGAAATGGAATCTCTGATTCTGACCACGGCCTTGCTGGCTTGTGGTTCCTATCTGGTGGCTTTGCTGGCACATGCTTCCGCGCCAATTGCCTGTGTGATTGGTGGCTTGATTGTCGGCAATAAATGGAAAGAAATTCTGGCAGATGCCGAAATTGGTGACGTTAATCATTTCTGGCATACGGTTGAGGGAATTATCAATTCATTCCTGTTTACCCTGATCGGTCTGGAATTGTTTATTCTGGACTTGAGTACCAGTCTGGTTCTGGGCGGAGTGGTGGCTTTTGTAATTCTGCATTTGGCCCGTTTTGCAGCCAATTACCTGGCCTTTGCCATCTTTCCAAAAGTCAGCAAGAAAAGCTATAACGGCAGTTTGACCATCCTGTCTTGGGGCGGGGTGCGTGGCGGGATTTCTTTGGCCTTAATTCTGGCGGTCGCCAATATTCCTCAGCTGGAAGCCTATAGCAGTATTCTGGTGGGCTATACCTTTATTGTAGTGCTATTGTCCGGTGTGGTATGTGGCTTGGGCCTGCCTGTGGTCATGAATGCTTTTTATTATAATCCCAATGAAGAGACGCAGGGCTTTAAAGGTTGGTATCAACGCATGTGCCACAAGCTGAATCGTAAGGGTTTTCGCTATATTGTCGGGGAAGATGCCAAAGGAAATGAGACCATCACTATCTTTCAGCCAGAGATTCTGATTGATCAGAAAGATGCAGATGGAGTCGCCACGGTGCATCATCCAGATAAGGTTCAGGAAGTAAAACGCTTAGAAAATCCGGATAATTTCTAAAGATAAAACTTAGAAGATCAAGAGGCTGCTAGATTATTTCTATCGTGAGATGAGAGCATGAATCAACGTCTTTTAATCAGGCTTGATTATTCTCATCCGGCTTTTTATGGAGAGGTTGAGGTGTGATCTTTTATTTAAATGGGCTATTGAATAGATGAAAATCAGCAAGACAAGTTCAGCCAGTCAGGAAATGGCAGAAATGATTTTGGCTGTGGTCAATCAGATTCCATATGCCAAAGTCGCCACCTACGGACAGATTGCCAGACTGGCAGGTTTGCCCAAACATGCGCGATTGGTCGGTCGGGTGCTCAGTCATTTAAATGCAGATACCGATATTCCCTGGTATCGGGTGATCAATGCCCAGGCGAAAATCAGTGTGAAGCAACTGGACGAACATGGTCACAATATCCAGCAGCAAAAACTTATGCAGGAAGGAATTTGTTTTAGAGGTGATCGTGTGGATTTAAAACGCTATCAATGGGATGGTCGAGTAGAGATATAAAAAATCCCCACTTGGTGAAAAATGGGGATTTTGAAGATAATTTAGTTGCGAATCACCATCACGGGGATATCCGCTTGGCCTAAAATGCTTTGCGCTACGCTGCCAAGGAACAGTTTTTTGAAGCCAGTGCGACCATGTGAACCAATCACGATCAGGTCAGAATTTAAATCTTTAGCTGCTTTGACAATCTCGCTATAAATCACCTGACCCTCAAGCAGCTGTGTATCCACTTCAACACCTGCACCAGAGAATTTTGCTTTGGCTTCATCCAGCGTTTTCAGGATGGAAGTGCGGGCACGTTCAATCAGGTCATTGGTTTGTGCCGCAGAGATATATTCTGCAGCGATATAAGGGTCCAGCGCTAGCACTTGAACCACTGTGACTTTACTGTTAAATGCTTTGGCAATTTCTACAGCTTTATCTACTGCAGCATAGGATGTTTCTGAACCGTCAACAGGTACTAAAATATGTTCAAAAGGCATTAGAATTCTCCTAAGGGGAATTTAGAGTTATAAAATTATGACGCGTTAAACCGGGTACGAATAGTTGTTTATACTTTGATCATAGCCTGTATTGTATAAAAATAAAACCAAGTAAATACATAGGTATAATGTCTAATAGATTAAAGAATAAAGCACCTGTTTAGAGCTATTGAACCGAGTTGTTTATTTAGCCTAAGTTAATAATTTATATGTAATTAATGTGATAGCTTAAGACAGTGATTAATCACATCGAATAGAGGTCGGGTCTAATTTTATTTGCGGTGACAGCTGTTCATAACGATTTAAAATTGTTTGAGTTTCACCTGCATAAATTTTTTGCTGTAGCTGCCGGATTTTATGTTCTGTCACATGTAAACGCGCACAATGTAATGCAATCTGATTTTCCCGGGTTACCGCCAGTCGTTGACTCTGCTCATATTCCGGATAGGGCTCGATTTTCTGCTGTGCTCTGCTGAGTTGTGCCAAAGATCGTTTTTGCTGCATGCTCATCAGTTGCTGCTGATTAATCCACTGTGCCACATCACGTCTGACGCCATTATAATCTACGAAAATAGGCGAGATGATCTGGCAGGCACTCAGACTTGAAAGGCCAATGAGTAAAATAGATATTTTGATTTTATACATTTGATGAATCCTCGAAGAATTAAAGGGTGCTATGAATGCGTGAATTACATACTAAAAAAACCTTTTTTGTTTAAAATTTAAAAGTTTATTCCGTATTTGCATAAAGACTGAACATTTGTGTTTTAAAATGCTTGACGATAGAAGCTGAAATTACGATAATGCGCACACAGTTTACGGCTATGTAGCTCAGTTGGTTAGAGCACCGCACTCATAATGCGGGGGTCACAAGTTCAAGTCTCGTCATAGCCACCATTTTAAAAGACCAAGCTCTCAGCTTGGTCTCTTTTTTTGTCTTTTAAAAAGTACTGCAAACTATAAAAAATATTTGAAGCATCCACTAATTTTTTCAGATTTCTCAAAACATCATTTTTCCTTAATATTGAGTCTGATCTTCATTTTACTGTCGCATAAAAAAATCGCCCAAGCATTCACTTGGACGATTCTGATTTACATCATTGAGAGCAGAATTTAGCTACCTGCTTTCCATCCATTGACGATTGGATAACGACGCTCACGGCCATAAGAACGTGAACTGATACGTGGCCCAATCGCACCTTGGCGGCGCTTGTACTCATTGATATCAACCAGACGAATCACTTTTTTCACGACTTCAGCATCAAAGCCTTTGGCAATGATATCGTCTTGACTCATATCTTCTTCAATATAAGAGTACAAGATCGCATCTAGAATGTCATAGGCAGGTAAAGAGTCTTGATCGACCTGATCTGGACGCAGTTCTGCTGAAGGTGGACGGGTAATCACACGTTCCGGAATCACTGGAGTTTCTGAAATGCTGTTACGATATTTCGCCAGTTCAAACACAATGGTTTTATACACATCTTTCAGAACTGCATAACCACCGACCATATCGCCATACAGGGTGCAATAACCGACAGCTAGTTCAGACTTATTACCGGTTGCCAGCACCAGATTACCGAATTTGTTAGATAGGGCCATCAATAAGGTGCCCCGTGAACGTGCTTGCAGGTTTTCCTCGGTAGCATCGACTGGAGCGTTGCCAAAGAACGGGAATAGCACCTGCATAAAGCCGCTTACCACAGGATTGATTTCGGCAATACCGAAAGTCACGCCCATATTTTTGGCTTGAGCCGCTGCATCTTCCACACTGATTTGTGCGGTATAGGTATAAGGCATCATCACGGCTTGAACTTTATCTGCACCAAGCGCATCTACAGCAATCGCCAGGGTCAGGGCAGAGTCAATCCCGCCAGACAGGCCCAGAATCACACCTGGGAAGCCAGAACGCTGTACATAATCACGTGTGGCCATGACCAGGCTTTGATAAATCTCAGCCATGGTGTCTAAAGCAGGTGCAATTGCACCTTTGCTGAATTGCAGTTGTTCAGCATTAAATTCTGCAATTGCCAGATTTTCCTGGAAAGTGGGTGCCTGTAAAGCCACCTCGCCAGATTTGTTGAGCACAAAGCTGGTACCGTCAAAGATCAGGTCATCTTGGCCACCGACCTGGTTGCAGTACACCAGATTGATATTTAGCTGTTTGACCAAGGCCGCCATGGTTTCAATACGATGTTGTGGTTTACCCACTTCATATGGCGATGCATTCAGCACCAAAGCCGTGTCGATATTCAATTTTGCCAGTTGCTGAACAGTGGCCAAAGACCAGACATCTTCACAGATCAGTACGCCAAATTTATGTCCAAGATACTCAAATACCAGATGCTGATGACCTTCGCCAAAATAACGCTTTTCATCAAATACACCATAGTTTGGCAACACTTGTTTGTTATAAACACCCAGTACTTCGCCATCTTTCATGACAGCAGCCGAGTTATAACGCTGACCATCTTCAGTTTGATTAACAAAACCAAAGACCATGACAATATCTTTTACTTCAGTTAGTTTTTCAAAAGCCGCTTTGGTGCGTTTCACCAGACTTGGGCGAATTAATAAGTCTTCTGCAGGATAGCCCAATGTTGAAAGTTCAGGAAAGATAATCAGATCCGCTTTATCTTTTTTAGCCTGATTGGCCAGATCAATCATTTTTTGCGTATTTGCATCCAGATTGCCCACATGTGGAGAGAATTGAGCAATCGCAATTTTAAAACTTTTCATTCCAAGTAAATCCTATTCCTATAGGTTGATACACTAAATTACTGATTTTTATAATTCTAATTATTCAGTTGAGTGCACTTCGATATTCATAAAATGCCAAATGGCTTAAATAAAAAAACTTTTTATCGCATGATCATTGAATCTTAATCTGCGATGCAAAATAATCATACCGGCCTATTTTATCGAAATTTTATCGATAAGCTAGAGTTGATTTAGCAGAACAGGCATTGAGTGAAAAAAGTTATTATATAAAATTAGAAAATATGCTGATTTTTTATGCATCTAGGCTTATGTAGATTTAAAGACTGAAATCTAAATTTTGGCTTTTAAAATATGCTTTAGCTATATTGTTTGGAATTAAACTGATTAAATATCATCTGTTTATTTTTGGATTTAAAATAATATTCGGAATTTTTTTTAGAAAAATATCCCGGGCAATATCGCCTTGTTGTTCAATATTGTAGGTTGAAAATGATTTGTTGGGATTAAATTGATATTTGTACGGATTATATTTTCCCAAGCTGAGAAAATAAGCACTTTGTAAAAATGCCCCTTTTAAAAGCACATTGATCTGACATTGGTGCTGATAAATATGCGCCATCTCATGAATAAATAGTGCCTGATAAGATAAACTCTCGCGCGAATAATCTTCCCGATAATTTAAATTGCGTACATGGATGTAGCCACTGGGCGCCATAATGACATGTTTGGATTGCCAAGGCAGGTAGGGGTGATTCATGATTTTAACGCGAGAATAATCGATCAGGTTGCCAAATACTCGTTGGGAAATTTTGATTTCACCAGACGTTAAACTGCGGCACTTAAACTGTTCAAAACGAACCAGTCTCAAAATAAAGGGCAGAAAATACAACAGCATTCAATATACGTCCTGTTTTTAGGTGACTTAATCCGTGAATATGATTTTGATATATTCATTTTAAAACGTTTCAGGTCAATTTTTTGTAGGCTTTTGTCAGTGCTAAAAAAACCACCCGGGTGGGTGGTTTTCTTGAGTCTTTCGACGCGGTTCGAATTAACGAACGATATCGCGTTGAACTTCGCCAGTATAAAGCTGACGAGGACGACCGATCTTGTAAGGACCGCTGTGCATTTCTAACCAGTGGCTGATCCAGCCAACAGTACGTGCAAGCGCGAAGATCACAGTAAACATTTCTGTCGGGATACCAATCGCTTTAAGGATGATACCTGAGTAGAAGTCTACGTTAGGGTATAGGTTACGCTTGATGAAGTATTCGTCAGAAAGTGCGATACGTTCAAGTTCCATAGCCAGTGCAAGCTGTGGATCATTGATGCCAAGTGCACCAAGAACTTCGTCACAAGTTTCTTTCATTACTTTCGCGCGTGGATCGAAGTTTTTGTAAACTCGGTGACCAAAGCCCATCAGTTTAACTTCTTTAGTCTTCACTTTTTCCATGAAGCCAGCAACGTTTTCTACAGTGCCGATTTCGTCAAGCATCTTAAGAACAGCTTCGTTCGCGCCGCCATGAGCAGGACCCCAAAGTGCAGAGATACCAGCAGCGATACATGCATACGGGTTAGCACCAGTAGAACCAGCTAAACGTACTGTAGACGTAGACGCATTTTGTTCGTGGTCAGCATGAAGCGTGAAGATACGGTCCATTGCTTTTGCAAGAATCGGATCAACTTTGTAATCACGGTCTGCAGGAGTAGCAAACATCATGTGCAGGAAGTTTTCTGCATAAGCAAGGTCGTTACGTGGGTAAACGAATGGTTGACCGATGGTGTACTTGTAGCTCCAAGCCGCCAGTGTAGGAATCTTCGCGATTAAACGAATTGCAGTGATTTCACGGTGGTTCACATCTTCGATGTCAAGGTTGTTGTGATAGAACGCAGACAACGCACCAACCACACCTACCATGATCGCCATAGGATGCGCATCACGACGGAAACCATTGTAGAAACGGCTAACTTGATCGTGAACCATTGTATGGTTACGTACTTTAGCGTCAAATTCTTCTTTTTGCTCAGTAGTTGGAAGTTCGCCATTTAACAATAAATAGCAAGTTTCCAAGTAATCAGCTTTAGTCGCCAATTGATCGATTGGGTAGCCACGGTGTAAAAGTACACCTTTGTTACCATCGATGAACGTGATTTTAGACTCGCACGCAGCTGTCGCCATAAAACCAGGATCAAAAGTAAAGTGACCTGCAGCCAACACATCTTTAACGTCGATTACATCTGGGCCCAATGTGCCGCTGTAAATTGGTAGTTCAATTTCTTTGCCATCAAGCTGTAAAACGGCTTTCTTGCCAGTTGCTTCAGACATTCAATAGATCTCCTGTCCTGGTGAATGTATATCCGCTTTGTCTATCAATCTTTTAATGCACAAAACGGACGGATCAAAAATTTGCTATAAGATTAGTGAGTACTGAAATTTTGTCAATTATACTTATGGATGAAAAATGACGGCCGCACAGCAGTTTAGTCACATTCGCTCAGTATAAAAAGTTCAGTAAAATCACAGCATCAAACCTCTATAATAAGTCAAATTGATGCAGAGGTGCAGAAAAAAATAGACTGCTTGGGGCATTTGTAAGCGTTTTTTCCTAGCAAGAAATGCGGGCGAAAATAGTGAAAGATTAAGGTGAGCATGCTTAAAACTATATAAATCTCATAACTTACATCGTTTTTGCCAAGCTGAATTTAACAGGTAGAATTATAAATAAAAGCAATTAATTGAATTTTGAATATGGTTCAATTGATTAAAAAGTAGCTTAATAAATGGCCAGTTTTGCAGCAAAGGTAAGCAGTATAAAAATAAATGAATGATTTTTTGAATCTAAATGCTTCAAATCGATTGAAAAACCCATCGTGTGGTGTACTAAGTCGCTATTTAACATCAGGTTATCTGAATCACTGCGCTGCTGATGAATTGGGGCAATTGGTCTGTTAAATCTAGACACTTGATTTAAATCTGAATTAAAAAGAGATTTAAATAATATTTGTGATGGAACTGTGCATCTTTAGTCTAAAACTCAAACATGATCCTGTAGGCTGAAAACCGAGTAAATTAATCATCTTAATTATTTAAAAACAATCATATAGATAGGAATTGAAAGGGTAGAATAATATATAAAGTCTGACTTATTGTTGTTAATGATTCTTATTTAATGGTTTTTTATCCAAAAAGCCAAATTCAGCCGTTTGTATTTTAATAGTTCACGTTTTATAATTCAGTGTCGTTTTGATTTTAGGCATGTATTTGCCTGAGAATGCCAGCTTTCCTTCGAATTAATTCCAACAAACTCCGGATGGAGTTTTTACTTACAGGATGCCCGCTGTGAAAAGCAACAGACCTGTCAATTTGTCCATGGGTCAAGTTTTAGAAGTAAACTTAAAATCACCCGTGGCTATTGCATCAATTCTACACCGTCTTTCAGGTGTTATCGTATTCTTACTCGTACCGGTCCTTCTATGGATTTTAGACAAGTCATTGTCTTCGCCTGAAGGTTTTGCGCAAGTTCAAGAAATCTTTAACGGTTTCATTGTTCGCTTCATTGTATGGGTATTTGTCGCCGGCATGATTTTTCACTTTATTGCGGGTGTTAAGCATTTACTTGCTGACATTGGCGTTGCTGAAGAACTAGAAAGTGGCCGTGTTGCATCTACTATCGCATTAATCTTGTCTGCAATCGGTATTGTTGCAGCATTTGTATGGATCGTACTCTAATGAAAAGCGCTACTGGTTTAACAGGTTCAGGTTCTCGCGATTGGTTTCTCCAACGTGTCAGTGCTGTAGTTCTAGCTGTTTATACCGTTGTTGTACTGGGTTGGATTCTACTGAATGGTGGTTTCAACTTTGAACAGTGGTACGGCTTTATGATGACAGTTCCAATGAAGATCATGTCTTTATTGGCGGTCTTATCTCTTGTTGCACACGCATGGATCGGCATGTGGCAGGTATTCACGGATTATGTGACTACTCGTCAAATGGGTCCTTCAGCTTCAGGTTTACGCCTTGTACTGACTTCAGCAGTGATCATTGCTGTACTTGCATATGCAATCTGGGCGATCCAGATTTTTTGGGCGAATTGATAGGAAACAATCATGGGCGCTATAAACCCTAAAGAAGATTACACAAATATTCCGCATGAAACTTTCGATGCTGTCATCGTTGGTGGTGGTGGTTCAGGTATGCGTGCGTCTTACCAACTTGCTCAAGCTGGTTTGAAAGTTGCGGTTCTGACTAAAGTATTCCCAACTCGTTCGCACACTGTTGCAGCGCAGGGTGGTATTGGTGCATCTCTTGGTAACATGCAAGAAGATAACTGGCACTACCACTTCTACGACACAGTTAAAGGTTCGGACTGGTTAGGTGACCAAGACGCAATCGAGTTCATGACTCGTGAAGCGCCTCAAGTGGTTTATGAACTTGAACATCTAGGTATGCCATTTGACCGTAATGCTGACGGTACAATTTACCAGCGTCCATTCGGTGGTCACTCAGCAAACTACGGTGAAAAAGCTGTGCCACGTGCATGCGCTGCTGCCGATCGTACCGGTCACGCACTTCTTCACACGCTTTATCAAAGCAACGTGAAAATGGGCACTCAATTCTTCGTTGAATGGATTGCGCTTGACCTGATCCGTAACGAAAAAGGCGACGTTCTTGGTGTTACAGCAATTGATCAGGAAACTGGTAAAATTGCAGTATTCCAAGCAAAAGCGACTTTGTTCGCTACTGGTGGTGCTGGTCGTGTGTACCGTGCATCTACAAATGCTTATATCAACACTGGTGACGGTCTTGGTATGGCTGCTCGTGCAGGTATTCCATTACAAGATATGGAATTCTGGCAATTCCACCCAACGGGTGTTGCGGGCGCAGGCGTATTGTTGACTGAAGGTTGTCGTGGTGAAGGTGCAATCCTTCGTAACAAAGACGGCGAACCGTTCATGGAACGTTATGCACCAACTTTGAAAGACTTGGCGCCACGTGACTTCGTATCACGTTCTATGGACCAAGAGATCAAAGAAGGTCGTGGTTGTGGTCCTAAAGGCGATTACATCCTGCTTGATATGACGCACTTGGGTGCTGACACGATCATGAAACGTCTTCCATCTGTATTCGAGATTGGTAAGAAATTCGCGAACGTTGACATCACTAAAGAGCCAATTCCTGTAGTACCAACAATTCATTACCAAATGGGTGGTATTCCAACGAATATTCATGGTCAAGTGGTTGTTCCTGAGTCTCGTGAAACTGAAGCGCTTGTTGCTAACTACAATAAAGACACCGACGTTTACTCTACAAATGCCGAAGGTCGTGACTTTGCTAAGCCAGTAAAAGGCTTCTATGCAATCGGTGAATGTTCATGTGTATCTGTACACGGTGCGAACCGTCTAGGTACGAACTCATTGCTTGACTTGGTTGTATTTGGTAAGGCTGCTGGTCAACATATCATTGAATATGTGACTAAACAGCACGATGGCGAATATGAGCCACTTCCAACAACTGTGCTTCAAGAAACTGTTGAGCGTATTCGTAAACTTGACGAATCGACTACAGGTGAGAATGCTCAAGACGTTGCTGATGCAATCCGTGACATCGTTCAAGACCACGCTGGTGTATTCCGTACATCTGCGCTTCTAGACGAAGGTGTGAAGCAGATTCTTGCAATTGAACCGCGCGTACGCAATATTCACTTGAAAGACAAATCTAAAGTATTCAACACTGCACGTATTGAAGCGCTTGAAGTTGAAAACTTGTATGAAGTTGCGAAAGCAACGCTTATTTCAGCTGCTGCTCGTAAAGAGTGTCGTGGTGCGCATACGGTTGTAGATTTTGAATTGTCACCAGATCATCCTGAATACCCATATGGTCGTCGTGATGATGAATGGATGAAGCATACTCTTTGGTTCTCTGCGGATAACCATCTGGAGTACAAGCCAGTTCGTTACCGTCCATTGTCGGTTGATGCGATTCCACCTAAACCACGTACATTCTAATCAGGAGAATTCAGATGAGTAGAGGTACTCGTACATTTCATATCTACCGCTACGATCCTGACAAGGATAAAGCACCGTACATGCAAACTTTTAAACTTGAACTGACTGACAAGCACCGTATGTTGCTTGATGCACTTCTTGCATTGAAAGTACAGGACGAAACTTTAACGTTCCGTCGTTCATGTCGTGAAGGTATTTGTGGTTCAGATGGTGTGAACATCAATGGTAAAAACGGTTTGGCGTGTCTTTGGAACCTGAACGATTTACCAAATGAAATTACTGTTCGTCCATTACCTGGTCTTCCTGTAGTGAAAGACCTGGTGGTTGACATGAACCAGTTCTATGATCAGTACAACAAGATCCATCCATTCTTGATCAACAACCAGCCTGCGCCTCCTAAGGAACGTTTACAGTCTCCTGAAGAGCGTGAGCATCTTGATGGTCTATATGAATGTATTCTATGTGCATGCTGTTCAACTTCATGCCCGTCATTCTGGTGGAACCCGGACAAGTTCTTGGGTCCTTCAGCATTGTTGAACGCTTACCGCTTCATCATTGATTCGCGTGATACGGGAACACAAGAGCGTTTGGCTCGTCTAGACGACCCGTTCTCATTGTTCCGTTGTAAAGGCATTATGAACTGTGTATCTGTATGTCCTAAAGGCTTGAACCCAACTAAAGCAATCGGTCACATCCGTAATATGCTTTTAGATATGGCAGGCTAATAGGCTGCTCTTCGCAGTTTAGAAAAAAGCACACCTTCAGGTGTGCTTTTTTTATGCAAACTATTGGAAAAATTAAAAAATCATAGGATAAAAATAAAGATACTATACTTAAAATGTATAAAGTTGAGTGAAACAGTCAGGAAAAGGGTAATGGCTTTGAGCGCCATATAAGAAGAACATGTGATTATTTGGGGTATTTATGATTTTTAGATGTAAAACTGACCTGAAAAATAGCAAGAACGATGTTATTATATAACGGAAATTTAAGGAGGGAGTGGATTGAAAGGTTTGCTCTCTTTTTATTTATCGGAAATGCTTAGGACTTAAGTCTACATTGAATCTATTTTTGAGATAAAGCACCATATATTAGAGTAAAATATCTGAACTGTATTTAGCCAATTTATGGAAGGTATGTGTCAAAAAAATCAATTGAAAAGTTGAGAACATGTTAGCATTTAGCCCATGACTATGTTTAAAAAATGCCACGCCAGGTACATTTTTTAAACACTGCATAATCAGGGACTGGTATATAAAAGGTAGACCCGAGTCGCTTTAGAAAAAATCTTTGTTAATGCTTGCTTTTTTCTAAGTCGATTTGCAAAAAATTGCCCGGTTTCGATCGGGTATTCAATGAGTGATGATGCCGCTGAGGGGCGTTATTGTTCATTAAACATATCAAGATTTTCTTGGTGTGGTAATAACGCCTCATGGCTTATGCCTTATGGGGGACTAGTATCATATTACCAATTTGATGCTAATAATCCTGGGTTTTGCTTAAAAAGCATCCTGAAAATGTTTTTGCAATAGGAAATGGGTCCACAAATGCAAGAAGTTGCTGACGCTCTGCGTCTTGACACTGAACTTTCCGCTGATAGTGCAGCGTATATTGAAGAACTTTATGAGCAGTATCTGACTGCTCCAGACTCAGTGGGTGCTGACTGGAGAGCGTACTTCGATAAATTCCCAAAAGGTGATCAACCACACAGTAATGTACGTGAGCAATTCCTACTTTTAGGTCGCAATTCAAGCCGTATTCAGCCTATTGTTCAGTCGACAGTCAGCTCAGAGCATGAACGTCGTCAAATTGGCGTGCTACAGCTGATTGCTGCGTACCGTAACCGTGGCCACCAGAAAGCAAAACTGGATCCATTAGGTTTGGCGAAGCGTGAAGTTGTGCCTGATCTAGATCTTGCTGCGCATGGTTTGACTCAGTCTGACTTAGACACAGTATTCAATACTGGTAACCTGGCGATCGGTAAAGAAGAAGCGACTTTGGCTGAAATGGTTCAGTCAATGGAAGCCACTTACTGTGGTTCAATCGGTGCTGAATACATGCACATCGTGGACACCAAAGAAAAACGTTGGATTCAACAACGTCTAGAAAGTGCACGCGGTCAATATGGCTTCAATGCTGATCAAAAGAAACATGTCCTTGAGCGTTTAACTGCGGCTGAAGGCCTAGAAAAATATCTTGGTAATAAATTCGTTGGTGCCAAACGTTTCGGCGTTGAAGGTGGTGAAGCATTCATCCCGATGGTCAACGAAATTATTCAGCGTGCAGGTTCTGTAGGCTGTAAAGAAGTTGTGATCGGTATGCCTCACCGCGGCCGTCTGAACCTTCTGGTTAACATCATGGGTAAGAACCCGGCTGACCTGTTTGGTGAGTTCGAAGGTAAGTCTATTCACAAGAAAGGTTCTGGTGACGTTAAGTATCACCAAGGCTTCTCTTCAAACGTGATGACTCCAGGTGGCGAAGTTCACTTGGCATTGGCGTTTAACCCGTCACACCTTGAAATCGTTGGCCCTGTGGTTGAAGGTTCGGTACGTGCACGTCAAGTACGTCGTAAAGACATTGGCGGCGATGACGTATTGCCATTAATCGTACACGGTGATGCTGCATTTGCAGGTCAGGGCGTCAACCAGGAAACTTTCCAGATGTCACAAACTCGCGGTTATACCGTGGGTGGTACAGTGCACATTGTGATTAACAACCAGGTTGGTTTCACGACATCTGATCCACGTGACGCGCGTTCTACTGAATACTGTACTGACATCGCAAAAATGATTCAGGCACCGATCTTCCATGTCAATGGTGATGATCCTGAAGCTGTGGTGTTCATTTCACAATTGGCACATGATTTCCGTCATACGTTCCGTAAAGACGTTGTGATTGACATGTTCTGCTACCGTCGTCGTGGTCATAACGAAGCGGATGAGCCAGCTGCAACTCAACCAATGATGTATCAAGTGATCAACAAGAAAGCGACTACGCGTACGCTTTATGCGGATCAACTGGTGCAACAGGGTGTTCTTGATCGTGCAAGTGCAGATCAGATGGTTGAAAACTACCGTGCAGACCTGGAAGCGGGTAATCACGTTGCCAATGCACTGGTACTTGAACCAAACAAAAAAATGTTTGTGGATTGGACTCCTTACTTAGGTCATGAGTACACAGACGAGTGGGATACAACTTTCCCAATCGAACGTCTAAAAGAGCTTGGCAAGAAAATGCGTGAGCTTCCTGAAGGCTTCGTGATGCAGCGTCAAGTTGCAAAAGTAATTGATGACCGTCTGAAAATGCAAACGGGCGAAATGCCACTGAACTGGGGTGCTGCTGAAACTCTAGCGTATGCAACTGTACTAGATGATGGTTACTTGCTTCGTTTAACAGGTGAAGATGTAGGTCGTGGTACTTTCTCACACCGTCATGCAAAACTGCATAATCAGGTAGATGGTTCAACTTATCTTCCACTGTGTAACCTGAAAGAAAACCAGCCGCGTACTGCAATCTATGACTCTTTGTTGTCAGAAATGGCTGTATTGGCATTTGAATATGGTTATGCGACGACTCTTCCTAAGAGTTTGATCATCTGGGAAGCGCAATTCGGTGACTTTGCAAACTGTGCACAGGTTGTAATTGACCAGTTCATCTCATCTGGTGAAACCAAATGGGAGCGTGTATGTGGCTTAACCATGCTTCTTCCACACGGTTTTGAAGGTCAAGGTCCAGAGCATTCATCTGCACGTTTGGAACGTTTCTTGCAGCTATGTGCTGAAGACAACATGCAAGTCATCACACCGACCACGCCTGCGCAGATTTTCCACGCATTACGTCGTCAAGCGATTCGTCCAATCCGTAAGCCATTGATTGTTACTTCGCCGAAATCTTTACTTCGTCACAAGCTTGCTGTATCTAGCCTTGAAGAGCTTGCAAACGGTACATTCCAAACCGTGATTGATGAAGTAGACAACATCAACAAGTCAGATGTAACCCGTCTGGTTCTGTGTGGTGGTAAGGTGTATTACGACCTAGTTGAAAAACGTCGTGAAAAAGAATTGAACAACACTGCAATTGTACGTATTGAACAATTATATCCATACCCAGAAAAACGCCTGGCAGAAGTGCTTGCGCAATATCCAAACGTTAAAGAACTTGTTTGGGCGCAAGAAGAACCGAAGAACCAAGGCGCTTGGTTGTTCATCGCACCGCGTCTATATGACGACGTGATGAAAGCGGGTAAACAAGTACGTATTAGCTATGCAGGCCGTGAAGCTTCTGCTGCACCGGCATGTGGTTCACCATATTTGCATGCAAAACAACAAGCTCAGCTCATCAACGACGCGCTTGCGATCGACGCTGAATAATCCAGGAGATTCTAAGTAATGGCAACCGAAATTAAAGCACCGGTATTCCCAGAGTCAGTTGCGGACGGTACGATCGCAACTTGGCACAAACAACCAGGTGAAGCAGTGTCACGTGATGAAGTGATCTGCGATATTGAGACTGATAAAGTTGTTTTAGAAGTTGTTGCTCCTGCAGACGGTACACTTGCATCTATTATTAAAGGTGAAGGCGATACTGTTCTTTCAGCTGAAGTCATTGCACAGTTTGAAGAAGGTGCTGTTTCTGGCGCTACACAAACTCAAGCAGTTCAGTCTGAAGAGAAAGTTGAACAAGCTGCTGCGCAAACTGAAGCGGGTAATGCACCGATCGTTGAACGTCAACAAGTACAGGATCAGGCTCCAGCAGTGCGTAAAGCATTGACTGAATCTGGTGTTGCAGCTGCTGACGTTGCAGGTACAGGCCGTGGCGGTCGCATCACGAAAGAAGATGTGGCAAATCATCAAGCGAAACCGGCAGCACCTGCAGCGCAACCATTAAGCGTTGCAGTGGGCGAGCGTATCGAAAAACGTGTTCCTATGACTCGCCTTCGTAAGCGTGTTGCTGAACGTTTACTTGCAGCGACTCAAGAAACTGCAATGTTGACTACGTTCAACGAAGTGAACATGAAACCAATCATGGAAATGCGTGCTCAATACAAAGATGCATTCGAGAAGCGTCATGGTGCGCGTCTTGGCTTCATGTCATTCTTCGTTAAAGCAGCAACTGAAGCACTTAAACGCTATCCAGCGGTAAATGCTTCAATTGATGGCGATGACATCGTGTATCACGGTTACTACGACATCGGTGTTGCAGTTTCATCTGAGCGTGGTCTAGTGGTTCCTGTTCTTCGTGATACAGACCGCATGAACTATGCTGAAGTTGAAAATGGCATCCGTGCATATGCTGGCAAGGCACGTGACGGTAAGCTGGGTATCGAAGATATGACTGGCGGTACATTCACCATTACTAATGGTGGTACTTTCGGTTCATTGCTTTCTACACCAATTCTAAATACGCCACAAACTGCGATTCTGGGTATGCACAAAATCCAGGAACGTCCGATGGCGGTGAATGGTCAAGTAGAAATCTTGCCAATGATGTACCTTGCACTGTCTTATGACCACCGTTTAATCGATGGTAAAGAAGCAGTTGGTTTCCTTGTAACAATCAAAGAATTGTTAGAAGAGCCAGCGCGTCTTATCCTTGATCTTTAATTTTTAAGAATATATTTATGGGCTTAGGGAAAAAACTCTAGGCCCATTTTTGGAGATAAACATGTCTCAATTCGATTTAGTCGTAATTGGTGGTGGCCCGGGCGGCTACGAAGCAGCAATTCGTGCAGCTCAACTTGGTTTTAAAGTTGCGTGTATCGAAAAACGTATTCATAAAGGTAAACCATCTTTAGGTGGTACTTGCTTAAACGTCGGTTGTATCCCGTCTAAAGCTTTACTTGATTCTTCACATCGTTATGAAGATACAGTTCAACATCTAGATGACCATGGTATTACGACTGGTGAAGTTAAATTCGATCTTTCTAAAATGCTGGCTCGTAAAGACAAAGTTGTAGATCAATTGACTGGCGGTATCGATCAGTTACTTAAAGGTAATGGCATCGAGTGGTTAAAAGGTACGGGTAAACTGCTTGCAGGTAAAAAAGTAGAATTTGTGTCTCACGAAGGTGAAACTCAAGTTTTAGAGCCTAAATATGTTATTCTTGCGACGGGTTCTGTACCAGTAAATATTCCAGTGGCTCCTGTAGATCAAGACTTAATTGTTGATTCTACTGGCGCGCTTGAATTCCCAGAAGTACCTAAGCGTTTAGGTGTAATTGGTGCGGGCGTGATCGGTCTTGAGCTTGGTTCTGTATGGCGTCGTCTTGGTGCTGAAGTTGTTGTATTTGAAGCAATGGATGCATTCTTACCAATGGCTGATAAAGCATTGGCAAAAGACTTCCAAAAACTGTTGACTAAGCAAGGTATGGATATCCGTATCGGTGCAAAAGTTGCAGGTACTGAAATCAATGGTCGTGAAGTAACGGTTAAATATAACCAAGCTGGTGAAGACAAAACTGAAACTTTCGATAAATTGATCGTTTGTGTCGGTCGTCGCGCATATGCTGAAGGTTTATTGGCTGATGATTCAGGCATTAAATTGACTGAACGCGGTTTGGTTGAAGTCAACGATTGGTGTGCAACTTCAGTTGAAGGCGTATACGCAATTGGTGACTTGGTACGTGGTCCAATGCTTGCGCATAAAGCAATGGAAGAAGGCGTAATGGCGGTTGAGCGTATTCACGGTCATGCTGCACAAGTGAACTATGACACCATTATTTCTGTAATTTACACACATCCGGAAGCGGCGTGGGTAGGTTTAACAGAACAGCAAGCGACTGAAAAAGGTCACGAAGTTAAAACGGGTCAATTCGGTTTTGCTGTGAACGGTCGTGCTTTAGCTGCGGGTGAAGGTGCCGGTTTCGTGAAGTTTGTTGCGGATGCAAAAACGGATCGTTTACTCGGTATGCACGTGATTGGACCTGCTGCGTCTGATATCGTTCACCAAGGTATGATCGCGCTTGAGTTTGTATCTTCAGTTGAAGATCTACAGTTGATGACTTTCGGTCACCCGACATTCTCTGAAGTGGTACATGAAGCTGCACTTGCAGTTGATGGGCGTGCGATTCACGCGATCCAACGTAAGCGTAAGTAATTCGAAAAAAGAGCGACTTAGGTCGCTCTTTTTACATTTCATGGTTGTTTTTATTGGAACAATCATCTAAAAATAAAGATAATGATTTTAAGAAATGCTGGTACTGCTTTGACGGACGTCTGGGTGCTAGTGGGTTATAACAAGGCAAAGAAGTAATAAAAGGTTATTCAATGAATTTACATGAGTATCAAGCAAAAGCGCTATTAAAAAAATATGGTATGCCTGTACAGGAAGGAATACTAGCCACCAATGCCGATGAAACGGTGCATGCTTTCGAGCAGCTGGGTGGAAAGTTCGCAGTATTGAAAGCACAGGTGCATGCGGGTGGCCGGGGTAAGGCTGGTGGGGTAAAAGTGGTAAAATCGGCTGCCGAGGCTGCTGAATATGCCAACCAGATTATTGGTTCACGCTTGGTGACTTACCAGACTGATGCCAATGGTCAGCCGGTCAATAGCATTTTAGTCTCTGAGGATGTTTATCCGGTTGAGCGCGAGCTGTACTTGGGCGCTGTGGTGGATCGCTCGACTCGCCGCATCACTTTTATGGCATCGACTGAAGGCGGTGTTGAAATTGAGAAAGTGGCCGAAGAAACCCCTGAAAAAATTATTAAAGTTGAGGTTGATCCTTTAGTCGGTTTAATGCCATTTCAGGCGCGTGAAGTTGCTTTTGCACTTAAACTCAAAGATGGACAAATCAATCAGTTTGTTAAAGTCATGACGGCTGCCTATCAGGCATTTGTAGACAATGATTTTGCACTTTTCGAAATCAATCCGCTGTCTGTGCGTGAAAACGGCGACATTCTGTGTGTCGATGCCAAAATCGGAATTGATTCGAATGCACTGTATCGTTTGCCTGAAGTGGCTGCTTTGCGTGATAAGTCTCAAGAAAATGAACGTGAGTTAAAAGCCTCTGAGTTTGATCTAAACTATGTGGCACTTGAGGGTAACATTGGTTGTATGGTCAATGGTGCCGGTCTTGCCATGGCAACCATGGATATTATTAAGCTGTATGGCGGTCAACCAGCCAACTTCCTGGATGTGGGTGGTGGTGCGACCAAGGAGCGTGTGATTGAAGCCTTTAAAATTATCTTGGCAGATCACTCTGTCCAGGGTGTATTGATTAATATTTTTGGTGGAATTGTACGTTGTGACATGATTGCTGAAGCAATTATTGCAGCGGTTCAGGAAGTAAATGTGACAGTTCCTGTGGTTGTTCGCCTCGAAGGCAACAATGCGGAACTGGGTGCAAAATTACTGGATGAATCAGGTTTGAAATTGATTTCTGCACATGGTCTTGCTGACGCTGCAGAAAAAATCGTTGCTGCTGTAAAAGCTTAAAGGGGTATTGATCATGAGCGTATTAGTTAATAAAGACACTAAAGTATTGGTACAGGGCTTTACAGGCAAAAACGGTACATTCCATTCTGAACAGGCTTTAGCCTACGGCACTAAAGTCGTGGGTGGTGTAACCCCTGGTAAAGGTGGTCAAACCCATTTAGAATTGCCTGTATTTAATACCATGCGTGAAGCAGTGAAAGAAACAGGTGCAGATGCTTCAGTGATTTATGTTCCGGCACCCTTTGTACTGGACTCTATTGTTGAAGCGGTTGATTCTGGCATTGAGTTAATTGTGGTAATTACTGAAGGTGTACCGACCATCGACATGCTCAAAGCCAAGCGTTATCTGGAAACCAATGGTAATGGCACACGTCTGATCGGGCCAAACTGTCCGGGTATTATTACGCCGGGTGAATGTAAAATCGGGATCATGCCGGGGCATATTCATCAGCCGGGTAAAATCGGGATCATTTCGCGTTCAGGCACATTGACGTATGAAGCCGTGGCACAAACCACAAAACTTGGTTTAGGTCAGTCGACCTGTATTGGTATTGGTGGAGATCCAATTCCGGGCATGAACCAGATTGACTGCTTGAAACTGTTCCAGGAAGATCCACAAACTGAAGCTATCATTATGATTGGTGAGATTGGCGGTACTGCGGAAGAAGAAGCTGCGGAATATATTCAATCGAATGTGACCAAGCCAGTTGTTGGTTATATTGCGGGTGTGACTGCACCTAAGGGCAAGCGTATGGGTCACGCAGGTGCGATTATTTCAGGTGGTAAGGGCACAGCAGAAGAAAAGTTTGCTGCCTTTGAGCGTGCGGGTATGGCTTATACACGTAGTCCTGCCGAACTCGGTTCAACCATGCTACAAGTGTTAAAAGATAAAGGTTTAGTATAATTGTAAATTTAAAGTTAATAAAATGCCCTCAATATTGTGGGCATTTTATTTTTAAAGTAGTTTAAAAATAAAATAGAAATAAACCATTCTTGATGATCCTATTTAAAAAATTAAAAAGATTTTTGTAATAGATATTGTGAATTAAATCACATTTATCTTATTATAGGGTTAATAATTATACTAATTTGAGAAAAATAACATGATCAATAGAACAATGATCATTCCTCTAAGTTGTTTTACGATTCTTATTTCACAACCGTTTAATACTCTCTTGGCCCAAGATATAAGTCATGAACGTGAGCAAGCTACTAGTCTAATTTATCAGGGGAAAATAGAAGATGGTTTAGAAAAACTAAAAAATATGCTTAAGGAAAATCCATCCGACCAGAAACTTTTGGCTGACTATATTGTATTGAGTTATAACAATGCACGTTTTAGCAAAACAGATCTAAAATATCTGCAACAGATTAAACCGGCAGAATTTCCTGAATATGCCCAGATTAATTTGATTAAGGCTTTGCGAGACCAAAAAGAATTTGGGTTGGCTCAGTCTTATATTCAGCAGTTTGCCAAACAAAGACCGGCATCCTATTGGAATGTCTGGTCAGGGGTAATTTATGCAGAGTCTCAACAAAAGGATCGTGCCAAACATGCACTTTCTCTAGTCTCTATTGATGGACTTTCGGCAGATTATTTGAGTCTCACGGCATATGCTTACCGATTACTGGAGATGCCGGTTGAATCTTTAGCAATTGCAAAGCGTGCTGTTCAGGCCAATGCTAATAACGAATCACACTCACAATATGTATTGGCTCTGCTAGCCAATAGTGATTATTTTACTGCTGATCAATATATTAAAAATCAACGGTTAGATATTAATCAGCCTCAATTAAAGCATGTCCTTAAGCTGAATGAGTTTTCTCAATATACGCAACAAGCAATTCAGTATTATCAGGTGGCTCATCAGCAGGATCGAGGATATCAGGCCAATCTGAAACTGGACGAAATCTTGCAGGAGATGAGAGCTTATGAAACTCAACTGCCGGATGATATCGATATTCGACGCCGATTTTACTATAACTATATTTATGCATTAAGTTTCAGAAATTTATCTTCAGAAGCACTTCTACAAATTCCTAAAGCTGAGCAGCCTGTAAAGGCGATGCCACCTTATGTGCGTCAGGCATTGGCTGCTGCTTATTTAAGAGAGCGTCAACCTAAGCAGGCAGAATCACTTTATACATCCTTATTGTCTGAAAAAAATTATGCCGATTATGAGGTTTATGAAGGTTTGTATTACAGCTTGATCGAACAGGAGAAATTTCGTGAAGCAAATGACATTATTAACTTGATGGATCAGGTTTTGCCCACCTATCAATATAGTAATGCCAAAGGTGTAGACCGTACGACCCATAGTAACCGCTATGAATTTTATAATCTGAAAGGTCTAAATTATGCTTATCGCAATGAGTTAGATAAAGCAGAACACTATTTTGAAAATTTAGTCGATCATGCACCGAATCATGCGGTTTATTATAATAATCTTGCACAAGTACAACGTTGGCGTGAAAAACCTCAGCAGTCTGAACACACGCTTACCCAGTGGAATGGCGTCGAGCCGGTTACTCAGTTTACCCGTATTAATCATATGCAAAATGCCCAAGCCTTATCCGATATTCAGGAATGGCGTAAAACATATACTTTTCTGGCAGAGCATGAGCCAGATGATACTGGGGTAATTGAAAGTTCAAAATTTTTAGGAGACCGTGATCGGGCTACTATTCAGCACTCTAGCAGCTTTTCAAAGAGTGAAGCAGATAATCCTGATATCTTGGGGCGCTTACAAGGGTCACGTGAAGTAGAAAGCTGGACCCGACTGAACAGTCCCTGGTTTGCTGATAATTTCCGTGGTTTCGTTGATCACCGTTACCGTTGGGCTAAATATGATTTTGGTAAGTTGGATGATCAGCGTATAGGCGTAGGAGCGGAATGGCTATCCAAACGTAAACATGCCACGCTTTTAGTTTCACAAACAACGGATGGTGATCGTCTTGGTGCACAATTGGGTTGGTCGCATTGGTTGAATGATCATTGGAACTATATGCTGGATTATAACAGTCAGGCAGCGATTCCTTTGCAGGCTCAAGATGAGTTTGACGGAAAATCTTATTTAGTAAATTTGAATTGGCAAGCACACGAATCGCGAAAGGCGGGACTCAGTTATGTCTATACCGATATCAATGATGGTAATTTACGTCAGGAATTAAGTGCATATTTTAAACAGCAGATTTTTCAAGGACCGAAGCATCAGACGGTAGCGACTCTAAGTGGCTATTATGGAAAAAATGATGTGCTGGATGTGTCCTATTTTAATCCTGAACATAGCAACAGTTTTGAGTTAAATATTGAGCATAACTGGCTGACCTGGCGTCATTATGAGCGTAATTTTAATCAAAAGTTGAGTGCTACGATTGGGGCATATAATCAGAAAAACTATTCAACTGAGCCGATTTATAACTTGAGCTATCAGCATGAGTGGCAGTTATCAAGGACTTGGAAAATGGATTATGGAATTGGCTACAGTGTACATCCATATGACGGAAATGATGAAGAAAAACTATATGCCGTCTTTGGTTTTGAGGGGCGATTCTAATGAAAATATTAATCAAAACCTTAGTTGCAGTATGTCTTAATACGATGATGTACTTGCCAATTTGCACTCATGCAGAAGGTACTGCAATTGAATTAAAAGAAAATCAATTTGTTACTTTAACTTTTCATGATGTGCGTGATGATATTGCCAAAAGCGGTGACCGCGATGTATATGCCATCAGTACTAAAAATTTAGGGCAATATTTAGCTTGGATGAAAAAGGAAGGTTGGACAGCAATCCGGCTAGAGGATGTGTGGCAAGCTCGTCAGAAACAGTACTCTCTACCTGAAAAAGCTGTTTTATTGAGCTTTGATGACGGTGCATTAAGTAGTTATAGTCGAGTATTTCCGTTATTAAAGCAATTTAATGTGCCTGCCGTATTTGCTATTCCAACCAGTTGGATTAATGGAAACACCAAAGATGCGTATGAGGCTTATGGAGCTGGTAACCTAATGAATTGGAACCAGATGCGGGAAATGCAAGCGAGTGGCTTGGTCGAGTTTGTTTCCCATTCAGATAATATGCATCACGGTGTTTTGGCAAATCCACAAATGAATATGCAGCCAGCGGCAATTACTCGTATATATAGCCCTGCCACCAGAAATTATGAGTCGGATAAGGCTTATGCTGCACGCGTTATTGCTGATTTAAAAAAATCAAAACAGATTCTGGATCAGGAATTGAACATTAATACTCGGGCAATTTTCTGGCCTTATGGGGCAGTTACTCCAGAAGCGGAGGCTTTGGCGAGAACAGCCGGTTTACCTATGTCTTTCAGTTTGGGATCAATTTCTTCATTGGCTGATTCTGTAAAGACTTATCAACGTGCCTTGGTGATGCTGAATCCAACCCCTGAAATTTTGCGTGAAGAGAAAATTGATTTCTTAACCTACGCACGATCACCTAACAGAATGAAAAAAACCTTTTTACGATTGGACTTAAATGAGCTTGTGACACCAAGCTATAGCGAATCAGATCAAAAATTGGGACAGCTCCTTGATCAAATCAACGCCTTTAAAAGTAATGTATTGGTACTACGTACTGTCGCTGATTTAGATGGCGATGGTAAGATTGATGTCAGCTATTTTCCAAATCGTCAGTTAAAAATGCAGCAGGATTTGCTAAATCGTACAGTCTGGCAGGCACGTACCCGTAGTGCACATAAAGTCTATGCAGAATTACCTTTGACTCTGGAAACTGAACAAAAATATGATTTGGCCGAGCTGACTGGGGATTTGGTCAAGAATAACAGTTCAATCGAAGGCCTTATGATTGAAACTGGGCAAACACTGCGCTGTGCAATTGATCAGGCGATCTGGAGTGAAATATGTAAGACTAATCTACAGACTATTCTTAATATCAAAAACCGTACCAAGAATAAAGCCAGTTATTATGCCAATATCAGTCATAACTATCAGACCGCGTTAAAAATTAATGTGGGAGACAGCAAGTTACTCGGATTAAAATCATTAATTGGCAGGATTCCAGACCATGCGGATTTTCTTTATTTAACAGTTGATCCTGTAAAGGATCCACATAGCTTCAAAGCACTGTTGACTGCAATTCAGAGCTTATCTGTCGAGGAGCGGGAACACTTGATTGTAAGCCTGCCAGTGGATACTTCAATAAAATCCTGGAATATTTATCAACAAGCGTATGCTCAGCTTAAAGCGCATTCTATCCAAAAACTTGCAATAAATAATTATCAATTTAGTAATGCAAAAGCGGTACATCAACAACTCTATAAAACACTGAGTCTGAATGATAGTCCATTGACTTACCGTGACCCGTTTGTGCAAATCACACAGGAGAAAAGGTAATGGAATGGATTAATCAATTACAGCTGAGTGACCTTTACTTTGGCTTTGCTTTTTTCTATCCACTCTTTATGGCATGGTTATGGATTGCAGGTGGAATCTGGTTTTATCTGAAACATGAGATCAAACAACCCATTATTCCTGAACCTTCAAAACAGGGCTGTAGCATTATTATTCCTTGTTTTAATGAAGCAGAGCAGGTGCGAGATACCATTCGCTTTGCCATGCAAAGCCAATATCCAAATTTTGAGGTAATTGCAGTCAATGATGGCAGTACGGATGGTACAGGTAACATTCTGGATGAACTCGAAACCCAATATCCTCAGCTGAGAGTAGTACATCTGGCAGAAAACCAAGGCAAGGCCTATGCATTAAGATCAGGTACGATGGTTAGTCAGTTTGAATATCTGATTTGTATTGATGGAGATGCTTTGTTGCATCCTCATTCGGTATTATGGATGATGCATCATCTGATCAAGTTTCCGCGTGTTGGTGCAGTGACTGGTAATCCCCGAATCATTAACCGTTCCAGTATACTGGGTAAAATTCAGGTTGGAGAGTTTTCTTCAATTATTGGTTTGATCAAGCGGGCACAACGAACCTACGGACGTATTTTTACGGTTTCCGGTGCGATTGTCGGCTTTCGTAAGACTGCGTTGAACCGGATCGGTTACTGGCGTGATGATATGATCACTGAAGATATTGACGTGTCTTGGCGGCTGCAGTTCGATCATTGGGACTTGCAATATGTACCCAAAGCCTTGTGCTATATATATATGCCTGAAACTTTTAAAGGGCTCTGGAAGCAGCGTTTACGTTGGGCACAAGGTGGAATTGAAGTGTTATTTGCCTATATTCCTAAAATATTTAAATGGCGCTTACGTCGAATGTGGCCGATTGCTATTGAATCAATTATTAGCGTGATATGGGCTTATTTCATGTTTGGGATCATTGTATTGTATGTGTATGGAGTGTTTATGCCGCTTCCCGGGGAGTGGGCGATTCAGACTTTATTGCCGCAATGGTATGGTGTGGTTTTAGGTATCACTTGTCTAATCCAGTTTTTTGTGAGCCTTTATATTGATAGGTACTATGACAAAGACCGTATGCTAAGAAATTACTTCTGGGTGATCTGGTATCCCTTATTCTTTTGGATGATTACCATGTTGACCACAGTAGTTGCACTTCCTAAAACTATATTTAAAAAACAACAACGTGCACGATGGGTAAGTCCTGACCGTGGATTTCGACCTGAGGAAGAAGACTATGAACAACGTTAAAAATGAAAGAATAATAACAGATCTATCTCAACTGGAATTGCCGGAATATATTGATAAACCAGAATATGTTCGCCATAAAACAGTGGGCTATAGTTTAATAGGTTTAGGGTGGATATGCTGGATGTGGCTATTTATGCCACTCCTTACCCTAGGTCTATGGTGGTTTGAAGGTAGGACAGCAATCCATCAATTAGCAGCTGATCCGGTTACTCATGGCAATACGACCCTAGGAGATATTGCTATTCTAGTGGCTTGCTTTATTGTCAGTTTGTTTATCTGGGCAAGTTATAACTGGATCCGTTTCAAGGGGAACGAACGCCGTACTGCGCCTAAAGAAGTTAAATTTGATGAATTAGCCGCTTCTTTTGAAATTAGCCCAGTTGCTATTCATACCTTAAGTTCTGCCAAAAATATTACTCTATATTATTCTATACAGGGGAAACTGGTGGAATTTAGCGTGAATGATCCACTTGAAATACCGACTTTATCTCCACTGCCGCAGGATGTGCTTGCGCAAAGTCATCGGGATAATACCCGATATGCTTAACCCCGTGTTGTTGCAAAAAGTGGATGGTTTGTACTAGTTCTGAGGTAGCGATCTTCTGATTGCTACGCCAGTCTGTGGCCTGTAATTCAAAAATGGTACGATCCAAATCTGGATCGTACTTTTTGGATTGCTGAATTAAGTCTAAATAAAATTGGTGATGGTCGCCTGCCTGTTCCATATAAGGCATGGCCATAATGGCATTGTAATTATAATATCTTAAAGTGCTGCTCACGGACTGGCTAAACCATTTTTCACTTTCTGGCTGTAAGACGATAGGCGCGTAAGTATTTCGTGCTGTTAGTAATTGAGGACGATAATGTTGTAACAGACGAGTGATTCCTGCAGCCAATTGATCAAGATAAGCTGTTTTGGCTGCTGCAAAAGCAGATTGCTGTGGATGCTGTGGCTCTTCCAGTAACTTCAAGTCATATCCCCATTGTTGATAGACTTGCCGTGCTACTACTGAAGCATCTTCAAAATCATTTAAGGTAATATCGTCGTGATATAGTACACCGTCTACAGCATTCTTCTGAATAAAGTCCTGAAAAATTTCTGCAATATATTTTAAATTCGTCGGGTCAAAGGGGGATAGCCGGATATAACCATGTGTTTTGTCCTGACTATGTTTAACATATTGTAGCTGATAGGATTTTGGTAGCTCCCAAGCTATTAAAGGCAGCCACGCATAGATCTGTTTGACCTGTGTATGTTGTCGGATCTGTTTTAGTAGTTCAGGAAATAAATTGGCCCGCATTGGAATATGCCGATTTTCAAAATAAACCAGATTAGCAGAACCATTGGCATCCGGATCAGCAAAAGCCTGTAAAAAAATAGTATTGGGCTGAATTTGTTGAATACGCTGGATCAAGGCTTGGATATTGGATTGTTGCTGTTGTTGGTCTGAATCAAAAATATAATCTAGGTCAATATGCATAATCCGCATCTGTTTAAGCTGCTTAGCCTTTTTAGTCTTAAACAATTTTTTTATATTTGTGGGTTGATTCAAATACGGCTCTATAATGACATTAATAGGATGAGAGGGAGAGTGAATTGCATTGGAATCTTCATGATTATTTGCACAGGCACTCATTGGAATACCTAGGCATGCCAAGAGGGTGAGTAGGAATTTTTTGTTATAGGTGGAAACTGAATAGTAGTAAGCCATTTTAGAATGCTACTTGAGACTATTAAGTTACTATAAGAATTTTTTTATAGAAGACCAAGTCTAGCAATCGATGAATCTCATAATTTCTGACGAACAGTCAATATCCAAATGGATGAAGTGAAGCAGTATATGATGTCAAACATCATCGGCTTCAAATCTTAATAAAGAAATAGATAAGATATATAAGCGTATATTGAAAATTATCCCCGAATAGGTATTAAAAAGGCGGCCAATGACCGCTTTTTTGAGTAAGTAATATTAGGCAGATGTACCAGTTTTGGCTTTAAGGCTCTGAGTCATGCCGTTGATATCACCACCTTGAATACCAAGCTCACTCATCAGACTGTCAATAAGCGGTGCTTGGCTACGATAACGTAGGGCGCTATTCACTACCTGATCTGATAGAGCAACATTACCATTCTCATGATGGGCATCTGCCTGACAGGCACCGGTATGACCGCCATGTAGGCCATTCACTTGGAGAATCTTGATATCATCAATATTTTCCATTGGCTTGACACTTTCCCGGATAATTTCAGGCAAGTATTTCAGCATGGCCAGACGAATCTGCATTTCGACCTGTTCAGGTGACAGGACGTTATTGGCTTCATTGACCGCACGCGTACCTTCAGCATCCACCTGATACTGTTTTTCCATTGCCTGAGCCAGTAGGATTTTTGCATCCGCTTCACCCTTGGCTTTAAGGCGGACTTTTTCTGCTTCGGCTTCAGCCGCAATCCGCACAGCTTCTGCATCATCTGCTGCCGCCTGTTTGCCAGCTTCAGCAGCAACTGTAATTGCAATCGCATCTTTTTCAGCGTGTTCTTTGGCTGCGACCAGCTCAACTGCCTTTTGACGCTCTGCCTGCTGGATTTGACGTACGGTAATGACTTCTTCTTCCGCTTTTACCGCTTGTGCACGTGCCTGATCAGCTTGGGCTTTAGCTTCAGATTCAGCACGTGATTTTTCCGCAATAGCAATGGCGCGGTCCTGTTCAGCCAGTTCAATGGTTTTCTTTTGCTCGACCTGTGCTTTTTGAATCAGCTGAGCCTTTTGAATATTTTCATTTTCGACATCACGAGCGGCCAAAATACGCTTGAGTTCGACTTCTCGTTCAGCGGCAATTTGTGCTTCTTCTGCTTCACGTTTTTTGCCGGCTTCCTGAGCGGCAATTTCAGCCAGCTGTTCAGCACGGCGAATGGCAATTTCACGTTCTTGTTGCAGTTTGGCATATTCTTCTTCACGAATAATTTGCAGGCGCGCCTGTTCAGCTTCCAGATTTTTGGTTTTAATCGCCAGATCGGTATCCTGTTCAATATGGTTGCGCTTGCGGCGACGGTCTTCAATGGTTTCAGTGAGCTTGGTCAGACCTTCAGCATCAAACGCATTTTGCGGATTGAAGTATTTAAATCCGGTCTGATCCAGTCCGGTTAGGGAAACCGTTTCAAGCTCCAGACCATTTTTATGTAAATCTTCCGAAACGACTTGCTGTACTTTTTGTACGAAATCGACGCGTTTTTCATGCAGTTCTTCCATGGCCATTTCTGCCGCCACTGCGCGCAGTGAATCAACGAACTTACCTTCCACCAGATTTTTTAGTTCATTCGGTGACATGGTTTTTTGACCAAGGGTTTGTGCTGCGGTGGCAATTGAATCTGCGGTAGGTTTGACTCGGACATAGAATTCGGCCATGACATCGACTCGCATACGGTCACGGGTAATCAGTGCCTGATCATCAGCACGGCGGACTTCAAGACGTAGGGTATTCATATTTACTGGAATGATTTCATGCAAGACAGGGAGCACGATTGCGCCTCCACCTAAAATCACTTTTTCTCCACCCCAACCGGTACGTACAAAGGAAATTTCCTTGCTTGAACGACGGTATAAACGTGCAATGATGAGACCGAAGGTCACCAGTGCTACAAAAATAATTCCCGCAATAATTAAAATATTATATAAATCAAATGTTAACATTGTTATAAAGTCTCAATTGAGTGCTAGCTAAATAAAATTAAAGTGCAATGGCTTGAAAGCCGTTCTTGGTTTTGTGGGTTAGAACTACATTCTGACCTTGATTTAGAATTTGATTGTTTTCTGGTTCAACCAGAACATAATGAGTCTGGCCATGTTGATCCCGGACTTTGGCTTGTGCGGGAGAATTCACTTTGGCATTTCCCAGAATAATGGTCGCGGTACGTCCGATGAGTTCATCACTGTAAATCGCGGAAGTTTCATCTTGGGGCAGGAGCTTACTGGCGGCCATGGCAAGAAAGCGCACCACAGGCATACACAGAAACAGGCAGGCCGGAGAAATCAGCCAAACATTAAACAGCTGGCTGGTCAGGCGCTCAAATATGCCCTGAATCAATAAACCGCTTAACCCATAACTGGTCAGAAAAATGATTAGCCAGATAAATAAAGGCAGACGCCCCAGATATAACCAGTCAAATACTTTGCTGAAAACACCCGGAGACTGATCCGGGCTTATTTCTGGTTGCAGGGGATCTTCAGGTAAAAACTGTTCAAAGATATGCTGAGAGCCGCCGCCAAGCAGCAATAGAATACATTCTAGTGCTGCAAACATCAGCATTAGGCTCAGGCTAATACTAAATACGATATTGGATGGATGCGTAAACAGTTCCCACATTTTTTCATCTCTATAATTATGTTTTTAGGAAAAGTATCTGAAAGTTTTTATTGATATAACGATAACAGTAATTGTTGATTTTGTATGCAAAAAAATAACAAAAAACCTTATAAACAAGGATTGAATATATTGATTATTTAATAATTATTAAACTATTAAAATTAATAATAAACTATAAGTTAAATGGATGTTTGAGCAAGTGATGTCATAGCGGCAATAGGAATTCTGAATAGCATGGCATTCTGTGTATGCTTGCCTGAGAAAGATATAGAGATACATCGACCTGAGTATCTCTAAATTTTTCTATTCAAGTCTAAAGCAGGGCAGTCTGAATCCGGACTTTCATATCTAAAGTCTGTTGCAGAATATAGTGTTGCATCCATTTGACCTGTTCGCCCATAGGATTGACCTTGACTGCAGTATTCAGGAAGTCGAGATTAGGCTGCTTGAAGAGCTGCTGTTGCAAGGTTTGCTCCAAAATCTGACTGTTGGTTGTCAAAGGTAATGCCACCAGATAGAACGCTTTAGGATAATTATAAAAGGCATATAATAAGTTAAAGGCTTTTTGATCACCTTTGAGGTTGCCAGCACCGATTTCGTAAGCTGCGTTCTGGTTGCTATAAGTAACGCCGATTAGAAATTCCCAATGACCTTCTTGCAAACGTAGACCAAACTGTAATCCGATTTGATCCGCGGTCAGCTCGTGTTGCAGATAGATATTTAAAGGCTTGCCATCATCACTGAAAGGTTCTTGCAAGACCAAAATATTTTGCTGGTGCTGATAAATATAACTAGCAAGCTGGGCCTGTTCCAGACGGGTTTTTACAGTGGCAAGATCAAAAGCGCTATAGGGCATAAACGAAGTATATCAATAGGGAGAATTGAGTCTTACTCTAGTAATTTTTTAACTATTTGAGAACCACTACTTTAGATTATTTTCCTAGGATTTTATTGGCTTAGCGACAGGGTAATATATAGCTATACCACACAATATCCTCGCTTGAATTGGGCAAATTATTGATTCATAAAAACTGATATTCATTATTGATGAATTTTTATATGAGCTTTTGATATATCAATATCATAAAACAAGCAATGGATAGGATAAGTAAATCACTATAATGAATATAAATTTTCAAAAGTGTCATAAGTACACGTTTTTCTAAGCTGGTGTTGTCCATGTCGTTAAATGAGGAAAGACTTACTCATCTCAAACAGCTTGAAGCTGAGAGTATTCATATCATCCGCGAAGTTGCTGCCGAGTTTGAAAATCCGGTCATGCTGTATTCGATTGGTAAAGATTCAGCGGTCATGCTGCATCTTGCGCTAAAAGCGTTCTACCCAGCAAAACTTCCATTTCCATTATTACATGTCGATACAGGCTGGAAGTTTAAAGACATGATCACTTTCCGGGACAATATGGCAAAAACCCATGGTTTCGATTTGATCGTGCATCAGAATAAAGAAGGGGTTGAGGCAGGTATTAACCCGTTCGACCACGGTAGTTCTAAATATACCGACATCATGAAAACTCAGGGCTTAAAACAGGCCCTGGATAAATACGGTTTTGATGCTGCTTTTGGTGGCGCGCGCCGTGATGAAGAAAAATCACGTGCCAAGGAACGTGTTTATTCATTCCGTGATTCGAAACATCGTTGGGATCCGAAAAACCAGCGTCCAGAACTTTGGAATCTTTACAACGGTAAAGTGAACAAGGGCGAAAGTATTCGTGTATTCCCGTTATCTAACTGGACTGAGCTGGATATCTGGCAATACATCTATTTGGAAAGTATTCCATTAGTACCACTTTATTTGGCTGCAGAACGTCCTGTGGTTGAACGTAGTGGCACACTTATTATGGTTGATGATGAACGTATGCCTTTAAAAGAAGGTGAAGTTCCACAAATGAAATCGGTACGTTTCCGTACTTTGGGTTGTTATCCATTAACAGGTGCTGTGGAATCTACAGCCAATACCTTGCCGGAAATTATTCAGGAAATGTTACTGGCAACCAGTTCTGAGCGTCAAGGTCGTATGATTGACCATGATGAAGCAGGCTCAATGGAGAAGAAGAAGCAGGAAGGCTACTTCTAATTTAATCTCCCCCTGACCCCCTCTTTGAGAAAGAGGGGGGAGCTCCTAAAAGTAAATGGAGAAAGTCCCTTCTTTAATAAAGGGGGATATAGGGGGATTGAAAACCGATTTCTAAAGAATATGTGGAGCTTTGAGCGATGTCTCATCAATCTGATTTAATCAGCCAAGATATCTTGGGCTATCTGAAACAACATGAAAATAAAGACCTGTTGCGTTTCCTGACTTGCGGTAACGTGGACGATGGTAAATCGACGTTAATCGGTCGTCTGCTGTATGATTCAAAATTGATTTATGAAGATCAATTACAGGCCGTGACCCGTGACTCGAAGAAAGTCGGTACGACAGGTGATGCACCTGATTTGGCACTTCTGGTCGATGGTTTGCAAGCAGAGCGTGAGCAAGGCATTACCATTGATGTGGCTTATCGTTATTTCTCGACTGAAAAACGTAAGTTCATTATCGCGGACACGCCGGGACACGAACAGTACACTCGTAACATGGCGACAGGTGCATCGACGTGTGACCTTGCAATCATTTTGATTGATGCACGTTATGGCGTGCAAACCCAGACACGTCGTCATACCTTTATTGCGAGTTTGCTCGGGATCAAGAACATCATTGTTGCGATCAACAAGATGGACTTGGTGGAATTCTCTGAAACACGTTTCAATGAAATCCAGGCTGAATATGCGGCATTCGTTGCACAATTGGGCGATCGTAAACCAAGCAATATCATCTTTACGCCTATTTCTGCATTGAATGGCGATAACGTGGTGAACAAGTCAGCCAATACGCCATGGTACACTGGTGAAACGCTGATGGGTACACTTGAATCGGTGGAAATTAACCGTAGTTCAGCGAAGCAGGATTTCCGTTTCCCTGTGCAATACGTGAACCGTCCAAACCTCGACTTCCGTGGTTTCTGCGGTACGATCGCACTTGGCGATATCAATGTTGGCGATACCGTAACAGCATTACCTTCTGGTAAATCATCGACTGTCAAAGAAATTGTCACTTTTGATGGCAATCTTGAGCATGCAGTTGCAGGTCAGGCAGTGACTTTAACGCTTAACGATGAAATTGATATTTCACGTGGTAACGTGTTAATTCGTGCGGATCAAGCTGTTCCAAATATTTCCCGTTCAGTTCAAGCGACTGTTGTGTGGATGGCAGATCAACCACTTGTACTGGGTAAGCTGTACAACATCAAGATTGGTACGCAAACCGTTCCGGCAAAAGTAACGGCAATTCATTACCGTACCAACGTTAACACATTGGAAAAAGTTCAGGTGGATAAACTTGAGCTAAATGCAATCGCCAATGTGACTATTGAATTTGATGCACCAGTGGTCTTTGACCGTTATCAAGACAGCCGTTTCACCGGTTCGTTTATCTTCATCGATCGTTTGAATAACGTGACGATTGGTGCTGGTATGGTGGAAGAATCAGTTGAATGGTCTGCACACGATGAGCCTGTCACTGCAGAAGCACGTGCGGCACGTTTGGGTCAAAAACCTGCTGCGGTGACTGTATCTGGTAAAGCTTTGGAAAATGCTCAGGCGCTAGAAAGCTTGCTGATTCAGCAAGGGATCGTTGCTATTGCTAAAGCAGGTTTGAATGCGGAGCAGGTTGCACTGGTTCGTGAAACTGGTGTGGTTGTGATTACCGATGCTGCTGAAGGTACAGACACGACTTTAACCGTAGATACAGTTGAAGAACTTGCTGAGAAGATTGTGGAATTGGTTCGTCTTTAAGACTGGACTGATTTGAAGAAACCCGCTGAAAAGCGGGTTTTTTATTGCCTAAATTTTGATTGCATGAAAATCATTCGATTAGTCAAAATGTGATCTTTCAATTTACTAGTCAATTAATACAATACTCCCTAGATTTGGGGAATATATGAAAAAATTAATATTGCTGGCTGGCTTGTGTGTGGCTTTTGGAGCTGAAGCCAAACAGAGCAGCCAAAGCGTTGAAGCAATCAAGCAAAAAATAATCCAGCAGTCGATTGAGAATTATCCGGGAAATTGTCCGTGTCCTTACAATACTGCAAGTAATGGTAGTCGTTGTGGTAAGCGTAGTGCTTATAATCGTGCAGGCGGATATGCGCCGCTGTGTTATCCGGAAGATGTGAGTGATCGAATGGTAAAGGAATATAAAGGGCGTAGTTAATTAAAGGCTCCGTATTTAGATAGTGAGCTAAAAGAAATATTTTTGTTAGATTTGGCTTCACATGGGTAATTATTCATAAGAATCATTGAGGACTAAGGCCAGAATTGCTTTCATTTCGGTTAAACTTTTCACGCCTGCAATCCTTTTAATAATTTCTCCATTTCTAAAAATAAGCGTAGAAGGCAAACCATAGGCATTATAGCGCAAGGTTAAAATCGGAGACTGATCCACATTGATCTTGCCAAATTTAACTTCAGGATTTACCTCAGCATAGTATGTCGCCAGTTCGGCAAAGACCGGAAAATTCTGAACACAGGGCTTGCACCAGTCTGCATAAAAGCGAATCACGGCAAAACCTTCAAACCACTCAAAATCACTGTAATTGTTTTCGTTATATTCGATCACTTGGGTCATGGTTGGCCTATTATCAATTTCCTGAATAGTCCCCCGATTATACATAAGTCCGATGTAGCTTCATTCCTCATGCTAACTATGTTCAAATAAGTCCAAGATATATGAAATGCATAGATTAGGGAAAGAAATCATGTCGCAACAAACCATGCAGCAAGTCATTATTACAGAACCAGGTGGTGTCGATAAACTCGCTTATGAAACGGTGACTTTACCTGAACCTAAAGCAGATGAAGTTCTGGTGAAAGTTCATGCCTTTGGTATTAACCGTCCAGATATCCTGCAGCGTCAAGGCTTATATCCGATGCCGAAAGGGGTAACGCCAGTTCCTGGCCTGGAAGTGGCAGGTGAGGTGGTTGCGATTGGTAGTGATGTAAGTCAGTTTAAAGTTGGTGATCAAGTCTGTGGTTTGACCAATGGTGGCGGTTATGCTGAATATTGCGTCATACCTGAAAGCCAGACCTTGAATATTCCTGAAGGCGTAAGTTTTGTACAGGCAGCAGCCATTCCTGAAACTTTCTTTACTGTATGGGCGAACGTGTTCCAGATGGGTAAGGCCAAAGCAGGGGAAACTGTACTGGTACATGGTGGAACGAGCGGGATTGGTACGACTGCTTTAATGTTGTGTAAATCACTCGGAATCAAAACTTTTGCAACTGTCGGTTCAGATGAAAAAGTTGCGGCTATTTCTGATTTAACCACGGCTATTAATTATAAAACTCAGGACTTTGAGCAAGTTATTAATGAAGCCACTGACAATGGTGGTGTCGATGTCATTTTAGATATGGTCGGTGCACCATATTTAGAGCGTAATTTGAATTTGTTGCGCCGTGATGGACGTCTGGTCTATATCGCTTTCTTGGGTGGTGCCAAGGCCAAAGAAGTCAAACTGGGTCAAATCATGATGAAACGTCTGACCATTACCGGTTCGACCATGCGTGCACGCAGCACGGCTGAAAAAGCGGAAATTGCACAAGGCCTGAAAGAACAGATTGCACCATTGTGGGCAAAAGGCGAATGTCTCCCGATGATCTATAAAACGTTTAAGTTCGATCAGATTCAGGATGCCCATGCCACAATGGATACTGGAGAGCATGTGGGTAAAGTTGTAGTTGAAATTATTTAATACGAGATAAGTGATTCAAAAAAAGCCAGTAATTTTACTGGCTTTTTTTAATTTTAAGTAAAATATTATTACAAATAAATATATAAAATCTTGAATAAAAATTAAAAAATGTTAACTGTTCGACACAACCTGTCAATTATGACACGTAAATTGCATGTATAGATAATTCCGACCAAATGGTTAAACATTCACATGAATGTGAGAGGGAAAATAAGATGAAAATTATTTCAACAGCATATAGTTCAAAACATAGTTTAAGAGCATTACGACGTATTCATAAAATGATTATTCGCGGAACCATCAGCTGGGTAGAGTTACATAAAATGTATCGGGCGATGCTGCATCTGGAGCGTTATATAGAAAGATTAACAATACAAAATCGTCATTCAAGCAAGAAAGCATCCAGAAAATCCAAATAAGATCTTGTATGTTTAGGGTGAATAAAGGGTCAAGATCTGATGCAAAAAAATATCTTAGACTTTGTCCTAATATTATTCATTGATCGGCATTCAGTATAATCATTCAACATCTAGCGATAAATAAGTACATGAGAATGTATTAAGTGGGGATTTATGAAGCGCCCAGCTTCAACACATGAGCGTCTTGCAGAGCGTTTAGCCAGAATTTTGACCAAATTAAACGTCGGATATCAACTCCGGGCTGCAGAGCTAGCTGCAGAATTTCAGGTCAGCACCCGCACCATTGAGCGTGATTTTGATCGTCTAGGCTCTTACTTACCCTTACTTCAAGATGAACAGAAACGATATTATCTGGAACCCTCTTATTTAGGGCGGTTTAAATTGCAGGATATCCAGACTTTTGCCCAGCTTTCGGGGATCAGTGAGTTGTATCCGGCGTTGGATATGTCTTTTATGCGTGAACTGCTGGATGAGCGGGCAAATCAGGTATTTTCGGCAAAAGGCTATTATTTTGAAGATGCCAAACAGTTTGCCGAACATTTCAAGTTGCTTGCAAGCGCAATCTATAAACGTCAGCAGGTTGAGTTGCAATATTCAGATCAATTGCGAATCATTAAGCCTTATCGCTTGATTCACCATCATGGTATCTGGTATCTGGTGGGCGTAGATCAGGACAAGTTGCGCACTTATCGCTTAAGTCAGGTGCAACAGCTCAAGCTGGTTTCTAAGGCGGAGAGCTTTGCGCATGATCCTGAAATACTGAAAATGCTGGCAGATGAAGACAGCATCTGGTTTGGGCAGCAAAAGCAGCAAGTCTTAATCAGGGTACAACCTGAAGTCACGGTCTTTTTTAAAGAGCGCCGTTTATTTCCAGAACAGCAGATCGAGCAGGAAGCCGAGACTGGAGAGTTAGTGATCAGTTGCCAGATTCGTCACGAAATGCAGTTGTTGCCTTTGGTGCGTTACTGGTTGCCCTATGTGAAAATTATTGAGCCGATTCATTTTCAGCAGAAACTGGAACAGGATTTGCAAGGATATTTACGTTCTGCTGGATGATATTGAGAAAGCAGAGCAGGAGGGCCTGATTAATGATGACACTTTAAATGGGAATTTAATTTACTTATTTTTTGACTAACTAAATTACAGACATAAAAAAACCAGCTTTCGCTGGGTTCTTTATTTGCACCATCTTTCTATAGTAGAAGAATGGTGCCCGAGGCCAGACTCGAACTGGCACGCTTTGTGGGCGGGGGATTTTAAATCCCCTGTGTCTACCGATTTCACCACTCGGGCTTTAACAAGATGGAGGCGGAGGTCGGAATCGAACCGGCGTCCACGGAGTTGCAGTCCGCTGCATGACCACTCTGCCACCCCGCCGCGTCTTGTTGATGCGTATATTAGCAAGCTCAGAAAAAAAAACAATAGTGTATTCATCTGTATGCGCATAAAAACATCATCTGGCGGAAAATATTTAAATTATTCATGTAGAATGTGCAAAATTGATTCATATCAACACTTGGGAGAAGTGCCGTGGCATTAGTTCTAGACGGTCGTGCATTGGCGAAGCAAATTGAAGCTGACTTGTTTACTCGCGTAGAAGCGCTGAAAGCAAAATCAGGTCGTACTCCAATTCTTGCGACGATTTTGGTAGGTGACGATGGTGCATCTGCAACTTATGTTCGCATGAAAGGCAATGCCTGCCGCCGTGTTGGTATGGATTCACTCAAAGTGGAACTTCCTAAAGAAACCACAACTGAAGAATTATTGGCTGAAATTGAAAAATTAAATGCAAATCCTGATGTGCACGGTATTCTGCTGCAACATCCGGTTCCAGCTCAAATTGATGAGCGTGCCTGTTTCGATGCAATCTCGCTTGAAAAAGACGTAGATGGTGTCACTTGTCTTGGTTATGGTCGTATGGCAATGGGCGAAGCAGCCTATGGTTCAGCGACGCCTGCGGGTATCATGACCATCCTGAAAGAGAACAACATTGAAATCGCGGGTAAACACGCAGTTGTTGTAGGTCGTTCTGCAATTTTGGGTAAACCAATGGCAGCGATGCTGCTAGAAGCGAATGCAACCGTAACCATTTGCCATTCACGTACTCAAGATCTTGCAAGCTTCGTTAAGCAAGCGGACATCATTGTCGGTGCGGTAGGTAAGGCTGAATTGATTCAGAAAGACTGGATCAAACCAGGTGCGGTAGTTGTAGATGCAGGTTTCCATCCACGTGATGGCGGTGGTGTAGGTGATATTCAATTGGTTGGCATCGAAGAAATTGCTTCTGCTTACACACCAGTTCCGGGTGGTGTAGGTCCGATGACGATTACCACTTTAATCCGTCAAACGGTTGAAGCTGCTGAGAAAGCGCTAGGTTAATCAAATCCTCCCTAACCCTCCTTTTTCAAAGGAGGGAACTCTGATCACTATTTTTGGATGGAGTTTCCCCCTCTTTTTTAAAGAGGGGCTAGGGGAGATTCTTCAAAGACATTAATACTAATTAAAAGAAATCTAATGAGCTGCACCTTCCGACTCCCTCAAGCCCCAGAACATCTACTAAAAGCCTTGCATGATGTGATTCCACACTGTGAGCTACATGCACAGCAATTGCCGGATACACCCATTTCCCTGTGGCTGATTCCGCCAGTATTCCCAACAGATAAGCTGGATGATGAGGTGATTCGTCGCATTTGGAATGATACACCATACTGGATCTTTTGCTGGGCCTCAGGCTTGGCGATGGCGCAGTGGCTATTGGCAGAGCCGCATCATGTTAAAGACAAAGTAGTTTTGGATTTTGGGGCGGGATCGGGCGTAGTTGCCATTGCGGCGAAAATGGCAGGTGCAAAACGTGTGATCTGCTGTGATATCGATCAAGTTAGTCTAGATGCCTGTCGTGCCAATGCAGAGCTAAATGATGTCGAGCTTGAATATCTGGATGACCTATATAAGGCAGAGAAGGTGGATATTTTATTAGCCGCAGATGTGCTCTATGATCAATGTAACCGTTTCTTCCTGGATGAGTTTTTAAAATTTGCACCTGAGGTGTGGGTTGCAGACAGTCGGGTAAAAAACTTTAGTCATCCTCAATATGAAAAACTGGATGAGCGTAGTGCGACGACCTGGCCGGATTTGGATGAATCGCCCGAATTTCGTAATGTCAGTTTCTATAAAACACGTTAAATTTAAAAAATTAAAAAGGGCACTAGGCCCTTTTTGATTGTCTTACTCTGATTAAGTAACTAAGTATCAGATATTAAGAACAGGTATAACGAATAACCCGCATGGCCGTAGGGCGGGCTTCTAAAGCTTCGCGTGCACCCGGGTTCTCGCTATTATGTAAATCAGGCGTATTGCTCAAGCTGATTTGCGTGCGGCTATTACCCAGTTGGCGGCCATAGTTTTCCTGTTCCGCAGTTGGATTGGAAATTTCATTGGTGCTTAAAATCTGGATGTTGTAAGTTTTGGAATTTCCTAATACGTGTCTGCAAGCGGCTTGCAAGCGATTTTCATCCTGGCTTGGTCGTCCTGAGAGGGTGTAGCTCAAGGTTGCTGTATTGCCTGAACGTTCCAGAATTTCATAGCCACTTTGTCCATTGAATTGATGGGGTGTGGTCTGACATGCACTCAGTACGAAACTGCTCGCAGCCATAGCCAAAATTACTGTTGTTCTTTTCATATTTATAGTTCCTGAAGTCTTGGCTTAAGTATGCCATATTTTGCTTAAACTGCTGCTCTGGTCAATTGTGATCAATTGTTTAAACAGCCAATAAAAAAGGCCGCTTACGCGACCTTTTTTAATTAAATCAGCAATTAAGCAGATTTAACCGCAGCAATAAGTTCTGCTTGACGAGTTTTTAACGCTTCCGGTAAACGCTCACCTAGCTTATCGAACAATTCAGTATGGCTTTCAAGCTCTTTGATCCATTGATCTTTGTCTTGAGAAGTTACTAGGTCAAACTGTTCTTTAGTGAAGTCAGAACCAGTCCAGTTCAGCTGTTCGTAAGTAGGAACTAGGCCGATTGGTGTTTCAACAGCATCAGCACGACCTTCACAACGGTCAATGATCCACTCAAGAACACGCATGTTTTGACCGAAACCAGGCCATACGAAGTTGCCTTCAGCATCACGACGGAACCAGTTCACGTTGTAGATACCTGGAAGTTTGTTGCCAGCAGCAGCAGCTTTCGCACCTACTTGCTCACCCATTTCTAACCAGTGCGTGAAGTAATCTGCCATGTTGTAGCCCGCGAATGGAAGCATCGCGAACGGGTCACGACGAACAACACCTTGTTGACCAACAGCAGCAGCAGTTGTTTCAGAGCCCATCGTTGCAGCTTTGTAAACACCGTCAACCCAGTCAAATGCTTCTGAAATTAGAGGCACAGTGTCTGCACGGCGACCACCGAAGATGAACGCAGAAATTGGCACGCCAGCTGGATTTTCCCAGTCAGCGTCAATAGAAGGGCATTGACCAGCTGCAACTGTGAAACGAGCATTTGGATGCGCTGCTTTTTCTTCGCCAGTGTGTGGTTGACCTTTCCAGTTAGTCAGGTTGGCAGGCGCTTCTTTAGTCAGACCTTCCCACCATACTTCACCGTTGTCAGTCACAGCGACGTTTGTATAAATCACGTCTTTGTGCATGGTTGCCATACAGTTCGGGTTGGTCTTGGTGTTGGTACCAGGCGCTACACCGAAGAAGCCAGCTTCAGGGTTGATTGCATATAAGCGACCGTCTTCACCTGGTTTGATCCAAGCAATATCGTCACCTACAGTTTCAATCTTCCAGCCTTCATAGCCTGCTGGTGGAATCAACATAGCGAAGTTTGTTTTACCACATGCAGATGGGAATGCAGCTGCGATGTAGTGTTTTTCGCCTTGTGGATTGGTCACGCCAAGGATCAGCATGTGTTCAGCTAACCAGCCTTGTTGACGACCCATGAATGATGCAATACGTAATGCTAGGCATTTTTTACCCAACAATGCGTTACCGCCATAACCAGAACCATAAGACCAGATCTCACGCGTTTCTGGGTAATGCACGATGTATTTTTCTTTGTTGCAAGGCCATGCAACATCTTTTTCGCCGTTCGCAAGCGGAGCACCTACAGTGTGTACGCAAGGAACGTATTCACCGTCAGTACCAAGAACTTCATAAACAGCTTTACCCATGCGAGCCATTTTAGACATGCTTACTGCAACGTAAGGAGAGTCAGTTAACTCGATACCGATATGAGCGATATGAGAACCCAATGGACCCATTGAGAATGGAACCACATAAAGTGTACGACCTGCCATTGAACCGTCAAATAAACCGTTCAATTTTTCGCGCATGACAGCAGGTGCTTCCCAGTTGTTGGTCGCGCCAGCATCGTCTTTGTTTTCAGAACAGATGTAAGTACGATCTTCAACACGTGCTACGTCAGACGGATCAGAATTTGCAAGATAAGAACCAGGATGAGTTTCTTGATTCAGCGCTTGCATTGTGCCGTTAGCGATCATCAAGTCGATATAACGTTGATATTCTTCTGCGCTACCGTCACACCATTCAATTTTTGCTGGTTTTGTTAATTTAGCAATCTCTTCCACCCAAGCAATAAGCTTAGGGTGACGAACGAATTCTGGTGCGTTCACTTGGGTCATGGTGAGGCCTATCTCAAATGTGTACAAATTAGATGTACAAAGTACAATCCGAGCAATAAAAAATATCGCCCAGATGAAATATGAAAAAAAGTGGCTGTATTAAAGCATAAAATGATAAAAAAAATAAGACCAAAGAAGTGCTAGATTTCTTTTGGAATATAATGCTATTTTATTTATAAATATAAGTAAAACAACAAGATAAAACTAAATATTTGAATTATTGATTCTATTTATTTAAATGATGAATGGTATTTATTTTAAAAATTAATATTAAAATCATTATCTTAATTTTATAAGATCTCTAATATTCATTATTGATTAAATAAATGGTTGCCATTTGAATTTTACATAAAGCCACTGTTAATTGTCTATGAATTGGACAAAATGCCAATAGGCTTCAATGAAATTGCGCGAAAAATGTCTAATCAATCTAAACCCTTATCGCTGATTTTTAATCATAAAGCTGGTTTTCGCATACAGGGGCCAGAAGGCATTTATGAACAGCTGATCGATATATTTTCAGCGCAGGGTTATCAAACTAAAGCTTATGAAATCAATGATTCACAGCAATTTGATAAAATTATGGTTGAGGTGCTTGAACAGCATTTGGCATCTAGCGAGTCAGGAATCATCGTTGCGGCAGGCGGAGATGGCACTTTAAATACAGTCGCCAAACATGTGTTGAATACGCAAATTCCTGTCGGTATTTTGCCTTTAGGGACTTTTAACTATGTGGCGAGATTATTGGGGATTCCGCTGGATTTGCTTGAAGCGGCAAAAGTGATTGCGACAGGACAGCCACAACGTATGAATGTTGCTCGTATCAATCAGGAAATTTATCTGAATAATGCCAGTTTAGGTCTATATCCTTTATTTATTAAAAAACGTGAAGACTATAATCGTATTTTTGGTCGCTTACCGCTACATGCCTATACTTCTGCACTGGATGTTTTAATTCGCGACCGTAAAGAATTAAAACTAAAAATCTGGGTGGATCAAAAGAAATATCCGGTAAAAACACCACTGATTTTTTTTGGCAATAATCCCTTGCAACTGGCGGATATGAAAATGCGCATTGCAGAAGCGGCTGAAAAAGGCAAAGTGGCGGGAGTTGTAGTTTCTAAAAGTGATAAGCTTACTTTATTTAAGCTAGTGTATCAGCTGATTCGTGGCAAGATTGACCAGGCATCGGATGTTTATAGTTTTGCAGCCGATCAAGTTCGAATCGAATCCCGAGCCAAGAAACTGATGGTAGCGATTGATGGGGAAATTGTGGAAATGGCCCCGCCACTCAATATTTCTGTATTAAAAGATAGCCTAAACGTAATGGTGCCACATGATCCTGCATCTGTCTGATCTGCATTTTGGAACAGAGAAGCCGGAGTGTTTAGAAGCGATTCGGCATTTCTGTCAGACCCATCCACTTGAAGCCGTCGTCATCAGTGGTGACCTGACTCAGCGCGCACGTTTGGGTCAATTCTTTGCCTGCAAAAAATTTTTAGATCAGCTCAATACGCCTTATATGGTGATCCCAGGGAATCATGATATTCCGCTCTATCATTTATGGAATCGGCTTTTCAATCCATTTACCCGTTACCAGATTTTTTTTGGTGAATTGGAGCCAATCTTTGAAACTGAAAATTTTTATCTGATTGGAGTGAATTCGATTCGACGCCGGTATCATACCAAAGGGCATTTATCGCTTGAGCAGATTCAGCGCATTGATTTGCAACTGGCTCAGGCGCCTGCGTCCAAATTAAAAATCATTGTCAGCCATCAACCTTTTTATGTGCCTTTTCAAAATAAGCGCGGTTTCAAGGACAGCCCACTGATGGCTAAAATTGCTTTAGAGGCCTGGGCAGAGCATGGTCTGTTTGCGGTGTTGCATGGGCATCTGCATCAACCGGCGATTTATGATTTGAACCAGATGTTTGGATTGGGGATGGATCATCCTGTATATGATGTACATGCGGGGACTTCTGCGTCAAATCGTTTGCATAAAAATGAACCCAACAGCTTTAATCTGATTGATGCCACAGGAAAAATTTCTCAATATTTGTTCGATGAAGTGGCGCAAGCCTTTATGTTGAAAGCTGATCTGCCGAATAAATAGACGAAAACCTATGATTCGTTAAAAAAAACCAATTTTTTTTCATTTTTGCCCTTGAAGCGTTTTATTCCATCTCCATAAAAGTGACATCAAAAATTTTTGATGATGACCCATGGAATAATTAAGTCGTCATCAGTGACCTAAAAAAGACTTAGTCTGATGGAGTTATTTATGAGCAACATTCGTCCATTACATGACCGCGTTGTTATTCGTCGTGTTGAAGAAGAAACTAAAACAGCTGGAGGCATTTTACTTCCAGGTTCGGCTGCTGAAAAACCTGCTCAAGGTGAAATCATTGCAGTTGGTAATGGTCAAATCACTGACAATGGCGTACGCGCGTTAGACGTAAAAGTTGGCGACAAAGTATTGTTCGGTACTTATGCAGGTACTACTGTAAAAGTAAACGGCGAAGAGCTTTTAATCATGAAAGAATCTGACATTTTAGCGGTATTAGAAGCTTAATCTGCGCTAAAAAGTTTTATTCGTTCCAAATCAGATTTTGTAAAGATACAACAATATTCGGAGTCAAATATGTCAGCTAAAGACGTAAAATTTGGTGATTCAGCTCGTTCAAAAATGATTGCTGGTGTAAACACCCTTGCAGATGCAGTAAAGGTTACTTTGGGTCCTAAGGGCCGTAATGTTGTTATCGACCGTTCTTTTGGTGCACCGCACATCACTAAAGATGGTGTCACTGTTGCCAAAGAAATTACGCTGAAAGACAAGTTCGAGAACATGGGTGCTCAACTGGTTCGTGAAGTTTCTTCAAAAACTAACGATATCGCAGGTGATGGTACAACGACTGCAACTGTATTGGCACAAGCAATTTTGAATGAAGGCATCAAGTCAGTAACAGCGGGTATGAACCCAATGGACTTGAAACGCGGTATCGATATTGCGGTACGTTCTGTAGTTGAAAACATCAAGGCAACTGCAAAACCAGCATCAGACTCTAAAGCGATTGAACAAGTAGGTTCGATCTCTGCTAACTCTGATACGACTGTAGGTCAGCTGATTGCGCAAGCAATGGAAAAAGTGGGCAAAGAAGGCGTGATCACGGTTGAAGAAGGTTCAGGCTTCGAAGATTCGCTTGACGTAGTTGAAGGTATGCAGTTTGACCGCGGTTATATTTCTCCGTACTTCGCGAACAAACAAGATACTTTGACAGCAGAACTTGAAAATCCATTCATTCTTCTTGTTGATAAAAAAATCAGCAATATTCGTGAGTTGATTACAGTACTTGAAGCTGTTGCTAAAACTGGCAAACCGCTTTTAATTATTTCTGAAGATGTTGAAGGCGAAGCGCTTGCGACGCTTGTTGTCAACAACATGCGCGGTATTATCAAAGTATGTGCGGTGAAAGCACCTGGTTTTGGTGACCGTCGTAAAGCTATGCTTCAAGACATTGCGATCTTGACTGGCGGTACCGTAATTTCTGAAGAAATCGGCATGCAGTTGGATCAAACGACGCTTGATCACTTGGGTACAGCACATAAAGTAACTGTATCTAAAGAAAATACTGTAATTGTAGATGGTGCTGGTAACGCTGGCCAAATCGCTGACCGTGTACAGCAAATCCGTGCACAGATCGAAGAATCTACGTCAGAATACGACAAAGAAAAACTTCAAGAGCGTGTAGCGAAACTTGCTGGCGGTGTTGCTGTCATCAAAATCGGTGCTGCAACTGAAGTTGCAATGAAAGAGAAAAAAGACCGTGTAGATGACGCGCTTCATGCGACTCGCGCTGCAGTTGAAGAAGGTGTCGTTGCGGGTGGTGGTGTTGCACTAGTACGTGCTGCATCTGCACTTGAAGGCGTAACAGGCGCGAATGATGACCAAAACGTAGGTATCAACATTCTTCGCCGCGCGATTGAAGCACCACTTCGTCAAATCGTATCTAACGCAGGTGATGAGCCTTCTGTAGTGATCAACGCTGTGAAGAATGGCGAAGGTAACTTCGGTTATAACGCTGCAACTGGCGAATATGGCGATATGCTGGAAATGGGTATTCTTGATCCTGCTAAAGTAACACGTTCTGCACTTGAGCATGCAGCTTCTGTTGCTGGCTTGATGCTGACCACTGAATGCATGATCACTGAAATCCCAGAAGACAAACCTGCAATGCCTGATATGGGCGGCATGGGTGGTATGGGCGGCATGATGTAATTCATCATCCGAGCATTTCATAAAAAATCCCCGCAATAGCGGGGATTTTTTTATGTGTTTACAAAATTATGATGCGGACTTTTTAACTAATTTATAATTTAAATTACTGTCAATTTTTTTACCTGATTTCATCTCGCGTGCTTCAATAAAATTTTCACCAACAAAGAATTTACGGTTTTCAGCTTTGTTATCTAATGTGATGATTGAAGGATCTTGAGGGTCAAAACTGAAACTACCTTTAGTTTCCGTCTCATTATTTCCAGCTTTACCTAAATATTCCTCATTTAGCTCATAGGTTTTATCCGGATTGAGATCTAACTCGACCTTAATTCCTTCACAGTCAGCACAAGGAAAAACACCTTCGTATTCACCTGCCCAATCTAGCGAAGTTTCTGCGCTATCAGCACGGTTCACACTAGTATCCGCGTTATTTTGCTCCATCATGGCTGGGCTGGATTGAGCATTATTACTCATCGGCTCATTATCATTGGGCTTTGAACAGGCGGTTAAAGCTCCTGCAAGAACGACTGCTATCGCAGCAGTAAGCGTTAATTTTTTCATTGTTTTAACCCTATTAAATTATTTGTTATGAATTACATTAAAAGTAGTCAGTACAGATAAATAGGGCAATCTTGTTAAAGTTTGATTCATTAGGTGAATCAGGCCAGAGTTATTGATAAGTGAGCAGGATTTAAGAATTTTTAGCCAAGTTTAAAGTCACTTTATGCTGTTTCGTTAACCAATTCTGAACGCTATGATTAGAAAATAATGATAATGCGGAGGGAATAATGAAATTAGAACAAGAAAATAATCTGATTGCAAAAATTTATGACGCTGCTGTATTGCCATCTTTGTGGCTGGACGTGATCAAAGATATCGTGAGCTATACTAAAAGTAAGAGTGCAATTTTTACCGGTCTGGATCAGCTTAATCCAGGCTATGATTTTGTCTATACGCACAATATCCCGAATGAAAGTTTGGCCGCTTATCAAGATGAGCGTATCAGAGTGATTGATATGAAACTGCATATGCCATTATGGAATGCGATCGAGATGGGCGATGCATTGAGTCATAACTGTCAGCACTATGCAGAACAGCCGGGTACGGATCATTATGTTTTCTATGAGAAGTTTTTAAAGCCTGGTGGTGTATCTTATCTGGCGGGCGTATTGCTGGATCGGGGAAATTATCGTTGGGCAGTACTGGGTATTCATCGTGCACCTGAAGTACAGCCTTTTGAACAGCCTGAGCTGGATTTTCTAAGACGTATCAGTATTCATTTACGCCGGGCTTTGCAAATTCACCGGCAAATCAACCTGATTCAGCAAGATAATTTAAGCTTGTATACCGTATTGGACAGTTTAAAAACCGGAATTGTACTGCTCGATCAAAACCTGTGTTTAAGTTATTCCAATCCTGTTGCGCAAAAGATGCTTGATCAAAGTTCATGTCTGGATCTGGATATACATAACCGTCTAAAAACCAATTATGCTCAGCAGATACGTTTTGATCAGCTATTAGAAAGTGCTTTGCTGGAAGATACGACCATTCAGACTGAGGTGGGTGGAGTCTTGGCGTTGAGTGATGGGGCAGGCTCACAATTCATGCTGACGGTGGTGCCCTTTAAGAAATTAAGAAATATGCAACATTTACAGTCTGCTCAGCATCAGATTGCCTTATTTATGACAGATAAAAACCAGCATTATTCCCTGTCAAGAGCTTACCTACAACAGTGTTACCAGCTTTCCAAACGAGAGTTTGATTTATGCGAGTTATTAATTAATGGTTATAAAATAGAAGATATTGCAGAACAGTGTGGCATTACGCTGAGTTCGGTACGGACGTATTTTAAAAATATTTATGAAAAAACCCAATGTTGTTCGCAAATCGAACTGATGCATTTATTGATAGGCTGTACCATTCAATTTGAACATATTGATTAAACCGGCCTGAATTTCATATTCAAGCCGGTTTATATGGGTTATTTAACACGTTGTAAAGTTACAGGATCTTCACCTTGCGGATGTAAGATAAGATTGTTGTTAGATATATTGATGCTTGCAATTGTCTTACTGCCATTTGAACTATCTTGTAATCCACCACACTCGTTGGTATCGAATAATACCTCGGTTGTGGTGAGAGTATTTGCTGACAATGTATATTTGCCATATTCAATCCCTGGCCAACCACAGTCATCTCCACCTTCAGTGTCTAGGAAGAAATAATAGTTGTTATCAAAGAAAGCAAATAGATGTGTTTCATTGAGTCGCCACGTGCCGACGAGACTATTAGACTGCTTAACTCGATTTAAACGGTATTCAGTACTAACGCCGGGTTCAGTAAGAATTAATTGAGTTCCATTAAAGTTTAAAGAATAAGGTTTATTCTCGGCAGGATGTGAAAGTCCCCATTCACCATTGGTATCATGCAGGATTTCCGGTTCAATCACGGTTGTTGTTGCATTCCATTTTAAGCGGCCCATTTCAATGCCTGCTTGACCACTCTCATCTTTGGCTTCTGCTTCACCTAGTGCATAGCGTCCATCTTCCAAAATGTGAATCAACACAGCAGTGTTATCGGTACGGTTAATCTCCCAAGTGCCGGCAATATCTTTGTAGAAGGTCGCTTGGAAGTTTTCTGAAGCTTTTTCTGGTGTTATCAACTGATCTGGTGTGATGGCTGTTTTGGTGACAACTTCATTTACGAAGTCGGTGGTACTTTGGTTAAAATTAAGCTTTACAGCAGTGAAGGCTGTTTTAGTGTCATCACTAATCTGAATGCCATCGCTATGATCACCTTTTCCATCTAAGGATTGTAAAAAAACCATAAGGTTGATACGCGCATTTTCACTTTCGACTAAATCTAATGGTGTGATACGCTCCTTTGCTTCAATTTCATCACCGAGTTGTACACCCCCAATAAAGAATTTTACTTTTTCATCATCATTAAATTTAAATTCTCCTTTTTCGTTGGTAACTCCTGTTGCACCACTACTGGTGATATAGGTCACCCCTGAAATGATTCCGTCCGTCAGTACGCCGGTTTGGGTGCCAACATTGTTTGCTGGAGGTGTACTGGCATTATCATCCGAACCACCACAGGCACTAAGTAACCCTGCTAAAGCAATACAAAGTAAAGTCTTTTTCATTAGAATCTTCCTGAAATTTATAATGTGGATTCAGTATAAAAAGACCCTTATATTTGCCATATCCCAAAATGAGGAGGTTAAGAGCTTTTTAATGCATGAATCCTTTAAATTAGAAAGAAATTCCTATTTATATTGGGAAGCAATCTTAACTATCCGTAAATTGATGTATGAGATAAGTTGAAAGGTGGCAAAAATAATCAACTATTCATTTAAAAATTCTAATTATACAAATATAGATTAACTGTTTATTTATTGATCATAGAGCACTATCTATATTTGCCGAGGTTGCTAAAATTCGCGCAATTTTGAATAGAATTGGTGCGTGACGTGTTTGAGAAGTTAGCAGAACAAAGCCTGAGGCTGATGGGTTGGGAAATTGATAACCATTGGCCCCTAGATTTAGACCAATGTGTCATGATTGCTGCTCCTCATACCAGTAATTGGGATGCACTGTATGCGCGACTGGCCTTAAAAGCATTAGGTGTGAATGTTCGCTTAACCATTAAAGACAGTTATATGAAATTGCCATTTGGACCTTTTGTACGTGCTATGGGCGGTATCGGGATCGATCGCCGTCCTAAACAGCCGGGGGAGCCTCGTCCGAGTATGGTTCAGGTGATGACGGAATTATTCAAGACCCATCCTAAACTGGTGATGCTGGTCACGCCAGAAGCGACTCGTGCTAAACAGGAACAGTGGAAGACAGGTTTTTATCATGTCGCGATTAATGCAGGTGTGCCGATTGCATTGGCCTATATGGATTATGAGAAGAAGAAAACTGGTGTAGGTAAAATTGTTTATCCGACAGGGGATTATGAAAAAGACATGGCAGAAATCATGGCATTTTATGCAGAGATTCAGCCAAAATTCCCTGAATGCTTTAGTGTAGATCAGCGCTATTATCAGAATTAAAATTGAGTTGAAAAAAAGCAGGAAAATTCTCCTGCTTTTTTATTGCCTAATCATCATGAAGATTGACAGACTTAAGAGGCATGTTCAGAAGTCGGCAAAATTCCACCCAGATTTTGGCAGGCATCTTTATACAGATCATATTGCTGTTCCACCACTTCATGCAATGGCAGGTCAAATAACTCTTCACCCTGATGATACTGTTTGATATAAGATTCGACTTTGGATTTGCTGCTATACAACATCTGCTGATAATAGTCGGTCATACTGCTATGTGGCATTTGGGCGGTATCTACCTTGGCACAATGGAAATTTTGCAGTAATTGTTCGGACTTCTTCAAATCGCTGGACATACAACCTGCTAGTAGCAAGGTACTGAGCAATGTCGTGATAAATTTCATGGAAAGTAGACTAAAGGTTTTATGGGAGCGCACTATTGTAGAAGTAAAACCCGGTCACAAAACCTTTTTAATCTACCAAATGGTTAAAAAATAGAACAACAGAATTTGAAAATCCAAGTCCATTCTCTAAACATCTAACCTTTAACCAAGCCGCCATCTACAATTAGGTTTTGTCCTGTGACAGCACGTGAATAAGGTGACAAAAACATCAGGATTGCAGCAGCGAATTCTTCGGGTGTAATCACGCGGCGTAAAGGCGTCGATTGAGCAATCAGGTCAAAGACAATGTCAGGTGTGGCCTTACTGGCATCCGTGGTTTGTAACAGGCCACCAGAGAGCATATTCACATTGATGCCATATTGTCCCAAGTCCTGCGCCGTGGTGCGGGTAAAGGCCAATAATGCAGCTTTGGCGGTGGTATAGTCATGATAAGGAACCACCGGATTTTGCACCAGGTTTGTACCAATATTCACGATCCGGCCAAACCCTGCCTGTTTCATATCATCCAGAGCGGCTTGTGTGGTATTTAAGGCAGCCTGTACTGCACCGCTAAATTGCCGTTGCAACATTTCCCAAGTCAGCGTTTCTACTTTAGGGCGTGCATCGCCATTAAATTCAAATTGAATCAGTGCATTATTGACTACAGCATGAATTGCTTCACCGAAATGGGTTTTAGCCGCGGCAAATAACGCGCGTACCTGATCAACTTGGGTCACATCTGCCTGATAAATAAAGACTTGGTCTGGATGTTGCTGGGCCAGCTGTTCAGCTTGCTGCTGACTGCTATGATAATTGACGACCACGCGCGCACCCTCAGCCAGTAAAGCTTGAGTAATGGCCAAACCCAAACCACGCGCACCGCCCGTAACAAGAACAATCTGATCACGAATTTGCATAATGATGATCTATATTGTGAAAGATTGGCCTTAACATAGCAGTTATTTCACCGGATTCAAGCTTTGGCGGGGGGAAGACAGATTCGGCTTGATCTTGTGCTTAAATGAATTGGGGCGCTAATAGAAAACAGCCTGCGCTCAAGAGTAAACTTAAGATCACGCGTTTAAACAGTAATTCTGAAATTTTATAAAATAGCTTTGCGCCTAAAATTGCCGGAATACTCACAAAAACAATCAGCAAGGCCATATAGGGTAAATGGCTTTGATTGATCAGGCCTTGCCATACATAAGTACCCAGCGTGAAAAGCTGAATTGCAAAATTAAAGTGCCGTAAAATATAGCGCTGCTGGGTTTTGGGTAATTGTTTTAACATCACCCAGGCCGAAGGAATGGCACCGCAAAAACCGCCCAGTCCTCCTAAAATTCCGCCAATAAAACCGATGCAGCTATCAGTCAATTTTCCTGAATGCTGAATTGTTTTGAATTGCGGATTGAATAGCATCACCGGACACCACAGTACCAGAAAAAATCCCAAGATCATCTTAAAGGTATCTGCTTGAATGATCTGCAACAGATAAGTACCCAGCGGCACGCCAATCAGACCAGCAATCAGATAAGGCAGCACCAACTGCCTGGATAAAACTAGCTGCTTTTTTTCCTGACTGAGTGAAATCACATGACTCCAGATCGAGGCAAATACCAGCAAGGGCGCGGCCAGTTGCGGAGGCAGCACCCAGACCCAGAAAGACATGGCGATCAGGGCAAAGGCAAAGCCGGTCAGCCCCTGGACAAAACCTGCGACCATTGCACCAAGAATAAATAACAGCCAAGTCATAAAGATCAGGTCATAAGCAAAGGCAGCAGTATTCTCAAGATTTAAACAAAAGCCAAGCTTCCATTTAGCTGGATTTATGCAAATGAAAGTTCAAATTCTCATAAAAGCATGCATGCTAATTAAGAAAAAAGAGGTTTACGGCCATGCATAAAACATGCATAAATCTCTACAAGAGTGCAACAATGGCTCCGTTCACTCTCCATGAACTCGCCTGATACTGACAGAGTGCAGTAAGAGGTGATGGACATGATGAAAAAAGTGATATTACTTTCTGTATTGGCTGTGTCATTAACCGGTTGTGTGGTTGATCCTTGGGATGATGATTATCGTGGCAACAGAGATCGTAATGGACATTATGATCGAGACCACAGAGATCATGACTGGAAAAATAAGGACCATAAAGATCATCGGGATTGGAAACGTGACCGAGATAACCGCGACTGGCGCCGTGATCGTTAATCACAGTCTTTAAATTTGACTGACTACAATGACAAAAAGGATTCCACTGAGGAATCCTTTTTTAATGGCTCTTCAAAACAATTTAAATCAAGAAATACTTTTTTGATAAAGCCCCGCACGAACTGTACCGGCTTTGGTATTTTTAATTAAACGCCATGAGGACGGTAATTTAAGTAATTGTAAATCACGGTCTGCTTCTACATAAATATAGGCATTGTCCTTGATCAGAGGATCTGCCTTTAGCGCTAGTTCTTCCCATAAATCCAGGCTATATGGCGGATCTAGAAAAACCAGATCAAACTGTGCCTGAAGGGTAGACAAAGCTTGCTGCGCCGTAGCCACTTTTAATTGTGCACGTGCTTTGGTGACTTTTAAAAGTTCCAGATTTTGGGTCAGAAATTGTGCCTGAGTACGATCCGGCTCAATCATCACCACTGATGCAGCACCACGCGATAATGCCTCAAACGCCAATGCCCCAGAACCGGCACAAATATCCAACACCTGGGCATTTTGTACATCCCACATCAGCCAATTAAACAGTGTTTCCCGAACACGGTCAGGCGTCGGGCGCAAACCCTCAATGCTGGCAAAAGGCAGTTGGCGGCGTTTCCAGTCACCACCAATAATTCGAAGCTGGTTTTTCATCTTTAATCTCGCTCTACCGGTGTCGGAGCAGGTGTTGCTGCGGGAGATGCAGCCGTATTTGCAGAAGTCGGAGCAGCATTGTCGGGCTGGTCACTGGCTGGAACGGCACTAGATGCTGCATCCTGACTCAACATGCCTGCACCACTTGGCAATTCAGCTGGCTTGATTCCGGCCGTCATCAGACCACCACTTAATTGGTGGCCTTGTGGGCGTACCGGATTTTTATCTTTATGCAGTAACCAGTAATCAAAAATTGGACGGGCCAGAGCCGTTGCGGCACTACCACCGCGACCATTTTCCAGAATAACTGCAATCGCGATTTCAGGATTTTCAGCAGGTGCAAAACCGACAAACAGGCCATGATCCAGCTGACGATCAGTCAATAAGGATTCATTATAGCGCTTGCCTTGAGCAATACTTTTCACCTGTGCCGTACCGGTTTTTCCGGCAATAGAATATTGTAAGCCGCTTTTGATGCCTCGGCCTGTACCGGATTGAATCACGTCCACCATCGCATCACGCATCTTGATCCAGTCTTCTTCCTGACCATTAAAATCGATCTTGCCATGCGTGCCATTGTGCACCTTGAACGGTTTGGCACCGCGACTTTCACGCAGAACATGGGGAATGACTTTATTGCCATGATTGGCGGTAATGGCTGTGGCCATAGCCAGTTGTAATGGGGTTGAAGTAAAAGCACCCTGACCAATACTGACGGAAATGGTTTCACCACGTGACCAGTTAGCCTTGCGGGTACGCATCTTCCATTCCGGGTTTGGATACAGTCCTGAGCTTTCACTTGGTAAGTCCACGCCGGTTTTTTCACCAAAGCCAAACTGACGCATCCAGGTATTCATTTTTTCAATACCCATACGGTAGGACATGACATAGAAATAAGTATCACAGGAGACCACTTGCGATTTATGCAAGTTGACTACGCCGTGTCCTGACTTTTTCCAGTCGCGGAATTTATGCGAATCGCCCGGAAGTGTGAAATAGCCGGGATCGGAAATTGCTGTATCCCAATCGACCAGGCCATAATGAAGGCCACCCAGGCCAAACATCGGTTTAATGGTCGAACCTGGAGGATAAGTTCCTTGAACCGCCCGGTTATATAGCGGCTGATCAAGGTTATCACGTAAGTAGGAATAATCTTTGGTGCTAATCCCAGTCACAAACAGATTCGGGTTAAAACTTGGGCTGGAGACCAGCGCCAGAATTTCTCCGGTTTTAGGATTCATCGCCACAATCGCGCCACGACGCCCGGCCAGTTGCTCCGAAGCTACTACCTGTAAACCGTAATCCAGTGACAGGAACAGATCATTACCACGCACCGGATCTTTACGGCCCAAATGACGCAGCACATTACCAAAGGCATCTGCTTCGACTGATTCATTTCCCGGCACACCATGCAGCAGCTCTTCATAGGATTTTTCCACCCCGATCTTTCCGATCAGGTTGGTTCCGGCGTACAGATCCTTATCAATAGCTTTAAGTTCTTTGTCATTAATTCGCCCTACATAACCAATCACATGCGCGAACAGATCACCATGCGGGTAGTAGCGGGTCATCTGGGTTTCAATATTCACGCCCGGAAACTGATATTTCACTTCACTAAAACGGGCAATATCATTTTCGTTCAGATTGAGCTTGATTGAAACCCGTTCGGTTTTACGCGCTGTTTTAATCCGGGTTTGAAAGCGTTCAAGATCCTCTTCGGTCAGTTCCAGAATCGGTTTCAGGCGTTCGAGCGTTTGATCGATATCCTGTACATCGGCACGACTTAAAGTGGCAGTAAATACCGGATAGTTATCGGCCAGCAGAACGCCGTTTCGGTCATAAATATAACCGCGTGCTGGTGGTAGGGGTTGCAGACGAATCCGGTTTTCATCAGAAGCTGTAGTAAAGCTTTCAAAGTTGAACAGTTGCAAATAGGCATAGCGGCTGACTAGCAGCAGCATGAAGAAAATGACAATACCCATGGAAATCAAGACTCGACTGCGATAGATGCGCTTTTCTTGTTGTGCATTTTTTAAAGGAAAGTGCTGCTTCATACGCGATCGACTTAAGACCTGAGAGTGGTAGAAAAGAATCAAAGTGGAGTATTCTAACGCAACTGCACTTGATTTGATAATGAAAAACTGCCCTTGCAATCTGTTCCTTTAAGCTTTGACTTTGCAGACATTAAAATTGTAAAGTGCTGTATATAAGAGTTGTGATAATTCTGCTAGAGTAAAATCTAATAAAAATAGGACTATACCAAAAACTATAATTAAGGAAGATGGTGAAGGAATGAACAAGGTTTACCCTTTGTTAGCGTTTGCATTGTGGGCGAACGGAGCTTATGCACATGATCAGATTAATAATACTGCAACCAAAATAGAGCCTGCTCAGGCAAAAGCCTTTAATGTGGGTGTTGGTTTTACCCAGAAATTACTGCATTTAAATACCGAATGGGTGAACCCTTATGGGATTGCTTATGTGAAAGGTGGTGTTTTTCTGGATGATGATCGTACGATTGGCGGTCAGGCAGGCTTTCGTTATCCTGCACATCTCACCGGCAAAGACAAAAATGGTTATTATGTCGGGGTTTATGCCGGTCATATCGACAGCAAACAGGTTGATGGCGAGTATGAAGGCCGTTTAGGTGCTGGCGTTGATTTGGCCTATGTTTTGCTTAGTTCAGAACGGATCAGCAGTTTTAGTATCGGGATCGGTGCCGGAGAGAAACTCGAAGACCGAAATGGTCGTGCTGTGGTTGAAACAGAACCCCGGCTACAATTTTCCTATACTTTAAGTATCGGTTTATAGACAAAATATTCGACCTTATTAATATGTGTATTCTGTGAACAAAAAATTAAATATGGAAGTTATGCATGCTTGAGTACGTCAACGAGTTGTGGCAAACCTTTGTAAACCGCCCGGATTTTTGGGCCGTGCTCAGCATTATTCCAGTGACTGCATTTGTAACCTGGGCTCACGTCTGGATGGCACTGAAAATGGTCTTTTATCCGATCAATTTTTGGGGTTTCCATCTCGGGCCTTTACCTGTGGGCTGGCAAGGGATTGTGCCACGCAAAGCTGGACGTATTTCAGGCATTATTACCGATAACACACTGTCAAAATTAGGCTCTATCCGCGAATTTTTACAGGCGATGGATCCGGATGATATGGCACGCATCATTGGCGAGCAGGTCGGTTTCGAACTGGAACACCTGATTGATGAAGTGATGATGGATCGCAATGCGGTGCTCTGGGAAAACCTACCTTTTGCTATTAAGCGCAGAATTTATGCACAAGCACAAAAACAAATGCCGGCAATTTTGCGTGAATTAGTGACTGAGCTGACCATGAACGTCGAGTCACTTGTAGATATGCGTGAAATGGTAGTGAGCCAGATGGAAGGCGACCGTCGCTTGATGGTGCGTATGTTCCTGAAGGTGGGTCAAAAAGAGATCAATTTTATCTGGCATATCAGTGCCCTCATCGGGATGTTCTTTGGGATTTTCCAGATGATTGTCTGGTTTGTAGTGCCGTGGCACTGGACTGTACCGTTCTGGGCTGCGATCTGGGGCTTTTTGACCAACTGGATCGCGATCTGGATGGTATTCAACCCACTCTATCCCCACCCAGTAAAGTACCCGCAATTCTTTGCCCGTACCACAAATCGCAAGTTTCCGTGGATTAAGCCGGTGATTCCTCGTATCGGCACCTATAACATACAAGGCGCATTTATGAAACGTCAGGATGAAGTCTCTGACGTCTTCGCAAGTGTAGTCACAGAAGACCTGATTACGTTAAAATCGATCATGACCGAGATGATGTATGGCGGCAGAAAAGACAAAACCCGCCGCATTATCAAACGTCATATTAATGAAATTATGGAAACACCCCTGGTTCGGACCTCTTTACAGCTGTCTTTAGGACCAAAAGAGTATGCAAAACTCAAGACGGACTTGATCGATCGCTCGATTGAAATTACGATGGTACCTGTATGCGACCCAGCATTTAATGCGAGCCGTGCACAGAAAATCTATCAAATGTTTAGAGACCGCATACGTGAGTTGACTCCGAAGGAGTTTCAGAATCTTTTACGTCCTGCATTTCAGGAAGATGAATGGATTCTGATTTTATTGGGTGGGGTAACCGGTTTTGTCGCGGGTTTAATCCATTTGTTTGTGGCTTTCTTATAATGAGATGTCGGGGGACACAATCGGGTGATTGTGGTCGTGGCGTCATACATATTGTTTAAATGAGGATGTTTATATATGCGCATTATCTTACTCGGACCACCTGGAGCAGGTAAAGGTACACAAGCTCAGTTGATCTGTAAGCGCTACAATATCCCACAAATTTCAACCGGTGATATGCTCCGTGCTGCAATTCGTGAAGGAACTGAATTAGGTCTACAAGCTAAAAGTGTCATGGACAATGGCGGTTTGGTTTCTGATGAGTTGATCATTGGTCTGGTGAAAGAGCGCATTGCGCAACCTGACTGTGTAAACGGCTGCATTTTTGATGGTTTCCCGCGTACCATTCCTCAAGCAGAAGCCTTGGAAAAAGAAGGCATTGCAATTGATCACGTGATTGAAATTGATGTACCAGATGAAGAAATCGTACAACGTCTTTCTGGCCGTCGTCAGCATCCTGCATCTGGCCGTGTCTATCACATCGTTTACAACCCGCCAAAAGTGGAAGGTAAAGATGACGAAACGGGTGAAGATCTGGTTCAACGTCCTGATGACCAGGAAGCAACCATTCGTAAGCGTCTAGGTTCTTACCATACTGAAACCGAGCAACTGGTTGGTTTCTACCAAGGCCGTGCAGCGTCTGGTGAAAATGCACCAACTTATGACAAGCTAAATGGTTTACGTCCAATCGATGAAGTTCAAACTGATCTTTTCGCGATTCTGGATCAGGCAAAATAATCGGCTGACGATGATTTTGACAATCGGAGAGCCCTAAGTCATATTAGGGCTCTTTTTTATTGCGTATTTGAACAGGGTACTTGTTGCTATGAAATTTGGCGTATTGGTGTTGATGGTAGTCTTTCTGGCAGTATTGGTAGGTCTGTTCTATTTCAGTTTTAAAATGCTCAACAAAGTACGTCAGGAAGAACGTGCTGAAAATGCAGCAAAGCGACCTGAGCGCCAGCTCCATCCAAAATTACAAGCCGAACTTGAACAGCGCAAGCAGCAGGAAAAGGCTGAACAAGATCAGGATAAATAATCCATAATAGTTCAGCTCAGCTAAGAATTTGGTTTGAACGAAAAGCACTCTTCTCATAGTCGATAAAAAGGTGACACATTGGTCACCTATTTTTTATTCCAGCTTGATCGCGCCGTTCTATTCCGCAAGCTCAATATTTTTCACTGCAATCGGGCGGGCTGCACCAAATTCAAACCGATCCGGCCAGTTACACACATCGGATACTACACATTCATGACATTTCGGTTTGCGCGCAATACACGTATAACGACCGTGTAAAATCAGCCAGTGATGTGAATCAATGATAAATTCCTTGGGAATGACTTTGACCAGACGGTGTTCAACTTCCAACACATTTTTGCCAACCGCTAGTCCGGTACGGTTACCTACCCGGAAAATATGGGTATCAACCGCCATGGTCGGCTGACCAAAGGCCGTATTCAGTACCACATTCGCCGTTTTACGACCTACACCCGGCAGGGCTTCTAAGTCTGCACGATTGTCCGGTACGATGCTGTTGTGCTTCTGAATCAGCATCTCGCAGGCTTTAATCACGTTGACCGCTTTCGAGTTATATAAACCAATGGTCTTGATATATTCCTTCAAGCCGTCCACACCTAGCGCATAAATGGCTTCCGGTGTATTGGCGACTGGAAAGAGTTTGTCTGTGGCTTTGTTGACGCTGACATCGGTAGCTTGAGCAGAGAGCGTGACCGCGACCAGCAATTCAAAGGGATTGGAATAATTTAGCTCAGTTTTTGGGTTAGGCCGCTGTTCACGCAGGCGTTCAAAAAAGGTCTGAATCTGCTTTTTGGTCATGTTTTTAACGGGCTTGGCCTTTGCTGTGGTCATGTTCTATCCCTGTAAAGCCTGTAATTGCTGTGTCAGTTCTTCCAGTTGGGTGCGTTTTCGGGCATCTTCACGAACCGAAAGCTGTTTTTCCAGTTTTTTAATTTGGGTACGTAGTTTTGCCAGTTCAATCGTGGTCTTGGAATCGAAAGCAACAGGTGCATTCTCTGGCTTGCTCGCGACTTCAATCACAGGAAGTTGCTCATTTAAAGCAGAGAAACGGGCAAACAGGGCAGTATCAATTTCTGCACGGACCACAGGTCCCTTACGATCGGTACGCCGTTTTTCTTCACGCTGGATGTGCGCATAGTAACGCTGACGCAGATCATCCTGTTCCGCAAGACGCTGTGCTTCAGTCGGCAAGGGTTGTTGATCTTCAACCAAATCGATGCAGTCTACCGGACAGGGGGGAATACATAACTCACAGCCCGTACATAGATCGGTCAGAATGGTGTGCATCAGTTTACCGGAACCAATAATTGCATCGACCGGGCAGGCGCTAATGCATTTGGTACAGCCAATACATTCATCTTCACGAATTACGGCTTTGATGCGCTGAGGACGACCATCGGCTTGAACTGGCCAGACACTTTCTTCAGCTTGAAGTTTAGGACGATTTAATAATGCAGCCAAAGCATCGGCAACAGGCTGTCCGCCCGGCACACATTTATTGGCATTTTCCCCCTCAGTAATCGACTGGGCATAAGGTAAACATCCGTCACGATGACCGCAGAGTCCACATTGGGTTTGAGGGAGTAAAGCGTCAATCGATTGGACCAGAGAAATGGGCGAATTCATGTATAACCAGCGTTACTCATGGCAAGCATGAGACAGTAAGTGAAACAAAATATGTCGATTCATCAATTTTAACATATTTTTAAACTCCTAAGTCGTGCGCAATTAAGGGTCAACTTGTGCCTTATTATTAGGCATAAATCTGAATCTAAGCCTTGATTCGATTGGCATTTCCTGACATAGAAAAAATTTTCATAATCAATATAAATATTTGTTATCAAATTAATTTTAAAGTATTTTCAAAAAAAGTATTGTAGATTAGTTACAAAAGATATTTAATATTTTGCGCCAAAATTTAACATTGATTGTAAATTTGACCAATTTTGATCCATTTTCTGCTGAGGATTAAGCGTTGAAATACAACACACTTAATGAGTTCCTAGATTACGTAAAATCACGTGATGCACATCAACCAGAATTTCTTCAAGCTGTAGAAGAAGTGATGACCAGTTTGTGGCCGTTCATTGAAAAGAACCCACAATACGCAGCACATGGTTTACTAGAACGTCTAGTTGAGCCAGAACGTGCGATCCAGTTCCGAGTTTCTTGGGTAGATGACCAAGGTCAGACTCAAGTAAACCGTGCGTTCCGCGTACAGTACAACTCAGCGATCGGTCCATTTAAAGGTGGTATGCGTTTCCACCCTTCAGTGAATCTTTCAATCCTAAAATTCTTAGGCTTTGAGCAAACATTTAAAAATGCTTTAACCACACTTCCTATGGGTGGCGGTAAAGGCGGTTCTGATTTTGACCCTAAAGGCAAATCAGAAGGCGAAATCATGCGTTTCTGCCAGGCTTTAATGATCGAGCTGTATCGTCACCTTGGTGCGAACACAGATATCCCTGCAGGTGATATTGGTGTAGGTGGTCGTGAAGTGGGCTACATGGCCGGCATGATGAAAAAATTAAGTAACGATACGGCATGTGTATTCACTGGTAAAGGTTTAACTTTCGGTGGTTCATTGGCACGTCCGGAAGCAACGGGTTACGGTACTGTGTATTTCGCGGAGGAAATGCTTAAGTCTCGTGGCGAAAGCTTCAAAGATAAAGTCGTTGCGATTTCAGGTTCTGGTAACGTTGCGCAATATGCTGCTGAAAAAGCAATGTACCTCGGTGCGAAAGTGGTTTCACTTTCTGACTCTGCCGGTACAGTTCACGTTAAAGACGGTTTCACTGAGGCGCTTCTTGCTGAAGTCATGGAACTTAAAAATGTAAAACGTGGCCGTATTTCAGAATTCGCGTCTAAACATGGTTTCGAATATCTTGAAGGACAACGTCCTTGGGGTATCAAGTGTGATATCGCATTGCCATGTGCGACTCAAAACGAACTTGATGCAGACGACGCTGCTCAGCTTCTTGCAAACGGTGTAATCTGTGTGGCTGAAGGTGCGAACATGCCTTCTACGCTTGAAGCGGTTGAGAAATTCGTTGAAGCGAAAATTCTTTATGCGCCAGGTAAAGCATCAAATGCAGGTGGTGTGGCAACTTCTGGTCTGGAAATGTCTCAAAACGCATTGCGTTTAGGCTGGACTTTCGAAGAAGTTGATGAGCGTTTACACGCAATCATGAAAGAAATTCACCGTAACTGTGTGAAATTCGGTACTAAGGAAGACGGTACTGTGAACTATGTAGACGGTGCAAATATTGCTGGCTTCGTAAAAGTTGCTGATGCGATGCTTGCTCAAGGCGTATTCTAAGTCTGACTTAGTCTAAGCTGAAAAAAACCGGGGCTGTTGCTCCGGTTTTTTTGTATCTGGTATTTTTAGTCTTAGAGAGCACCCTTAACTAATTCACGCTCAACCGCCATATCAAAAATATAGGCATATTTCGATTGATCAGCTGCCGGATGCTTAATTTCAAAACGTTTGACCCGAATAATCTGCCGTTCATTTGGTGAATGCCGAAAACCTTCAATCTGATCATAGAATAAAGTCCAGTCCTTATCGACCTGAGTTTTCAGGCCATTCTGATCATATTTCACTTCTTTGACTTGCAAGCAGCTTTGTTGGGTTACGCCGGTACATTGTTTGGTATCGGGGGAAATTTCCAGAAAAATTGTTTCAGCCTGTCCTTGGTATTTGGTTTCCGGAGTCATTTTCCCGATAAATTCATAGGTTTGACCATTTGCGGCCATCAACGTCAGGGTCGGCTTGTCAGGATCTGTGGTATTGAGCGTAAAAGGAATGTCACGCTTCTGTAAAAGTTGACTGACAAAACGTTCCTGCTCCATCAATGCTGCATCACAGGCCATTTCAGTGCCTATAACTTCGCTGGTGGTGATGATATTGTTTTTGACTGACCAGGTCGTCCCGAGTCCATTACAGCCCGTCACGGCGCTCAGCCGGCCTTGAGCGTTGAAATTCAGTACAACGGGTCGTTCTAGTCCACGATTCAGTTCCCAGTAATAGGCTGGAAGAATCTGATCTGCATTTTTTTGTTGGATGGTGGCCACCGCAAGATCTCCAGCTCGTTGAATATCACTGGACTGACAGCCTGCAAAAGTTAAAGGCAATAATGCCAGCACAATAAATTTTAATTTCATGGACTTATAATGAAGTATATAAAGTTCAAACAATAATAATGGATGTATTGCAAAAAAATATGGATACATTTCGCAGCTTTGAGTTGCAAAATGTATCCATCATTAAGATTTTAGCGCTGAAGCAAGATTAATCGAAGCGGTAAATATCCATACCGAGTGAACCCATGGTGAAACTGCTATGTACCAGACTAAAACGCTGACCTGTGCCCATCGCAAAGAAAATCGGAGCAAAATGTTCTAGTGTTGGATGATTCCGCGCCATATGCGGAATATTGGACCAGTCCAGTACGGCGTCATAATCACTATGTGTCAGTTTATGCACCACAAAATTACGAAAGCCAGAAGCCCATTCGGGTACATCAGCAGCCGTTCCATCCCAAGACAGTTCCCGTAAGTTATGGGTAATACTGCCCGAACCAATCAGCAGGATTTGTTGTTCACGTAAAGGTGCCAGGCTTTGACCAATCTGATAAATTTCATCCGCACTCATCGACATGGGTAAGGAAATTTCTATCACGGGAATGTTGGCATCTGGATACATATGTAGCAGCGGCATCCATACACCATGATCACGCGGACGAGTACTGTTGGCATGTGCAGAAAAGCCGGCATTGGCCAGCAAGCCTAAGACTTTCTCGGCCAATTCAGGATTTCCCGGTGCAGGGTAGCGTAATTGATAAAGTTCAGGCGGGAAACCACGAAAATCATGCCAAGTTTCTGGGCGAATTGCGCTACTGACTTCCAACGCATCACTTTCCCAATGCGCAGACATCACAATAATCGCTTCCGGGCGTGGCAGATTTTCGCTCAAACGATGCAAGGCAGGACCCACTTGCTCAGGATTCAGCGCCAGCATAGGAGAGCCATGAGAAATAAATAAGCCGGGCAACGTTTGTAAGTTCATAAGTCAAACCACATCTGGAAGATGCCTCAATAATGCATGAAAAATAGAAATAAGAGCAGAAGAGATTATTCAACAAAACGTTGCATATAAAGAACGCTTCAGCAAAATCATTAGCCTGCTCGGTGATAAGGATGGTTGTTATTGATGCTCATGGCACGATAAAGCTGCTCGATCAGCATCACACGTACCAGAGGATGCGGCAGAGTTAACTTGGAAAGTGACCAGTGCCATGCAGCAGCTTTACGCACGGCTTCTGAGTGACCATCCGGTCCACCAATTGCAAGTGCTACATCATTGCCTTCCAGCATCCAGCCTTTCATGGTTTCAGCCAGTTTCTCGGTACTGAATTCGCGTCCGCCCACTTCTAGTGCAATCAGGGTTTCATTCTGCTTGAGCGCATTTAAAATGCTGTCGCCCTCAATATTGCGGTATTTCAGAATATCCGCTTCAGAATCATTTTTCCCGCGCTTGGCCATCGGCAGTTCAATAATCTGGGTCTGTACAAAAGGCTGAATACGTTTGAAATAATCTTCAAAACCAGTCAGCACCCACGCTGGCATTTTTTGACCAATGGTCAGGATACGGATTTTCATACAGACAGATCAATAATTGGATACCTCATTATAACGATCAAACAACATGAAGTTGAGCAGGGAAACAAATTGAAATTGAAATGAGAGATTTAGTGTTGCTTTAATGTCCTTAGTTCAAGTATCCGCTTGATAAAGGAATGGAATAATAATAAATGCGGAACAGTGTCATGATAAAAGGATGTTGTACTGTGCTGCTGTTACTGATAGGCCTCATGGGGCCTAGTTTCTGTGCAGCCAATTCGAGCAAAAATGCTCAGGTTTCTCATCTGGAATTATTTTTTAGCCAGATCATGAGTGTCGATGAATACCGAAATTATAAAAATCTGAAAGAGCTGAATCAGGTATCTGCCTGGATTAAAGGACAGATGCAGCGCTTTGGTATTCCATGCCAGTTTCAGGTTTATGTGGTCAATAACCTGAGTTACCGAAATGTCATCTGTAATTTGGATACTCAAGCAAAGACCAAAATGGTGATGGGAGCGCATTATGATGTCTTTAGTACCCAAAAAGGTGCCGATAATAATGCCTCAGGGGTAGCGGGTTTACTGGAAACGGCAAGACTACTCGCTTTGCAAAAATCCAAGCTCCAACATGATGTCGAATTTGCTTTCTATACGCTAGAAGAGCCGCCTTTTTTCAAGACAGAACATATGGGCAGTTATATGCATGCCAAGTCTTTAAAAAAGCAGAAGCAGAAAATTAAGGGCGTGGTGATTCTGGATTCGATTGGTTATTTTGATGAACATCAGGTGCAGAGCTATCCGGTGGGATTAAAGTGGATTTATCCACGACATGGTAACTTTATTGCCGCGATTGGGCATTTAGCCTCAACTGGCCTGACTGGAGATTATTGTGATGCCATGCAGCGTTTTAACCGTCTGGAGTGTCAACGCTTTGTTAGCCCAAGTTTTGCTCAGGATATGAATTTCTCTGGCTATCTGAATTATGCCAAATTCAACTATTCGACCATGTTGATTACCGATACTGCGAATTATCGTAATCCTTATTACAATACCGAATTGGATACTTTAGACAAGCTTGATCTGAACAAGATGACTCATGTGATTGATGGATTGGTTACGATGGCACTACAGCCATAATTCAGTTGTTTTATTCAATAACTCAATAAAAAACCCTGCCGAAGCAGGGTATTTTATACGAAACATCAAGTCTTAATGACGCGCTGCTTTCGCTTCTTCTTTGGTTTTCACAATTGGTGCTTTAACCAAGGCTTTTGGCAAAGAGGTCAGTGCCAGCGGTAAAATCTCATCAATCGATTTTACGGCTTTAATTTCTAGACCTTCTTTGACATTTTCTGGAATTTCCGCCAGGTCACGTACGTTTTCCTGTGGAATGAATACCAGCTTGATGCCACCACGATGGGCTGCCAAAAGTTTCTCTTTCAAGCCACCGATACGCAGCGCACGACCGCCCAGACTGGTTTCACCTGTCATCGCGATATCCGGACGAATCGGGATACCCGTGAAAGCAGATACCAATGCTGTAGTCAAAGCCAAACCTGCCGATGGACCATCTTTCGGTGTTGCGCCTTCAGGTAAATGCACATGCACGTCGGTTTCTTCAAAGCGCGAGGCTTCGATGCCGAGTTCATCCGCACGGGTACGCACTACAGTCATCGCAGCGGTAATCGATTCTTTCATGACATCGCCAAGAGAACCGGTGGTAATGAACTTGCCTTTACCTGGGACTGCTGCAACTTCAATGGTCAGTAATTCACCGCCGACAGAAGTCCAAGCCAGACCATTTACACGGCCAATTTGCGCTTCTTCTTCCGCCATACCGTAGTCAAATTTATGTGGACCCAAGTAATCTGGAAGATTTCCTGCGGTCACTTCAACCTGAAGGTTTTTGGCTTTCTTGCTAACCGCTTCTTTTACCACTTTACGTGCAATTTTTGACACTTCACGTTCAAGGTTACGAACACCGGCTTCACGGGTATAACGGCGCACGATGTCACGAATCGCCTCTTCATGCACGGTCAATTCTTTGGCACGTAGACCATTGTTCTTGATTGCTTTAGGAACAAGGTAACGATCCGCAATATTGACTTTCTCTTCTTCGGTATAACCCGGGAGACGAATCACTTCCATACGGTCGAGCAGGGCCTCAGGAATGTTCATGCTGTTCGCGGTACAGATAAACATCACTTCAGACAGGTCCAGATCCAAATCCAGATAGTGATCGCTGAACTTGTTGTTTTGTGATGGATCAAGTACCTCAAGCATCGCAGAAGCCGGATCGCCACGGTAGTCTTGCGCCATCTTGTCGATTTCATCGAGCAGGAACAACGGGTTTTTTACACCCACTTTAGTCAATGACTGCACAATTTTACCTGGCATCGCACCGATATAGGTACGACGGTGACCGCGAATTTCCGCTTCATCACGCACGCCGCCCAGTGCCATACGCACGAACTCACGACCAGTTGCTTTGGCAATTGATTCACCGAGTGAAGTTTTACCCACACCTGGAGGACCAACCAGACACAGAATCGGGCCACGCAATTTTTTCACGCGTGACTGAACTGCCAGATATTCCACAATACGATCTTTGACGTCGTCCAGACCATAATGGTCTGCATCCAGAATTTCCTGTGCTTTGCTCAGGTTAATGCTGACTTTGCTGGCTTTATTCCATGGTGTATCCAGAATGACTTCCAGATAGTTACGTACCACAGCAGCTTCACTTGAAGCAGGCTGCATCGCTTTTAATTTACGGAATTCAGCTTCTGCTTTTTTACGTACATGCTCAGGCAAATCTGCTTCAGCCAGACGTTTTTCAATTTCAGCGACATCGTCTTCCGCACCGCCATTCATATCAGAAAGCTCGCGCTGAATGACTTTCATTTTTTCATTCAGGAAATATTCGCGCTGGTTCTTTTCCATCTGACGTTTAACAGAATCATGCAGGGTTTGCTCAATCTGTTGTTCTTCAGACTGTTGCAATAGATAAGTCATCAGCTCAGTCAAATGCGCTTCGAATTCGTCATGTTCCAGGAATTTCTGTTTGACATCAATATTCAAGGGAACACGGGTTGCGACGAAGAACAATAACTGTAATAGATCTTCAATTTTGTTGGCTGCGGTGATCAGTTCACGCGCATTACGAAGTTTCGCTTCTGCATATTGAGCGAAAAGCGCACGTAATTCCTGCAAGCGCACAGCTTGGGTGTCTGCATCGACGCTCACCGTCATTGGGCTGAGTTCATGCTCTGCTGTCAGATACTCAGTTTCGTCAATGATAGTTTTCAGCTTGGCACGGTGCAGGCCTTCGATCAGGACTTTAATACAGTTTTCATCATTTTCGTGATTCACAACTTGCACAATCTTCGCGACAGTACCGTATTGATATAAATTGTCGTGATCAATTTCTTCTGTAAGCGAATCTTTTTGCGCAACTACAAATACTAGATTGTCACTGTTACGAGCCACATCAACTGCATTGATCGATTTTTCACGACCGACAAACAGCGCAATTTGCATATGTGGATAAACCACCACATCACGCAGCGCCAAAAGGGGTAGTACACTTGGAACCTGAGGCTCTAAGGTTTCTTGATTCATAATAATTTCAGACATGAGCACTCCTAATGAGTGACAACGGTGTTGCCATGCTTTTAATAGTGATGGGTAATTTAAAAAATACAAGGGCAGTTAAGATTAAATTGTATAAAAAATGACTAATTATGTGATTTTAAAGTAGTTAGCAAGGATAAAATTGCAAAATTAACGTTTGAACTTTATAAATATTGTCGGGGTGATTAAAGCATCAAGGGGCTGATCCCATGGTTCACGTTTTAACGGCTGTGCCAGCAGTTGAAAGTCATGTGCCAGCCCCAGACGGAACGGACGCCCAGGCGCAGAAGCCAAGGTACGATCATAAAAACCGCCGCCCATCCCAATCCGTGTGCCTGAAGTATCACAGGCCAATAGCGGCATGAGTAATAAATCCAGGTTGGAAACATGCACACCACGGGTGCTCATGGGCTCTCGCATACCTAGCCGATGATGGGCAAAGCGCTTGTTATGATATTGATGCTGGGTGATCCGGATCCAGACCAGCTGTTGATTCATGTCGCAAATCGCTGGGAGATACACCTGTTTGCCCAGTTTAAAGCAGCGTTCAATAATCGCCTGGGTCTGAATCTCCCCAAAAGCATGCAAATACAGGCCAATATGTTGGGCGTGAATAAATTCTGGACTGCGGATCAGGCGGTTTAGAACTTTTTGTGCGGACTGCCTTTGCTCAAATTTAGAGAGATGACGACGTGTTTTACGAAGGTATCTTCTTAATTCCTGAATGGTCATAGGGCAAAAAGCATATGCAACAAAATTGTGCTCTAGTCTAAGTGGGAATTCTGGAAAAGTAAAAAATAATTATGAGCTGCAATTTTATATTATTCCATATCTGCTTATTTAAATTTCGGCTAATTTTGCCAGCAGTCTCAAAGTTAAAAAACTAAAAAAGTATTTATATCACTAATTTTTTTAATATCTCGAAACGGTCAATTCATTTTCTTTGATTCACGATTTTCCAAGCAATCCATCGTTCAGTGACAAACTCTGGAAACGCATCAATTTAAGCACTTTGAAACAGCTTTCGATCAATAAAAATACAATTCTAAAGTAGGTTTATTCTGTTTTTTGGTGAAAGATAGACAAGGGATCATATGACTATTCTCGACTGATATATGAAACACATTGTGCTTAGGCAGAGCGTGTAAGACCTAAATCAATGGAGATTGAACATGATGAATATTGCGAAGAACACCATCTGCCTTTGGTACGATGACGATGCCGAAGGTGCAGCACGATTTTATGCAGAAACCTTTCCAGACTCCTCAGTTGGCGCGATCAATCTTGCACCCGGAGATTATCCCTCCGGAAAAGAAGGCGATGTTATCACCGTTGAATTTACGGTGATGGGCGTTGTCTGCATCGGGTTGAATGGTGGCCCTGACTTTCAACACAATGAAGCATTTTCATTTCAGGTGGCGACTGAAGACCAAGAAGAAACAGACCGTTACTGGAATGCCATTATTGGCAATGGTGGTCAGGAAAGTGAGTGTGGATGGTGTAAAGACAAGTGGGGCATTTCCTGGCAGATTACGCCAGTGGTCCTCATCAACGCCTGTAACAGTCTTGACCGCGCTGCGGCCAAGCGCGCATTTAATGCGATGATGACCATGAAAAAAATTGACATCTCCGTGATCGAAGCGGCATTTCATGGTTAAGCGCCAAAGATATTGTCTTTCATTCGAGTTGATATTGCTGTGTAGCGCAATTTCACTGCAATAGTTAAATCTTCTCCTTTCTTTTTATCAACTCAAATTATCCCTCAACTCTATAAGGATCCGTTACAAAAATTTCAGATCAATCCAACTTGATTTGAACCTAAATCCAATTTCTTCATGATGATTCAAGGAGAATGTGCCATGAATTTTCCTCAATTACTGTTTATGGCGGGATGGGTCGCCCTGTCTGCACCTGCCGCTTTAGCCGTTGAACCGCCCATGTCGGGCAAAGCTAGCTCAGGTGCAGCTTCCTCTGCCGCCGATAAGAAAGCCATTGCAAGTGCCATGACTGCCGCACCTAAAAAAGTAGCCGCTGCGGCCACGATTGTCGCTGTCGGTGCAGATGGCAAAATGCGTACCTTGCGCAAGGGCAATAATGGGTTTACCTGTATGCCTGATAATCCGACTACGCCAGGTCCAGACCCAATGTGTATGGATCAGGCCGCTCTAGAATGGGCAGAGGCCTGGATGGGACATAAACCGCCCACAGTCGGGAAAGTAGGCTTTATGTATATGCTGGCAGGTGGTACGGATGCCAGTAATGTTGATCCCTATGCCAAGAAGCCTAGTGCGGGCAATCATTGGGTCAAAACGGGTCCCCATGTCATGATCGTCGGTGCTGAAGCTCGTTTCTATGATATGTATCCTAAGCATAAGCAACCGGATACCGCTTTGCCCTATGTCATGTGGTCTGGGACGCCTTATCAGCACTTAATGATCCCGGTGAAATAGTGAATACCGTAATGACGAATACACGCTGATTCAAACCTTTCAATTCAGGTATTTAATACACTCAATTTTTATGACTGTACTAAGCTACAAATAGAATAGTTCACTTAGAAGCTCATCAACAGATGGGCTTTTATATGAGCATTGCAAAAGTTGAGATGATGCAGATTATACAATATGAGTTGCAGAATAATTTTTGCACTGAATTGAAAACAGGCTGAACCAAAAACAACCATCCAATGAAATTCTTCCCAATTTATACATCTTAAATTTTGTTAATATATTGAAAATAAAATAAAAATTAAACTGGCATAAGTTCTGCATAACTGTATTCAAACTTGGATACAAGGTTGGATGCAGAATGCTTCATCAGAAAATGATCGGCTGGACAGTCCCAGCATGCCGCGATGCCGATCAGCAAAAAATGCTTCCACTGAATAACTTGGCTCAATTCATTGCCCGACTTGAGGGGAATGAACCTGCCTGGATTTCGGTTAGGACTGCTGCATATCTTATTCAAACAAAAATCGATGCATTTAAAAAAGCTGTATTTGCGGAAGGTATGCATCAAAGGCTACGACAGAGAGCAGTGAACATAGTCGATAGCGGGTTTATATACAGCAGCTGAATCAGAAAACAACGAAATAAATCCATTCAGCAGATTCAAAAAATAGAGAGAATAAAAGGGGATTCACATGTTTAAAACTGTACTGATTGCAAACCGCGGCGAAATTGCCGTTCGTGCCATTCGCACATTAAAAAAAATGGGCGTAACCAGTATAGCCGTCTATTCAGAAACGGACCGTTATGCACAGCATGTGATTAATGCAGATATTGCAGTGTCCTTAGAAGGTACTAAACCGAGTGATACCTATTTAAGTATTGAAAAGCTGATTGCCGCAGCCAAGAATACCGGGGCCGAAGCAATTTTCCCAGGTTATGGTTTTCTGTCAGAAAGTGCTGACTTTGCCCGTGCCTGCGAAGAAAATAATATTGCCTTTATGGGGCCAACAGCTGAACAGATTTTAGAGTTTGGTTTAAAACATCGTGCCCGTGAACTTGCTGCAGCTGCCAATGTACCCATGACTCCCGGTACAGGTCTGCTAAATAGTCTGGACGAAGCTTTGGCAGAAGCTGAAAAAATTGGTTATCCAATTATGCTAAAAAGCACAGCAGGCGGTGGCGGAATTGGCTTGACCCGTTGTGATGATGCAGACGCACTTCGGGAGGCTTATGAAAGTGTAAAACGTCTGGGCGAGCAGTTCTTTAAAGATGCCGGAGTATTTTTAGAACGCTTTATCGATAAAGCCCGTCATGTCGAAGTTCAGATTTTTGGAGATGGACAGGGACAGGTGGTGGCTTTGGGCGAGCGTGACTGTTCACTGCAGCGCCGTAATCAGAAGGTTGTGGAAGAAACCCCAGCGGCTCATTTACATGATGCAACCCGTCAAAAACTGCATCAGGCGGCAGTTGAACTGGGTAAATCGGTGAAATATCGCAGTGCCGGTACGGTTGAGTTTATTTACGATGCAGCACGTGACGAGTTTTATTTCCTTGAAGTGAATACCCGTTTGCAGGTAGAGCATCCGGTGACTGAAATGGTGACCGGTTTAGACCTGATTGAATGCATGTTGAAAATCGCAGCAGGCGATACTATGGATTGGAAGCATCTAAGCAGTATTCAGCCTCAGGGTGCAGCGATTGAAGTACGAATCTATGCCGAAGATCCAGTTAAGAATTTCCAGCCGAGTCCAGGGATTTTGACCGATGTCTTTTTCCCGGAAAACGTCCGGGTTGATACCTGGGTGAGTACCGGTACTGAAATTTCCCAATATTTTGACCCAATGATTGCCAAGATTATTGTGCATGCTGAAGATCGTGATACTGCCATTCGTACGCTTAAATCGGCTTTAGCTGAAACTCGCCTGAATGGTATTAGTACCAATCTGGATTATATGCATACTGTTATTTCAGATCCACGTTTTGAGCAAATGCAAATCTGGACACGCATGCTGGATGATTTCAAATATGTGCCGAATGTGATTGAGGTGATTCAGCCGGGTACACAAAGTTCGATTCAGGATTATCCGGGTCGTGTCGGGTATTGGGATATCGGTGTACCGCCTTCAGGCCCAATGGATGATTATGCCTTCCGGCTGGCCAATAAAATTGTTGGGAATGTCGAGGCCGCCGCCGGGTTTGAATTTACCCTGCAAGGTCCAATCCTCAAATTTCATGCAGAAAATATCATTGCTTTAACTGGCGCACCTTGTCCGGTAAGTCTGGATGATGAAGCAGTAAATTTCTGGCAGCCTATTCAGGTAAAAGCAGGACAAACCCTAAAAATCGGACAGGTGGAATCCGGCTGCCGGACCTACTTGGCCGTACGAAATGGTCTGAATGTATCGGAATACTTAGGTAGCCGTTCTACCTTTGCTTTAGGTAATTTTGGTGGACATGCAGGCCGAGTGTTACGGGCTGGTGACATGGTTAAGATGGTGAATCCTGAGCTGCCGGCCGATGGTCTACCTTTAGCGATTGCAGAACCTGAAGTTTTGGCAACAGATCTGATTCCAAGTTATGGCAAGGAATGGAAAATTGGTGTGCTCTATGGTCCGCATGGCGCTCCTGATTTCTTTAAAGCTGAATATATTGAGGAGTTTTTTGCATCAAGCTGGAAAGTGCATTTTAACTCGAACCGATTGGGTATCCGTTTAACCGGACCGACGCCAAGCTGGGCGCGTGAAAATGGCGGTGAAGCGGGTCTGCATCCATCCAATGTACATGACTGTGAATATGCCATTGGTGCGATTAACTTTACCGGTGATTTCCCCGTAATTCTTGCCAAAGATGGTCCGAGCCTGGGTGGCTTTGTCTGTCCGGTGACCATTGCCAAAGCTGAACTTTGGAAAATTGGTCAACTGAAAGCCGATGACACGATTAGCTTCTATCCAATTTCGGTAGAACAGGCCAATGCGCTGGAGCGGCAGCAAATTCAAACCCTCCAAAACTTTGCCAAGGCAGAGATGCCCTACGAGGCTGAAGTCGTGGCAGTTCAAGCAGAAAGTATTCTGGCATTGCGTGAAGCTACACCAGATGCACCAAAAGCTGTATATCGTCAGGCAGGTGACAGTTATATCTTGCTGGAATACGGTGATAACGTACTGGATTTGGCCCTACGCCTGCGCGTACACCGCTTGATGCAACTGATCCGTGAAGCTGATCTTGACGGTATCCTGGAATTATCACCTGGTGTGCGATCCTTGCAGATTAAATATGATGGTCTGCGTTTGAGCCAGCAGCAACTGATTCACTTCCTGCTTGGTCTTGAAGAACAGATGGGTGATTTACGTGACATTAAAATACCTTCAAGAATTATCCATTTACCCATGGCCTTTGAGGATTCAGCGACTTTGGGTGCGGTAGAACGCTATCAGGAAAGCGTCTGTGCCAAAGCGCCATGGTTACCGAATAATGTCGATTTTATTCAGAGGATTAATGGTCTAAACACTCGTCAGCAAGTTAAAGACATTATTTTTGATGCCAATTATCTGATTTTAGGGCTAGGAGATGTGTATCTGACTGCACCTTGTGCAGTGCCCATTGATCCTCGCCACCGTTTACTGAGCTCCAAATATAATCCGGCCCGTACTTTTACCGCTGAAGGTACAGTCGGGATTGGTGGCATGTATATGTGTATTTATGGCATGGACTCACCGGGTGGCTATCAGTTGATTGGCCGTACCGTACCGATCTGGAATAAGTTTAAAAAGAACAAGCAGTTTGGCGATCAGCAATGGTTCTTACGCTTTTTTGACCAGATTAAATATTATGAGGCCACTGAGGCCGAACTGGATCAGTTCCGTGCTGATTTCGCCCATGGTCTGGCAGAAATCAAAATTGAGGAATGCGAGTTTGACTTTGCAGCATATCAGGATTTCCTTGCTGCAGAACAGGACAGCATTGCTGCTTTTAAAGCGCAGCAGCAGGCTGCTTTTAGTGCCGAGGTAGAACGCTGGAAAGACGAGTTTGATGCACCTGTAGAAATAGAAGTGCTGCAGGATGACACCGATTACAGCCAGTATGTCCCTCTCAACGCCTCTATGACCGGCAATATCTGGAAGATTTTTGTAGAAGCGGGGCAGATTGTGAAAAAAGGCGACACGGTGGCCATCATTGAAGCCATGAAAATGGAACTGCCGGTCTATGCTGACGATGATGGTATCGTTAAAGCGATTATCTGCCGTTCTGGTCAGACCGTGCATAGTGGTGAGCCACTGGTCTATATGGAGTAATGGAGTGAGCCATGACTATTGTTCGCAATCCAAGTACTAAAGCGACCGGAAAAAGCTCAGACAATCTGTCTGAGCTGGTTTTTCAGAAAATTAAAAATGATATTTTTGACTTTAAACTGATGCCGGGAGAGCGGTTTACCGAATCGGAAATTGCTGAAAGCTATGCCGTCAGCCGTACACCTATTCGGCAAGCTTTGTATCGTTTGCAGCAGGAAGGCTATGTGGACGTTCAGTTTAGAAGTGGCTGGAAGGTCCGGCCACTAAACTTTAAAGCCTATGAAGAGTTATATGATCTGCGAATTTTGCTGGAATGTTATGCAGTCGAACAACTGTGTCTAATGCCCAAAGACCAGTTGCAGGTTGCCCTAGCTGTTTTGATTCAAACCTGGTGTGTTCAACCAGAACAGTATGTCTATGATCTCAGGGAGCTATCTGCACAAGATGAAGCATTTCATTGTCATTTGGTATTTGCAGCCGGCAATGCAGAAATGGCGAAAATTCACAGTGAGATCAGCGAGAAAATTCGCATCATACGCCGTCTGGATTTTTCCAAAGATTATCGGATTGAGGCCACCTATGCCGAACATCAACAGATTTTAAGGGGATTACTTGCACAAGATGCAGCGTTCTGTCTCTCTATATTGGATGCCCATATCCGGCACAGCCGTAATGAGGTGAAAAAAATTACACTGGAAATGTTATCCTCTAGTCCTGCGTAAGTTAATCAGGATAAATTTATTTTATAGCAAGAAAAATATCAGACCTGACTTAAAATTGATAACCAATTCATAACCAGAAAAAACAAGAACCCGCTAGTGGCATCTCAAATTGTTTTTTAAAGTAAGTTGAGGATGATAATAACAAGAGATAAAAATGCTTCATCAGCCTATTCAACTTTTACTTACAGGTGCCGGCTGTGCACTTCTCCTAACCATGACTGGATGTACCATACCTTCCAAGTCGCCAATCAATGACAGTTATGGTTCCCAGCCACATTTGCCCAAACCAAAATCAAGCTTGCTGCCTACGGTCAATATTGCACCTGCTAAAGGTTGGCCTGAAGGTAAAATGCCGACAACAGCGACAGGTTTAAAAGTTCAGGCATTTGCCAAAGGGTTGCAGCATCCGCGCTGGCTGTATGTATTGCCGAATGGTGATGTACTGGTGGCTGAAACCGATGCACCGCCTAAGCCCGATGACAGCAAAGGGATCAAAGGCAAAATCATGAAATGGGTGATGCAACGTGCAGGTTCATCGCACCCCAGTGCCAACCGCATCAGTCTGCTTCGCGATAGCAATGGAGATGGGGTGGCTGAACAAAAAATCGTATTTTTACAGAATCTCAATTCTCCATTTGGCATGGCACTGGTCGGCAATATGTTGTATGTGGCGAATACTGATGCCCTAATGCGCTTTCCTTATCAGAACGGTGCGACTCAAATTACAGCAGCCGGTACCAAGGTGCTGGATTTACCGGCAGGCCGTTTAAACCATCACTGGACCAAAAACGCCATTGCTAATCCTGCCGGCAGCAAACTCTATATTACAGTGGGTTCCAACAGCAATGTCGCTGAAAATGGCCTGGATCAAGAACAAGGCCGGGCACTGATCATGGAATTTGACATAGCTAGTGCTCAAGCACGACCTTTTGCTACCGGACTGCGTAATCCGAATGGGATGGATTGGCAACCCCAGAGTGGCGCACTCTGGACGGTGGTAAATGAACGTGATGAACTCGGTAATGATCTGGTTCCTGATTATCTGACCTCTGTCAAAGAGGGCGCTTTTTATGGCTGGCCCTATAGTTATTATGGCCAACATGTAGATACACGGGTCAAACCGCAAAATCCTGCCCAGGTTGTGCGGGCAATTTCACCGGATTATGCATTGGGCAATCATACTGCATCATTGGGCTTGGCTTTCTATAGGGCAGATCTGATGCCTCAATATCGAAATGGGGCGCTGATTGGCCAGCATGGTTCATGGAACCGCAAACCGCATAGTGGCTATAAAGTGATTTTTGTTCCCTTTCAGAATGGGCAACCGATGGGCCCACCTCAAGATGTCTTGACTGGATTTTTAAGTGATCAGGGCGATGCATATGGGCGACCGGTCGGTGTGGCGGTAGATTCTTCAGGTGCCATTTTGGTTGCTGATGATGTCGGTGATGTGATTTGGCGAGTATCACCCTTGAGTACACTAGCTGCAGTAAGTAAATAAAGGTCTAGGGATTCAAGATTTTATTCAGATTTGAATCTATGGAAAGTAAAAGTTAAAGCAAAGACTGTTTCATTCAAACGTCAATATTTTGATTGAAAATATGCAAAGGTTAGCGGATTTAAAATAATTTTTAAGCTTCATTTAAGCTGGCTGAATTAGGCTTTCAGGATATTTTTACGCGGGATTACAGCATGTACAGAGATTCTGCTGATCCCATTAAAAATTATCTAAACCTAAGTACCAGTTTTAAGTGCTGCTAAAAACTGGATATAAAAATTTAAAATATCGCAAAAAGAGGATTTTAAAGAGTGAAATCAATTATTGCATTTATTTTCCCTTGGTCATTATTTATGACCCTTCATCGGCCAGTCGAAGCGACAGTGTGCTTAATACTTCAGATTTCGATTTTAGGCTGGATTCCTGCTGCAATCTGGGCGATGCATACTTTATATCAGGATAAAATAGCCTGAAAATAGGAAAATAAATTACTGAAAGATTATTTGATTTGACGGCAGTAAAAGCTCTATATTTTTATAGCGAAAGATTATTTTCACCTTCCAGATGATGAATACATCGATAAAATGAATCTAGAGGAATGTTCGAGAGAAATACTACAAAATTAAAATAAGAGAAAATTCAGGAAAAATTATTATTATATTTTGAAAAAGAAATTGAAGTACTCCGAAGATGCCGCTGCATGTGTCATTACCCTGAACCCGATGAGTTCAAGGAGGATGCGACGTATACTTGCTGGGTTTCCCATACGGAGATGGGCATACACTCTAAATATACAGAACACACCCATAAGTGTTAGTATCGGCAGGGGAATAGACCCGCTGGCGAACACCTCAGAGTTAAGTTAATTATAAACAATAATCCCGGTGTGGCAACTCTATGCTGTTCATGAACTGTAAACAGTTCGGTCGAATGTCCGAAGTTTAAACAGAATTCGAGATTATTCAGTTAGTTCTTCAACTTCTTCTAAAATAGTTTGTAACAAACGCTCGCAATGTGCATATTGTTGCAGGGATCTGTTCATATTCAAGACCTCCTGCATCAGCTCAAGTGCCACCATAATAATCAGCTTGCTGGGTTCCATGCGTGGCGCTTTACGGCGAAATTCATCATATTTGTCATTTAATAACTGTGCTGCGCGTTCTAATTCTTCCTGCTTGTCAGGAGTAGAGGCCAGACGGAAACTATGCCCCAATACTCTGAGATCAATTGCAATTTGTTCACTCATGATGAGGCTTCCTCAGTCGCTTCAGTCGGATGGGCCAGTTGTTGAATTTCCTGTGCATGATGATCCTGCGCAGTACCGAGAATCGCTAGACGTTGAATAATCGCTTCAACCTTGGCTTTGGCATTTTCATTTTTCTGGGTTAAGCGTTCAGATTCCTGAGTCAGACGCTGAATTTCCTGCTGAGCATGACGCTGTTCAAGGATCATCTTTTCCTTAACTATGCGCAGCTCATTGCGTTCAGCCAGAATTTCCTGAAAACGGTTTTTTAGGTCGGTACAGCTTTTTTCCAGACGGCCATAACGGTCTGCCAGTGCAGTTGCATCATTATTGAGCAGTTGAAATTGGGCACGAGAATCCGTCAATTGTTCTGTCAGATTTTCATTTTCTTGTTGTTTTTGCGCAATCACGCTATTTTTTTGTTCAATTTGCTGTCGATGTTGCATCATTGAAGAGTCTTGCTCTTCGCGCAAACTGGAATTTTCACTTTCAAGCCGTGCAAGTCGCGTTTTTAACACGCCGATCTGCACTTGTAGACGCTGTAATTCTTCTAACATATCGAGGTCGCACAGTGTTGCAAACAAAGGTAATATATAAGCAGTATAAAGATTGGATAAACGAATGCAAGACGATATTTCAGGTTGGACCGAATGGCACCGCAATTTTTCTTCAATTGAGGAAATTTCTAGCCCTAGCGAACTACATGGTTTGCTGACTGGCATTGTTTGTGTCACCCAGGCGCCAAGCAGTGAAGAGTGGTTACAGATTTTAGAAACACTGGATGTACCTGAACTGGATGCCGAAGCATTAGAGTTGTTGGCGGGCGAAGCTGAAGATGTGTTCCATGCATTGTCTGAAGATGAGCTGGATTATTTACCTTTGCTGCCTGATGATGAGCATGTGCTTTCAGAACGCGTACAGGCTCTGGCGGACTGGTGTGCAGGCGTGGTCTTAGGTTTCGGACTGGCTTCAGGACATATCCGTCAGGATGAAGTTGAGCTGATTGAACATTTACAAGATGTAGCCGCAGTTGAATTTGAAGACTCAGACGATGATGATGAAGGTGAAGAAAGCTATCAGGAATTGTACGAATTTGTGCGTCTGATTCCTGTCAGTCTGTCTTTAGGGCGTAAAAAGGTCGAAGTTGAAGAAACGCCCCTCTTACAGCAATTTAGTCAAAAAAATCAGCCTAAAGTCGCTACTACAGAAGCGCAAAGTGTAGTCGAGATTTTCTCGCCTAAACGTCCAAGCTGATGAAATGCTGAGGTGAGTCATCACCTGCTTGAAATCAGGCATATATTTTGCTGTTTACAGTGAAATCTATAGTCTGATTTCAAGACTATATTCTAAATACAAGTATTGATCGATAAGAAAGAAGTAAGGTGTAATGAAGAAATTGACACAGGCAGTTTTTGAGGAACGTCGCGCAATCCTCGCAGGGGAAATCGGTTTACGCAGTATCGCTATTATCGCGACCAGTCCGGTAGCCATGCGTAACCGTGATGCAGATTATAAATACCGTGCAGACAGTAGTTTCTTCTATTTAACCGGATTCGCGGAACCTGAAGCTGTGGCTGTGATTGAAACCTTTGACACTGAAGAAGAAGGCTATAGCTACAGTTTGTTCTGTCGTGAACGCAACCGTGAAATGGAAATCTGGAATGGCTACCGCGCGGGTATTGATGGGGCTATTCAGGATTATGATGCAGATGAAGCCTATGCGATTGATTTGCTGGATGAAGAAATCTTAGAAAAGTTACAAAATAAAGATCAGTTATTTTATCGCATTGGACAGCATGCAGAGTTTGATGCGCGTGTCGCCAAATGGATTGCAACTGCAAGTGGTGAAAGCCGTCGTGGTACTTCTGCGCCAGCGCAAGTAATTCAGCTGGATCGTATTGTTGATGAAATGCGTCTGCATAAAGATGCAAATGAAATTGAATTGATGCAGATTGCTTCCGATATTTCTGCTGATGCACATACTCAAGCGATGCTAGCAGTACGCCCGGGCATGATGGAATATGCACTGGAAGCTGAGCTGAATTATATCTTTGGCAAAAATGGCGGTGTTCCGGCCTACAACAGTATTGTCGGTGGCGGTGAGAATGCCTGCATCCTGCATTATGTAGAAAATGACAAAGAACTGAAAGATGGCGATTTGGTCCTGATTGATGCTGCGGCTGAATATCAGCTTTATGCTTCAGACATTACCCGTACCTTTCCAGTGAATGGTAAATTTAGCCCGGAACAGAAAGCTTTATATAATGTAGTGCTGGATGCTCAAATTGCTGCAATTAATGCTGTGCAAATTGGTAACTCGTATAAAGAACCACATAATGTTGCAGTGCGCATCCTAGTGCAAGGTTTGCTCGATCTTGGCTTGATGCAGGGGAATATTGACGACATTATAGAAAAAGAAGCTTTCCGCCAGTTCTACATGCATGGTACCGGACACTGGCTCGGTATGGATGTGCATGATGTCGGTGCTTATAAGGTGGACGGTGAATGGCGCTCGTATGAAGAGGGTATGGTCGTGACCGTTGAGCCGGGTCTTTATATCGCGCCTGATGATGAAACAGTAGATGCTAAATGGCGTGGAATTGGCATTAGGATTGAAGATGATGTGGTGACCACTGCAAATGGCCCGCTAGTTTTAACCGCGAAAGTCGTCAAAACGGTAGAAGAGATTGAGGCATTAATGGCGAAAGCGTGCGCTGCTTAATTTGAGAAAAAATACAGCAAGCCGGTCGCAAGATCGGCTTTTTTTATGACATTTCTATGCCGTTTCAAACAAGAATTCCTAGCTATATCGCATCGATCAAAAAGTGATTTAGCTTACGTTTATATCGAACAAGTCAAATAAAACTCACCTAAGTAAAATTTACAGCTTAAAAATTGACAGGAAGTCAACACAGAAAATCCGTTTTTAGCATCAAAGCTACATATTAAATGCGCTGAGATTCTCATACTTTCTCTGATCCTTAAATAAACTTAAATAACAGCAGGAGAACACTTATGAGATTAAATACGATTGACTGGATTGCTTATGCTTTAACAATCATTGGTGGCATTAATTGGGGTTTAATTGGTGCATTCGATTTTAATTTGGTCGCTGCAATCTTTGGTGATATGAGCGCCTTATCTCGAATTGTTTATGTATTGGTTGGTTTGTCGGCATTGTACCTGATTTATACAGGAACGAAGTTGGGTAAAACAGTACACCACACAGATCATCATACCAATATTATGCGTTAAGCTAATCTTCTTGGGCGAGTTTCTTGCAAGGTAGGATTCATGTCTTCGAGTAACTTGCCGAGAGGATAGAAATAGTGTGGAAGATGAAGAAACCTCGGTAGATTTCCGGGGTTTTTTATTAGGTGTTTATACGTTATTAATAGAACCATCCCCAGATCTACAACAATGCCTAGCTAAAGATTTTGATGATCACTATCATACAAATAAGATTAGATTGTACATGGTTGGATAAATTTTTTTAAAATATCTGTTAGCTCAAAGATCGAGTTATATTTATACAATTATCTTAAAATAAGAAAAGAATAGTGATTGTAAATGGGCCTCCTGCTACTGAAAGTGAATATCAGCTCATTTATAAATGGCTTGATTCACAATTTTATCATTCAGGATCTACGAGCATCAGTATGTATTCAAAATTGTGCGAAGCGAGTAGATCGAGTTATACCAATTTGACTAGGTTTGCGATCGAATCGTATAAGTGCCAAATGAAATTACAACATTCCGTTTTTTAATGCTGAGTTGATAAAAGTGAGTATAAATATTTTAGTTGCTGAATTAAAGACAACTCGGTTGGAGTTAAGAGTATATAAAGTTGGAGATGAATTTTCATTATTCTAAGAGTATTGTGGCGACGTTGAAGCATCAAAATACTTACAACGACAGATGCATACAACAGTCGGTCAAACTCAGCAGATGTTACAGAAATGGGCGTTAAGCTATTGGCAGCAACCGAGTGACGGATTTTCATGGGTGATTGCTGAGCGAAAAAGTCATCTGGCAATCGGGTTACTAACGATCATTCAACAGCAAAATAACAGCCTTGAAGTTCATTTCGGACTTGGTCCTCGATTTCAGGGTCAGGGCTATATGCTTGAGGCGATGAAAGCGGTGATTCAGTATTTTAAACAATATCTTACACTTAAATCACTGGATACTTTCTGCGATGCAGAACATATACAGGCACACCAAGTGCTGTTAAAGACAGGGTTTGAAATCGTTGAACGGATCAATGCTTATACTCTATTGCCGAAGTTAGGTAATGAAAAGCGTGATGTCTTGATTTTTCAATATAGGCTGGATCATCATGAAGAAAACTAAATAAAACGAATCATTATAAAAATTTAAAGCCTTGAGGTAAGATAAAACCAGTATACGTTTTATGTAATTCGCCATAGATGCGAATAAACAGATAAGGAAGTAAGCATGCAACAAGAAGTCATCATTGTCGGTGGTGGGATGGTCGGCTTAAGCCTCGCATTGATGTTGGCGAAAACCAATATTGCAGTCAAACTGTTGGAAGCCATCAAATATCCAGATTATGATGATGAAAATCTTGCGCCCTATCATTCCAGTTTTGATGCACGTAACAGTGCCTTGTCACGCCGTAGCGTGCAGATTTATCAGGAACTTGGACTTTGGAATGCCTTGCAAGAACATGCTACCCCAATTCTGGAAGTGAATATTACCGAACAAGGCAGCTTTGGTAAGGCCCGACTGAAAGCCGAGCAGGAAAAAGTCGAAAGCTTTGGTCAGGTCATTGAAAATGCCTGGCTCGGTCGTGTACTGCTGACCCAAGTCAAAAAAGAGCCATTAATTGAACTGATTGATGGTGTTCAAGTGACATCCCTTATCCAAGATACAGACTTTGCTTATATCGAAGCTCAGCGTGGTGAATCGTCACTAAAATTACAGTCCAAACTGGTTATTGCCGCCGATGGGCGGGATTCTTTCTGCCGAAAAGCCTTGGGTATTGGCGCCTCAGAACATGACTATGATCAGGTGGCAATTGTGACCACAGTACAAACTTCGAAGCCACATGGTCATGTTGGTTTTGAACGTTTCAGCCATCTGGGCCCTTTGGCACTGTTGCCATTGCCGGGCGAATATCGTCGTTCAGTGGTCTGGCCAGTGAAAAAAGGTACTGAAGGAGAATGGTTGGGGGATGAAAATGACCAGCATTTTCTGGATGCCTTACAGGAAACGTATGGTGATCGTGCCGGAAAATTCCAGAAAACCGGAAAACGGTTCAGTTTTCCATTGTCTCAAGTGTTAGCCGAAAAACAGGCTGTTGGCCGTGTCGTATTGATGGGCAATGCTGCCCATACGATTCATCCGGTCGCTGGTCAGGGTTTTAACCTGTGTATGCGTGATGCGCATGTATTGGTGCGTTACCTGAAAGAACAGCAGGTACAAGGCGCAGACTTGGGCGATGCTGGAATATTACAAGACTATGAAAAATCTCGTCTCAGTGACCAGCAGCGTGTGATCAAGTTCTGTGATTCAGTGGTACGTGGCTTTAGTAACCAGAATCCATTTTTAAAGCTGATGCGTAATACAGGTTTAATCGCTTTTGATACGATTCCTGGCATCAAGCCACTCGTTGCAAATTATGCCATGGGGTTAAAAGCATGAGCTTAAATCAAACTAACGAAATATTAGACGTCGTCATTATTGGTGGTGGGCTAGTTGGTGGACTTACAGCGCTTCTGTTAGCTCAAGGTGGTGTGCAGCCTACAGTTCTGGATGCAGCGCCAATTCTGGATGCAGATAAAACTTTGCGTGTGGCCAATCCGCGTGTTTTGGCTTTAAGTCAGGCAACCATTCACCTGTTAAAAACGGTGGGTGTCTGGGAAAATTTAGTACGCCAGCAGCCTTATACTGGTATGCAGGTGTGGAATAAAAATGGCTATGGTGAAATTAATTTTGGCCAGTCTTCAGAAAAAACACCATCGGTAGAGCAGGCTTTAGGCTCGATGGTGGAGCCCAGTATTCTGAATCTGGCCATTCAGCAAAAGATGCTTGAAGATGTTCAAGATTATAGAACACAGGTCAAAGTTAGCCGCATCGAACGTGGAGTCGGTGTGTGGATCATTCATCTGGCTGATGGTACACAACTCCAAACTAAACTGGTGATCGGCGCAGATGGGGCCAATTCCTTTGTCCGTGAGCAAGCTTTCATCGATATTGATGTACTGGACTATAAACAGGCGGGCATCAGTTGTGCCATTAAAACTGCACAGCCTCATCAGCATATGGCACGTCAGATTTTTCTCGAAACCGGTCCATTGGCTTTTCTACCTATGGCCAGCCTTAATCCGGAAGAGCAGGGACACTGGCAATCGATTGTCTGGACCTTGCCAGAGGATTATGCCGAAGAATATGCAGCGTTGTCAGATGCTGAGTTTACCCAGCTATTAACCCGTGAAAGCCAGCATATGCTGGGTGAAGTATTGCAGGCGACACCACGTGCCACTTTCCCTTTAAAAGCCCGCGCCGCCCAGCAATACGTTCAAGATGGTTTAGCACTGATTGGAGATGCCGCACATGTCATTCATCCACTAGCAGGTCAAGGGGTGAATATTGGCTGTCTGGATGCTGCCGTGCTTTGTGATGTTTTGCTGCATGATCAGGCGCGTGGCGTATGGGCACATGAGCAGACCCTAAAACGCTATGAGCATCGCCGTAAGGGCCAGAACGATGCCATGATGCACAGCATGTCTGCGATTGGCTGGATGGAAACCACATTATTCTTCCCGATGGTTTGGGCACGCAATTTCGGCCTGAAACAGGTAGAAAATCAGCCCATGTTGAAAGATGCATTTATGGCGCAAGCCAATGGTCTGGGTTTACTTAAAGACACACGCTACGCAGCTTAAGACAGAAATGTAAATTTTTTAAACAAACACCAATAAAGAGTAACGATTTTGTTTAAAAAAGATACGATTTTTTGATGTTTGGTACTAGGCGAAGGTCGAAGAGATTGCTAAATTTCACTTAATTCGATACCTGACTTGGAATACCAAGCGAGGGCCATTTTTGGGGAGATGCAAATGACAGACATGAATGATTATGATGACGACGTTGAAGATTCAATTGTTGACGATGATGAAGCAAAAGCCGCTGAAAAAGGCGCGGTCGATAGCACAGAGGTCGTCAGTGATACCGATCTTGTAGAAGCTGAAACTTTGACCGTCACTGCAAAGCTGAAAAAGCGTCAAGCACTTGAAGACGAGATTGCGGCTTTCCTTGCCAGTGGTGGTCGTATTGTTGAAGTGCCGGCAGATGAATCAGTAGCCAAAGAATAAGTTATTGATTAACTTGTTTCTTATAAAAAACACCACATTCAATGTGGTGTTTTTTTTTGCAAATCCAAACGTAATAGAAAATCTAAAGCAATTAGTCGTTTGCCGAAGTCAGTTCTAAAGCACGTTGATAAGCGACTTTCTTTTTGATTCCGGTTAAATCTGCCGCCAGTTGTGAAGCAGCTTTGACCGAAAGGTCCTGTAATAGGCGATTCAATAATTTATCCAGCTTTTCCTGATCCAGATCTTTTTCTTCGGTGGCACCGCCAATCACCAGAACAATTTCGCCTTTTTGCTGATTGTGATCATTGCTAATGAATTCGACCAGCTCACCCAAGGTCATTTTCTTGATAGTTTCAAAAGTCTTGGTGATTTCTCGCGCAAAACCGACCGGGCGATCTGCTCCGAAAACGCTGGCCATATCTTTAACAGACTCCAGAATCCGGTGCGGTGCTTCATAGAAAATTAAAGTCTGGGTTTCATCTTTCAGTTTTTCCAGATTCAGCAGGCGCTGACTTTGTCTGGATGGCAGAAAACCTTCAAAGCTGAAGCGGTCACTCGGCAAGCCAACAGCACTTAAGGCAGCAATAGCCGCACAAGCACCAGGTACAGGAATCACGCGAATATTATGCGCTTGTGCAGCACGGACAAATTTAAAGCCAGGGTCGCTAATCAGGGGAGTGCCAGCATCACTGATCAGGGCCATATCTTCGCCATTCAGCAGGCGCTGGATCAGCTGATCAATCTTGTTGCTTTCATTATGCTCATGGCAAGCGGTCAGAGGTGTTTGAATATTAAAGTGTTTAAGCAATTGTGCTGAAGTTCGTGTATCCTCGGCAGCAATAAGACTCACCGACTTTAACACCTGAAGTGCACGATAACTAATATCATCTAAGTGCCCGATTGGAGTCGCAACAACAAATAACTGAGCACTCATAGGTTTCTCCATGTGGAATAAATTGAATAATAAAAAATGGAAGATTAAAAATAAAATATTGGGCTTGTGTTTAGTCAGCTACATCAGCAGCGTACAAGCAGAAGTGCTGATCATTCTACCCGAATCCGAGCCTTTGGCGCGAGCTGCATCGAGTATCAAACAGGGTTTTCTCAGTGCTTATGCTACTTCCGGGCAGAAAGTTCCATTAAAATGGGTCAATTCCAATCAGAAAAATATCTCCCAGCTACTGAAACAGCATGTCAATAAAAAGACCAAAATGGTGGTGGGTCCATTGGCACGTAGCGATGTGGAACAACTACTCAAGAGCAAACCTAAAGTACGTACCCTCAGCCTGAATGATGTAGCAGGGTCATCACCCCAAGTCTGGCAATTCAGCCTGTCCAAAAAAGAAGATGCCGCTGCCTTAAAAACCTTATTGCACAAAGATGGAATTCAACAGCTGCTGATTTTACGCCAGCCGGGCAGTGAAGCCGAGCATGAACTGTTGCTGATGTCATTGTTCAGTCAAAGTGATCTGAAATTCAAGATCGTGAACAAGGCCCCCATTTTTTTAATACCAAAACAAGGGCTGTTATACCTCGGCAATGCAGAAGGGCTGGCTGCCATACCTGAATTAAGCCATAAACGGATGTATACCGTGGCCAATGCGATCAGCGAGCAGCATAGACCCCCGAAAGGGATCAAGTTCTGTGATGTTCCGGTACTTTATCTGGCTGACTGGCCAGATGTTGTACAGGCCTATGCTAAAGAACCGGTGGATATGTCCTATCAGCGGCTGATTGCCTTCGGGGGAGATGCCTGGCAGATTACCCAGCAGTACCTGTCACAACCGCATTTGCAGCATATTGAATTTCAGGGTAGAACTGGCCGGATTGAAATCACGGACCACAGTATTCAGCGTAGTCCACAATGTTTTCAGTATAGTGGCACAGGCGTCAAGCTACTATGAGCGAAAGAGGAATGCTACGACAGCAATTAGGTGCATGGGCGGAGCAGCAAGCGGCCCAATTGATGCAAAACCATGGATTTCAGTTCCTGGCAGCCAATTATCACAGTCGCTATGGCGAGCTGGATCTGATTCTGGTGCGTGATCAGGAACTGGTCTTTGTGGAAGTCAAAGCACGTGCGCAAACCCGATATGCGCAAGCGATCGAGTCGATTTCCAGAGCAAAACAGGTAAAGATGCTCAAGACGGCAATGTGCTTTATTCAGAAAAATCCACAATTTGCACACTATTACTATCGTTTTGACGTGATTTGTTTTGATTTTAAACAGCAATTTGCAAAAACCATACAGCATGACTTTTCGCAATACCCTTATGATCTGGAATGGATTGAAAATGCTTTTACTTTTGATCAAGAGTTTATTAACCTTTGAACAAAATAAGGTCTAAAGATGCTTATATTTGCTTCAAGATCATTGTAAAGTTCAAGCAGAATTGACATGATCTGAGCTTGAAAACAGATTATTAGATTGAAAAAGACGTAATAAAATGAAGGAGTCTTGCTGAGTGGTTAAGCGTATTGCAATAACAATGCTGTGTGTCGCAAGTTTATCAGGTTGTGCAAGTTTTATTTCCAGCGGCACAGGTACGGCTCCTGTCGGAACTGAAAGTGGGGCGCGTACCTTGGGGCAGGTATTTATTGATTCCTCAATTGTCCGTACTGCAAAAATTAATCTTTATAAATTGGATTCGCGCTTTAAGCAGGCCCGGGTCAATATTGAAAGTTTCCATGGCAATGTCTTGTTGACCGGTCAGGTGCCGGATGCCCATTTAAAGCAACTGGCTGAAGATAATGTCAAATCCATGAGTGATGTCAAAGCGGTACATAATTTTATTACTGTCGGCAATCAGATCAGCTATAGCACCATCATGCAGGATACTGCGGTGACTGCAAATACCCGTGGCTTGATCATGAAAGCGACTGTGGTAGCGGATAGTAAAGTGCATGTGCATACTGAAGATGGCGTACTGTATGTGATGGGTCGTTTAAATGGTGCCGAGATTGCTGACCTGAATCAGGTGTTACAACAGGTGGGTAATGTCACTAAAATTGTGACCCTAATTGATAATGTGGAGCAATATTCAAGTCTGGCTAATCAAAACTTTGCCGCACCGGCATATGCGCAGCCGGGTATTGAACAGACGCCAGTGGCGATTGATCCTGATACGGTTGAACCGACCTATGAACCATAAGGTCGGCCAGTTTAAAACCCAACTCTCACAGCGTATTTTGCAGTTTCAACAGCACTATCAAGATTTCCGGTTATACGATTTTGGTAGTTATGCTTTAAATCGTTTAACTCCGAAACAAGGTTACACAGTCGAAACCCAATTGGCCTATGGCCAGAAATCCCGACAACGCTTTGACCTGTTTCGGAGTCAGCAGCCTTTGCCTCATCGTCCACTCATTGTTTTTGTACATGGTGGTGCCTGGTTGCATGGCGATAAAAAGGATTATCAGTTTATTGGCGAGTCCTTTGCTAAAGAAGGTTATGATGTAGTGGTGATGAATTATCATCTGGCGCCACAGCATATTTTTCCCACCTATATTCATGATCTGCATCTGTTGCTGAATCATTTGCAGCAGTCAGCTGGACAGTTGCAGATCTGTGCAGAAAATCTGGTCTTGATGGGACATTCTGCCGGGGCCTTCAATGTGATGTCTGCCTTGTATCATCCGCAATCTGCCAGTATTGATCACAGTCAAATCCGGGCGATTATTGGTCTGGCGGGGCCTTATCATTTTGATTACAAAAATGATCCGATCTGTGCCGATGCATTTGATCAGGCGGTGCCTTATCAGCAGGTGATGCCTTATTATTTTGTTAAAAATAGCTCAATCCGGCATTATCTGTTTATTGCCGAAAAAGACAAGATTGTTGGGCATTTCAATAGCCAGGATTTGGACCGCGTACTGAAAGAGAAGGGCAATCATAGCCATCTGATTCAAATTCCGAAACTTGGTCATATTGCGATTGTGGGTTCACTCTCCAGTTTGTTTAGCCGGTTTTTCCAGACCAAGGCACAGGTGCTTTGGGCGCTCGAGGATGCATTTAAATCCTGATACTGATATGTTAGTTTAACCAAGCACTAGATAAAAAAGAATCCAGTGGATGATCTCCCCTGGATTCTTTTTTTGAGCCGTTGGGCTAAATCTTTCAAATACAGATTTACAGCCAGGTCTTGGTGTCGTCTGCGACGGGCGTACCTTGAGTCACATGCATGATCATGGCATGGGCAATACTGCCTTTAAACGGAATTTCAGGCAGCTGATCGAATTTAAAGAATTGCGCATCGCTAATTTCTTCTTCCTGCAGCTGTAGCTCACCGCAAGCATATTCTGCCTTGAAGGCAATCATCAGATTGCTGGGGAAAGGCCAGGGCTGGCTGGCCAGATACTGAATATTCTTGAGTTGTAAGCCAACTTCTTCTAGCGTTTCACGACGTACTGCATCTTCCAGCGTTTCACCCACTTCAACGAAACCGGCAATCAGTCCATACATCTGGCTTTTAGTATTACGTGCATTTTTGGCCAGCAGAATCTCGTCTTCACCTTTGGTAATAACAGTAATAACGCAAGGCTGTACCCGTGGATACTGACGGTAGTTGCAGGATGGGCAGACCATGGCATATTCAACAGCATGCGCTTCAGTCGCTGTGCCGCAATGACTGCAAAATTTATGGTTACGACGCCATTCTAAAAGCTGTACCGCACGACTGGCCTGTTCAAATTGCTGGGTATTCCAGAACTGTAACAGCTGACGGATGGGAACCAGTTGTAAGCCTGCAGGAATAGGCTCATCGGGAAGGAGATCACGGGCAATCACTTGATCACCCGTGTGGAGTAGCAAATCACTTGCTAAGGCTTCAACCCGTGGAAGTTGAAAGTGTTGATCGACCAGCAGTTGCTGTTGTTGAAAAATATAAGCAAGTGATAATTTGGACATTAGGCAACTATTTTGAGTTTCTCACTACTGTCCAATGCTACCTGAAACATCGCCTGTAATACAGGCTGTTTGTTCTTTAAGTTATCAATCATCATGTCGGCACTGGCCAGGGTGTCTAAAGCACGATGAATTTCTTCCGGACTTAATGCAATCGACAGATCAATACGGTTCTTGATGAATTCTGCAGTGGTGGTGAATGCAGTACGAACATGTTCTGCATTCAGGAACAGCATCGCGCCGCCAATCTCGCAAAACTGTACTGGAACAGGTTCGAGTGCAGTCAAGTCATGATCTTGCAGGTAATTGCTGAGAATCTGGCTGGAAAGCTCAATTAGAGCCTTGGTTTCAGTGAGTAAAGCAGCGTGTGCTTCATCCAGACGGTCCAGAGAAATATTCATGTTGTTGACACGCAGCTGCAAGCGGCTAGAAGTGTGATGACGTTCCAGTACCCCAATCGAGTTCATCGCAGACAGAATGACATTCATCAACTGCTGGGCAAAGCTGGCATCCTGCATCATCTCCGGCTGGCTCAGTGAAGCGGCCTGACGGGTCAGGTCATGATAGGCTTCATTCAGGTTCAATACCTTGAAGATATTCGCCAGATTATTCAGTTGTGCCTGCAGTTCCTGAGTCTTTTCAGGCGTCATGTTCTGATAGTTGAACTCGATGTCATTACGAATTTGCGCCATTTCCGTGGTCACCAATTCGCTGATGGTATGCATAGTTTCAAAGTCTGGGCCATACAGATGGCGACTGAAGACCTGTAATTGCATATCGGTCAGCAGGTCATCGCCCACATTGAGCTGGCTACGGATAGATTGCGCAGTTTCATCTTCCTGACTGATACACAGGCTGAGCACATTGGCCAGATCAGCCAGCGAAGCCTTGAAGCTGTCTGCTGAGCTAAAATATTGTGCCATGTTACGTTCAATGCCCACCAGTGTGCGTAGACGTGGCTCATTAATCAGCAGGTGCTCAATATTGTTCAACGCGACATAGACCAGATTCCAGTACTGCTTGCTGTCATGTTGTTCTGCAAGTCCTGCCAGATAAGCCCCCACCAGTTTGATGGCTTGCAAATCCAGTTCACTTTCTTCCTGATTGATCAGCTTGTTCAGTGACAGCTTATACAGGCGATGTACATATTGGGATTTTTCCAGACTTGGTGCCTGTGGCAACGAAAAATCAGGGGTGACGCAATCCAATAAACCTTCTACATGCTGGCCTTCAGTCGTCAGTGGCTTACCCAAAGCCAGTTCCAGACGGTTCAGGGTATCCAGCAAAAACTGTGGAATTTTCACTTCACGCAGACAGATAAATTCGATATAGCGTTTTAGCATAGTGGTGCCTTCACTCAAGGCGATCACTTCTTGAGTATTGACCTGCGCCGGATTCCCCATAATCTTGCGCATCAGTTCTGCTGAATATTGAGCGACTTTTGCCAGACTGGACATGTCGATGAGTGCCAGAACCTGGGCGCATTGTTCGAACTGATTTAATGCATCATCAATACCAAAAGGTAAAGTCTGGTCTTCTACCAAGGTGCTTACTGCTGATTCGACTAACTTGATCGAGTTATCAACCTCATTTTTTATTATCAGTAAAGCTGTTGGATCAAAATGTATAGAGGTTTGGTAAGACATGATCTGCACCTTTCCTGGAGTATTATCTATATATGAGCCCCACTTTAAACTACGGGGCCTCTTTGTATTTACTATAACTGAAGAACGATAGTTTTAAACCTAAAGTATCCCCGGAAATGTAGATTTTATTTCGCGAAAAGGCAAGCAGTTCCATGTTTTTCTTCGAATTGTTTGACCCAATTCTCATGTTCTTGCAGTTCCTGTTCTGACGGAAGAATTACCGGTAATTCAATTTCAACTCTGGCCATCCCTGAGCGGCTGTTCTGGTCTTCAGACTGAGACAGGGCATCGATATCAAAAGACACCTGTCCACCGGTCATCGCCAGATAAACATCCGACAGGATTTCCGCATCAAGCAAGGCACCGTGGAAAGTACGGTCGCGTTGTGGAATCTCGTAACGGCGCACTAAGGCATCTAGCGAGTTTTTCTGACCGGGATGCTTGGACTTGGCCAGTGCCAGGGTATCGGTGACGTCACAGACTTCGGAGAGCGTTTTAAAACCTGCGCGTTTGAATTCCATATCCAGAAAGTTCATATCGAAGGTCGCGTTATGCGCAATAATTTCCGCGCCGTGTAAATAGTCAAACAGCACTTGAGAAATTTCTTCAAACAGCGGTTTGTCTTGCAGGAATTCGTCGGTGATCCCGTGGACATTCACGGAATCGCCGACCGGTGTTTTCGGATTGATATAGATATGAATCGAGCTGCCGGTCAGTTTGCGGTTAATCATTTCCAGCGCGCCGACTTCAATAATCCGGTCACCATCCTGATAATAAAAACCGGTGGTTTCAGTATCCAGAATCAGCTGTCGTGGGCCATGCAGCTGTAACTTGGCCGGTGTAATGACAATTTGCGGATGTATCTCAGTCGAGGCAGATGCGTCTGAAGATGAAGCATCTTCATTGCTGTCCGTTGCTAAAACTTCAGTCTGTACAATTTCTTCAACAGTCACTTCGATGATTTCTTCCGGCAGGTCTTCCAGCTCTTCTTCACTCTCAGCCAGATCCAGACCGAAAGGATCATCTAGCAACCAGTCGGGTTCAGATTTTTTTTTATCTTCAGACATTGAAGGGCTTTGCTTGGATTTTTTCAGGGTTTCATCAGCACCCAGATTGGCCAGCTGATCGGCCATTTCATTGCCCGGATGTCCAGCATGACCTTTGACCCAGTGCCATTCAATATCGCGTCCTTGACAGACTTCATCGAGTTTTTGCCACAGATCCGGATTTTTGACGTCTTTCCAGTTTTTCTTTTTCCAGCCGTGAATCCATTCGGTAATGCCTTGTTTGACATACTTGGAATCGGTATAGATCACCAGTTTGTCTTGCTTGTCACAGAACAGAATCCCTTCAATCGCAGCCGTCAGTTCCATACGGTTATTGGTAGTATGGTCTTCACCGCCACAGATTTTGTGTTCTTGTTGGCCATTAACAATGTACGCACCCCAACCGCCTAAACCCGGGTTGCCGCGACAGGCGCCATCAACATAAAGTGTGATAGTGTGTGACATAGATGAAATCCGATCAAAATAGAACAAGCTGGAAGGCTTATTGTATAGCGCAAATGCAGTCGATCAATCTATATGTCCGGGATTTTTTAATTTCTTGTAACATTTAACGTGAAATCGCGGTAAATTATTGGCTTGAGTCTTCGACATGCTTCACTACAATGGCATATCTAAAAAATAAATTTATATACGAGTTGTTTGGATTTCTTTATGTATAAACCAACCGCAATTTTGTGGCAGCCGACATTACCTACATTTTTAAAATATTCTGTACTGGGAACTGCACTTGCTTCCCTAGGACTGACGGGCTGTTCATCTACACAAAGTGCGACCCAAACAGCATCAAGCAAGCAGGTTGGATCACAATATCTGGATGCCAGCAGTCTGGATGGACTGGAAGATTTACTCTCTGCAACGGATATGCGTGCAGTCGAAGGCGACCGTTTACAGATTCTGAAACATGGTGATGTCTGGAAACGCATGACCGTGGGTTTCAAGATGGACTTAAGTGTCTGGAATCCGCGGATTGATGCGCAGCGTGGCTGGTTTATTTCACGTCAGCCTTATCTGGATCGCTTAAGTGCGCGTGCATCACGTTATTTATATTACACAGTAAAAGAAGCAGAACGCCGTGGCATGCCGACCGAGTTGGCACTGTTACCGATTATTGAAAGTTCTTATGACCCGGCAGCGACCAGTAGTGCGGCGGCAGCAGGTTTATGGCAGTTTATTCCAAGTACCGGCCGCATTTATGGTCTAAAGCAGACTTCTTTATACGATGGTCGTCGTGATGTAGTGGAATCGACCCGTGCAGCCTATGAGTTTTTGGGCAGTCTGTATAACCAGTTTGGTTCTTGGGAATTGGCGCTCGCTTCCTATAATGCAGGCCCAGGCCGTATCCAGCAGGCGATTAACCGTAACAAAGCTGCAGGTCTGCCTACCGATTATTGGTCATTGAAATTGCCACAAGAAACTATGAGCTATGTGCCACGTTTTCTGGCAGTTGCACAGATTATTAAAAATCCAGGCAGTTATGGGGTGAGTTTGCCACCGATTGCCAACCGTCCGCATTTCCGTGAAGTGCCAGTGGGCGTTGCCAGTTTAAATGAAATTGCAGCCATCACTGGTCTAAGCCGTGCAGAACTGTATCAATTAAACCCGGGTCATCGTGGTGATCATATTGATCCTGCAAGTCCGCGCCGTATTCTGATTCCAGCTGACCTAAGTCCTTCAGTCGATGAGAAGCTGAAAAAATTATCCGGCTCAGGCGGTTTATGGGCGAGTAACACGAGCAGCCTGCCGCGAAATACGACGACAGTGGTGCCCACCAGAGCAGCACCGCCAGAATTAAATACGAAAACGATTACGCCTTCTAAACAGACTCCGCCAGCGGTTGTTAGTAATCAGCCTGCAACGACCGTTGCTAAAACAACGACTCCGGCTAAAGCTGCAAGTACGCCACCTGTCGTCACAGCAGCGGTAAGTACCGCGACAACGGCCAATACTGTAACGAAGACTACGAAAAAGATTTCGACGCCTAAAGGCTCATCTGCTTTAGCCAGTTTTGCGGCACAAAGTGATTTGCCAATTCCAAGTGCGCCGCGTATTCCGGTAGCTGTAACACCTGCAGCGCCAGCGAAACAAATTCAGGTCGAACCACCGATTTCTGCAGCTGAGCGTCAACAAGTTCAGCAGGCGGTCATCGCACAGGATATTCAGAAAACTGTAGATGAAATTCTGCAGCCTGTTGCAACACCGGCAGAACAGGCCGAAGTGGTTGAAGAGCTGAAAGCATTGGCGCCGGCTGGCACAGAAATTGTTGATCCTTATGACGGTAAAATCAAGCTGACTGCCATTCAAACCAGCCTGTCTGTGGCTGAGCAGCAAGGCAAAGAGCTCACCAAAGGCTTCTCTTATCCAAAAGAAGTTGCTGACAATACCACTGCGAACTCGGTTGAAGCCAAACTAAATCAGGGTAAAAATTACGTCAAGACCGATTCTGAAGTGGTGGTGGTCGCACCAAAAGGCAAACGCAGTACCTATAAGGTATTACCAGGTGATAATCTGGCAATGATTGCGGCCAAAAATGGGGTGAACTGGCGTGATGTAGCGAAATGGAACCAGATTGATCCAAATTCTCCGCTGTATGTGGGCACCACCATTTATCTGTATGATGCCAAACCGGTACAGGAAGCCAGCAAAGCCAAAGAAAAGCCGGAAACTTATGTGGTTCAGGCCAATGACTCTCTGACCAGCGTGGCGACCCAGTTTGGTTTCAGTGTAAAACAACTGGCTGATTTTAATGGCTTGAGCACCAATAGCGGTCTGTTTGTTGGGCAAAAGCTGTCATTAAAAGAAACAGGACAATCCAAAGCCAAAGTTGAAAACACGGAAAAAGCTGAAACCGCCAAGGTTCAGACCAAATCCTATACGGTGAAACGCGGTGAATATCTGAAACTGATTGCCGATCGTTACGGGTTTTCAAATGCTGAACTGGCTTCTTTGACGTCAGGTCTGACTGCTGGTAGCAGTCTGATGGTGGGTCAGAAAATCAATGTGCCACTTCAGGAAGTTGAAGGGCTAACGGCATCTAGCCAGAAAACTGAACAGAAGTTTGAAAATGTCAAAGTCGATCAGACTGCGACTGAAAACTATCAGGTCAAACGCGGTGAAACATTGTATAGCATTGCCAGTCAAAGCAAGCTGAGTGTCTCTGAACTGGCTGCACTGAATGGGTTGTCTGCCAGTAGTGGTTTACGTATAGGTCAGACCATCAAGATTCCAGCCGGAAGTCAGATCCCTGAAACCTATACGGTTCAATCGGGTGATACGCTGACCGGCATTGCCGCAAGATACAATCTGTCAATGGACCAGGTGGCGAGCCTGAATGGCATGTCACGTAATGCAGGTTTGCGAGTGGGGCAGCGTCTGAAATTGAGTGGTGAAGTCGCAGAACCGGTACGTGAAGTGGTCGCGGAAACTGCGGCCAAGAATACAAAATCGGATTCGCATGTGGTGAAATCAGGTGAAACCTTAAGCTCTATTGCGCGTCAGTATCATTTACAACTGAAATATCTGGCAGATCTAAACGGCCTGAATACCAATAGTACAGTGCGTATTGGCCAGCGCTTAAAAATTGAGGGTGACTTTCCGGCAGATAAAAAAGTTGAAGACGTGAAAGTGGCAGCTAAGCCTGTAGCTTCTAAGGCAACTGAATCCTATACGGTAAAATCAGGTGAATCCCTGAATACAATTGCCAGTCGTTTAGGCATAAGCGTGACCGACCTGGCTCAGTTAAATAATCTGAGCCCACGCGCAGGATTGCGTGTCAGTCAAACCATTCAGATTCCAAAACTGGTGACGGATTATAAGGTCAAACGCGGTGATACCTTAATCGGTTTGGCCTCACGTTATGGCGTGAACAGCAATGAACTGGCGGAAATGAATGATCTCAAACCGAATACACAATTGCGTATTGGTGATGTGATTAAAGTGCCGAATTAATGAATGGATCATGAGATTCGCGCATTTATTTAAAACTTTCAGGTTTATCTGGCTAGCCCCGCTGCTCGTAAGTAGCAGTTGGGCAGCCCTGATCACCACCCCATATATCGCGCTATATAACCAGCCGAAATATGCCCAGGCCAAATCCCTGCCTTATGCCAATCCGCAAGCAACGAAAGGCGGTACGCTGATTCTAGCAGCTGATGGCAGTTTCGATAATTTAAACAGCATGAATGGCAAGGGCAATGTCACTGAAGGGGGCAACTATATTTTTGACAGTTTGCTGTCCAAGTCACTGGATGAGCCCGGTGTGTACTATCCCTTGCTGGCGGAAAAAGTCAGTTTTGACCCCAAGAAAACCGCCTTTATTATTTTTCATTTAAATCCGAAAGCACGGTTTAGTAATGGCCAGCCGGTAACTGCACAAGATGTCAAATACAGTTTTGAACTGTTTCAGACCCAGTCCAATTTTGGCCTGCAGATGTATTTGGCTGATTTAAACCGGCTGGAAGTCCTGTCACCTTTACAGGTCAAAATGCATTTTAAATCCGGACATAATCCGGAAATGGCGATGATTGTCGCGCAGATGCCCATTTATTCTAAACAGGAATGGCAAAAGCGTAATTTTAAAGAATTGACGCTGAAACCGATGCTGGGTTCAGGGCCTTATGTCATTGAACACATAGATGCTGGACGTAGTATTAGCTACAAACGTAATCCGGGATACTGGGGAAAAGACTTGATGGTCAACCGCGGGCGTTATAATTTTGACCGGATCAAGTATCGTTATTATCGTAGTCCTGAAATCAAGTTCGAAGCTTTCAAGTCGGGCCAATTTACCTTGCATGAGGAAAAACAGGTCAACCGCTGGGTGAAAGACTACCAGTTTCCCGCCGTTCGGCAAGGACAGGTGCAGTGTTACCGCTTTCAGCATCACAACCCGATTCCGACCCATAGTCTGATATTCAATACCCGCCGTCAGCCTTTTGCCGATATCCGTTTCCGCCAAGCCTTGAGTTTTGCCTATGACTTTGAATGGCTGAATAAAGCCATGTTCTATGGTGAATATCAGCGCCTGAACAGCTTTTTTTCCAATAGCGAGCTTGCATCTCATAGACGGCCAAGTGTTCAAGAACTGCACATTTTGAAACCCCATTTAAAGCAGCTTGATCCGGTTCAACGTCAGGCGGTACTTGAGGACTGGAAATATCCTCAGTCAGATGCCTCCGGTTTTAACCGGAACAATCTGTTAAAGGCCCGTCAATTGCTATTAAAGGCAGGCTATCGTTATCAACAGGGGAAGTTGGTCAATGCTGCGGGTCAACCGGTACAGATTGAGTTCCTGTTACATCAGGCGGAACAGCAGCGTGATCTGATGCCATATCTACGTCATTTAAAACGCTTGGGCATTCAGGCCAGCATTCGTATGGTAGAAACCGCGCAATATTATGAACGGCTGCGGAATTATCAGTTTGATATGATTGTCGATACCATGCCGCAATCCCTGACACCGGGGCAGGAGCAGAAACAGTTCTGGGGCAGTCAGGCCGCCACGCAGCCAGGTAATTATAATTATGCCGGCATTCGAAATCCGGCCATTGATGCCGTCATTCAGCAGGTGACACAGGCTCAAAACCGTGAACAGCTGGTGAATAGTACCCGAGCATTAGACCGTTTACTGCGTGCAGGCTATTATCATATTCTGACTTATGGTACGGGTGAATACTGGTATGCTTACTGGAATATGTATCAGCAGCCGCAACGAAAACCTAAACTCTCCGCCGGGATTGATTACTGGTGGGTCGATGCAGAAAAGGCCAGACATGTGGCTGATTATTTCAAACAGCATTAAGCTCCAAGCCTATCAGGGAGTGCCATGAGCACTTATATTCTCAAACGTCTGTTGCTGATGATTCCAACCTTGCTGATCATTTTGCTGATCAATTTCATGGTGATCCAGCTGGCACCCGGTGGTCCGGTGGAGCAGGCGATTTATCAGGCGCAACAGGTCAATGGTTTGGCGCATACCGGATTGCAGTATCAGGGAAAGCAAGGCCTCACACCGGAGATGCTTGAGCAGATTAATATCCAGTACGGCTTTGACCAGCCGCTGCATATTCGATTTTGGGAAATGCTAACGCGTTATGCGCAGTTTGATCTGGGGCAGAGTTTTTTCAAAGACAAACCTGTGACTGAACTCATCTGGGAAAAATTGCCAGTATCGCTTTCTTTAGGCCTGTGGAGTACCTTGCTGATTTATCTGGTCTCCATTCCTTTAGGGATTAGAAAAGCCCGAAAACATGGCAGTCTGTTTGATCAGACTACCTCTCTAGTGTTGGCAGTAGGCTATGCCATTCCAGCCTTTATTTTTGCCATTTTACTCATCGTATTTTTTGCTGGTGGGTCTTATCAGCACTGGTTTCCCTTGCAGGGAATTCGCTCTGAAAATTTTGCTGAACTCTCATTCTTTGCGAAAATTCAGGATTATTTCTGGCATATGGCCTTGCCGCTGTTGGCCATGGTGCTTGGCGGATTTGCCAGTTTGACCTATCTGGTCAAATTTTCCTTTGTAGAAGAGCTGACTAAGCAATATGTCTTGGCTGCGCGGGCCAAAGGTTTAACTGAACATGCAGTGCTGTATCGGCATGTATTCCGGAATGCCATTTTAGTGCTTATCGCAGGTTTGCCTGAAGTTCTGATCGGGGTGTTTTTTGTGGGAAACCTGTTTATCGAGATTATCTTTAATCTGGATGGCTTGGGTGTTTTAGGCTTTGAGGCAATTATCCAGCGTGACTATCCGGTGATTTTTGGTACTTTGTTTATTTTCACCTTGCTCGGTCTGATACTGCGTTTACTCAGCGATTTGCTCTATCAACTGATTGATCCAAGAATTCATTTCAGTTCACGTCGAGGATCACAATAATGTCTTCCTTGATGCAAGTACGCTGGCAACGTTTTAAGCAGCATAAGCTGGGCTTTAGCTGCTTCATTATTTTCAGTGCTATTTTCATCATTTCCTTGGGTGCAGAACTGATTGCTAACGATAAACCCTTGCTGGTGAAATATGATCATGCTTTTTATCTGCCCATCCTGAAATCCTATCCGGAAACCACTTTTGGTGGGGTATTTGAGACAGAAGCAGAATATAAAGATCCTGCCGTACAGCAAGTGATTGCAGAAAAAGGCTGGGCGATCTGGCCCATCATTCCGTTTTCCTATCAAACGCCAAATTTTGAACTGGCTGAACCGGTGCCATCGCCCCCGAGTGCGCAAAACTGGCTGGGAACAGATGATCAGGGCCGTGATGTTCTGGCACGGATTCTATATGGTTTAAGGATTTCATTACTGTTTGGTTTTGCTCTGACTTTATTGTCTGCGGTGCTGGGAATTTTAGCAGGGGCAATTCAGGGTTATTATGGTGGATGGATTGACCTGATCGGGCAACGCATACTCGAAGTCTGGAGTGGTTTGCCGATGCTGTTTATGGTGATGGTACTGGTCAGTCTGTTTACCCCGAGTATTTACTGGCTATTTCTGATCATGCTGTTATTTGGCTGGACCACACTGGTGAGTATGGTGCGCGCTGAGTTTTTGCGCGCCAGAAATCTGGAATATGTCTGGGCAGTAAAAAGTATCGGGGCGGGGGATGGACGGATCATGTTCAAACATATTCTTCCCAATGTGATAGGTTCTAGCCTGTCACAGTTACCTTTTATACTAACCGCCAATATTACTGCACTGACAGCGCTGGATTTTTTAGGGTATGGTTTGCCACCCGATTCGGCATCCCTAGGGGAACTCTTGCTTCAGGCCAAAAACAACTTAAATGCGCCGTGGCTAGCATTGTCGGGATTCTTTAGTTTGGCCATTGTACTGAGTTTGCTGATCTATATGGGAGAAGCAGTACGGGATGCTTTTGATCCAAGAAACTAAATCACAAAAATCTTTAACCATGAAAAAATAAGCAGATAAAATTGTGTAAATTTGACAAGACTGATTGTCAATTGTTCTGGCTTACGTTATAAACGAGTACAAAATAAAAGTAACGTATCAGGACAGATCATGACTCAATTGGCCCATTCCATTCAAATTCGCAATACCACTTTCAAAAATCGCATCATCAAAGGTGCCATGAGTGAAGCACTGGCCAATGATGCCGGCCAACCCAATCAGGCGCATTTCAAGTTGTATGAAGCATGGGCCGAAGGTGGTTTGGGTTGTGCTATTACGGGTAATGTCATGGTGGATTATCGTGCTAAGAATGAACCGGGCGTCGTAGTGGTAGAAACAGAACGCGATCTGGCGCAGCTTAAAGTCTGGGCCGACGTAGGCAAACAGCATGGCATGGTACAATTGGTCCAGTTGTCGCATCCGGGCCGCCAGTGTCCTAAAGGTCTGAATAAAGAAACGGTTGCACCTTCGGCAGTATCCTTTAGTCCGGCTTTGGCCATGAGCTTTGGAACCCCACGGGAACTGCGCGAAGATGAAATCCTGGATATTATTCAGCGCTTTGCCACTTCGGCTGCCATCTGTGAAAAAGCAGGATTTGAGGGGGTGCAGTTGCATGGGGCACATGGTTATCTGATTAGCCAGTTTCTGTCACCGCTGACCAATAAGCGTCAGGATCAATGGGGTGGTAGTATTGAGAATCGTACCCGTTTCTTGCTGCAAACCTATCAGGCTGTTCGTGCTGCGACTTCGGAAAATTTTATTATTTCAGTCAAGCTGAATTCAGCTGATTTCCAGCGTGGCGGTATTAGCGAAGAAGATGTCATTTATGTCTTTAAGGCGATGGACGCTGCAGGCATTGATATCATTGAAGTGTCAGGTGGTAGCTATGAAGCACCTGCGATGGCCGGCGTGAAAGCAGACAAGCGCAAGGCCTCGACCATTGCTCGTGAAGCCTATTTCCTCGATTTTGCCGAAAAAATCCGTCAGGAAGTGAAGTGCCATATCATGGTCACTGGTGGATTCCGAACTGTTGAAGGCATGAATGCCGCGCTTGACAGTGGTGCTTGTGATTTTGTCGGGATTGCACGTCCCTTTGCGGTAGAACCTGACTTGGGCAATCGTCTGGTTGCAGGGCATGATGTACGTTATGCGGTTGAGAAAATTAAAACCGGTATTCCAATGGTCGACAAAATGGCGATTATGGAAATCATCTGGTATGCCGCGCAGTTTAAAGAAATTGCCAAAGGCAAGCAGCCTAATCCAAAGCTGTCACCACTAAAGGTCTTTTTGCAGTATCTGAAAGGCAATGTCAAAGCGGTGATCAAGGGACAATTAAACTCGCGAAAATCGGCTTAATCTTTATTAAAAAACCGGACACTGCAAATGTCCGGTTTTTTAATTTCTGGCACTTAGGGGTGCTTTAGGAATAATGCATCGCCTGGGTCTGAAAAGGAAATAATAACTGGCTTAACTGACGAGTCGCCCACAAACCAATTTCAGTATGATGCATATGCGGTGCAGTATAAGGAATCAGTAAATCAATTTTCTGTTCCGCACCTTCACAGCGCATGAAGCGACTTTTTAACTGATTCAAGCGCTGCTGGTCCATACGGCTCATTGCAGGTTCAATTTTTGCCTGTGATGGGGTTGCACTACGTGAGGACAGGCGAGTTGCCAAGCCTGCGCCCTGAATCCAGTCTTTAATAATCTGTTTTTCGGTCGCATTAAAGACCCCAAACATTTTACCTTCCGGATGATCTATCATTTTCCAGAAACGGCTTTGCTCCACTGGTGCATCTTTTACGATCCAGCCTTTGTCAATCATGACCTGCAAAAACTCGGCAATCTGGGCAGGATCGGATAACCAGTCATTGATGGTCTTGCCACTAAACTGGCATTTCTGATTATGAATATATTGACCAATCAGCGCTTTATTCTGGAAAACTTTTAAAGCCATCTGCCCAATATCCAGTTCCTTAATGATCTGAGAGGAACTTTTGCCGATGTCATTCAGAACATAGCCTTTTTTAATCAGTTCAAGATAAATTTGTGGATCTTCAGCTTGATTAAAATGCTGGATAAACGCTTGCAGGGATTTCTGCGCATGACCATTGTGAGCATTATCAATAGTAATGTGCACATTGAAATAATGCGGATCGATACCCAGTTCAGCCAGTTCATAATTGGTGATTAACAGATGTAGCGGTAACTGTTCATAGCCGAGATTAAAGCCAATGACCAAAGGTAAATATTTGGCCGGGGCATAAGCTAGTGCTAGCTGTACGGCAGCCTGTTCGTAGTAACTGTCATCCAAATGCTCGGCGTAACTGTTCAGCTCATAATGACTCAACAGGTCCTGATACATGGTGACATGATTGGCACGCGGATGCCCTAAACCAAGCTCTTCGAGATAGATGTAAATCAAATCTTTTAGCTCGGGCTGATTACAGTTTGGCACGGTCGAATATAACCAGGCACCATCGACCAGTTTGACCGGTGCAACTTTCGCCAGGAATTCGAAAGCATGAGAAACCGTTGGAAAATATTCCCGAGGCTGCTGCTGTTTACGGCGATTGACATAGGCCTGGAAAGTGGCACAGATTTGATGATGTTGTTCTAAAAGATGCTGTTCAACCTGTGGGGGCTGATCTAACCATCCGAGAGTATCAATATTTAAATTTTTAATCAGATCGCTCAAATAAGATTCAGCTTTTTCAGTTTTGGTATATGTCGAAATTTCAGTATCTTGAAAAAAGTCGACCCAATCCTTAAAGCTTTTAATTTGATAATTATGATTTTTATTTGGCGATAAAGGTAAACTTAGCTCTGTGCTGACGAACATAATCTGATCCTTGCAGATTTCTCTTGATTTACCTTAACGTGCCCTCTAAAAGCAGGGTGTTGAATTTTTGTTCTAATTTATTGGTGTATTGCTTTAAATGAAAATGAACGGATATTTCTATGCATAGAAATGTTAAAACAATACAAATTGTAAAATTAAGAATGGGATGGCAGCCCCCAGAAAGAGAGCTAGATTTGAACGAATGATAAAAACAAGGTTTAAAGTTTTCAGAAATAAAATTTGCAAGATAAAAAAAAGCCCGAGTCGCAATGCTCGGGCTTTTTGTTGAGATGTTGCCATCTCGAATATGGCGTCCCTACGGGGATTCGAACCCCGGTTACCGCCGTGAAAGGGCGATGTCCTAGGCCTCTAGACGATAGGGACAGTACAGAAGATAAATTTTAAAACCGCTACTTTTAGCTTGAAGTAATGGCGTCCCTACGGGGATTCGAACCCCGGTTACCGCCGTGAAAGGGCGATGTCCTAGGCCTCTAGACGATAGGGACTTAATAAAATGTACTTCTGAAAATTGGCGTCCCTACGGGGATTCGAACCCCGGTTACCGCCGTGAAAGGGCGATGTCCTAGGCCTCTAGACGATAGGGACGTTTCAGAGGTGGGCGTATAATAGGGTGAAAACAGGGGGGTGTCAAACGCATTTCCATAAAAAAAATGATTTTCTGGGTTGAGTGCATAAATTTAAAACAATCTAGAGAAAATACTGGAAAATTACATGGTTTAAGCTGGATTTTTAAGCAATTCCAGAATTGCTTCTACTACCTGCGGATGGAGTAAATAGCCGGTAATATCATGCGGGCGGTGAATATGGGTACGAATGCCGTGGTTAATAATTGCGGGTTGAAACTGAAATGGCGGTTGTGTAAGAGGAAAGGCGGTAAGAAAATCATCAGTTGAATAAAAATTTATCCAGTCGCCTGTAATTGCTGCAGGTCGTACAAGCGGTTGCGGTAAATGTGACTGGATCACCTGAAAGGCTAATGGCGATCCTAAAGTAATAAAACGCTGTACGTTCAGTTCAGGATGCTGAATAAGATAATTATAGGCAATCACACTGCCCAGAGAATGAGCAATCACAATACAAGGTTTGCGACCATTCAATTGCCGGGCAATCCGCTCATGAACTTCCTTCATGAAAGCAGGATTGTCGAGATACAGATAGGTTTCAATCAGAAATTTCTGAAGCAGGCTCCGATGCAGACTGGGAAAATAATTCAGCAATAATACAAAGTCTCGCAGTGCAACATTTTTGCTTAGCGTGGTAATAAATTTGAATTTCTGTTTAAAATCCATCGTGTCATTCAAATGAAGCTGGGGAAGATCGGAAATCACGGGCTTGCGCCAGCCAGGACGTGGAACGGGTGCAGGAAGCTGAGGATGGACAGGTTGACGGAAACGAAAGCTGGGCCATTGCTGGGGCATTAAGGTGCCAGCATTCAGGATGTTGCGAACGTTATAGTGTGAAAGTAAGTCTCCATAAAATGGAATGTGAATGTGACGTCGTAAATAACTGAATCTGGCATCATGACGGTGTTTGCGAATGCCTTTTTGAAGTATATGCAGCCAGCGCTGGCGAATCGATGCAGCACTATGATGTTGCTGGTTCATTCCATGAATAAAAATAACTTTCATCGATACCTCACGGAGGTCGATCTATATATTCACAGTATAGAGAAAATTGCGGCAAGCCAAGCTGCACTTTTTGTGGGGTTAATGTTTAAATTATCTTCGATAAAACAATCATTAACAGACATTTGTATATTTATAAAAAAGGCAGAAAAAGCAGTGAATTGGTAGGTTCGGATGAAAGATTATACTGAATAGAAAAAGAATATGAATGGAACGGTAAAAGTTGAATTTAGAGTTTGGTGTGAGTCTTATAGTAATTCCAGGAGCGCTTTAATGACGTCCGGATGCTGAATATAATCATCAATATCATGCAGATGATAGATGGAGGTATGAATCTCCTGATTAATAATCGCCGGCTGAAACTGGAAGGGTGGTTCTGATAATGGAAAGGTAGTCAGAAAATCATCGCTACAATAGAAATTTATCCAGTCGCCTGAAAGTGCAGCAGGTCGTACAATCGGTTGAGGCAGATGAGCCTGGATGACCCGAAATGCCAACGGTGATCCAAGAGTAATAAAACGCCTGATATTCAGCTCCGGATGCTGAATCAAATAATTATAGGCAATCACGCTGCCAAGCGAATGTGCCACCAGAATCTGTGGCCTGCTGCTATAGAGTTGATCATGAATGCGGCGGTGAACTTCCTGCATAAAATGTGGGTTGGCCAAATAAAGATAAGTTTCCAGCAAAACTTATGCAAAAAGCTGGCATGTAAGCTGGGAAAATAATTGATGAGTACCGCAAAATCCCGCAAGGCAATATCTTTGCTTAATGCTGTAATGAATTTCAGTTTTTGATTGAAATTCAGGACATCATCAATATTCGACTGCGGGACGTCACAAATTTGATAGGTACACTGGTCTGGTGGCGATGCCGGTTGCAGCTGTGCGGGATGTAAAAAAGGGAAATGCGGCCACTGTTGCGGCATCAGGGTGCTGGCATTCAAGACGTTATGAAAATGATGCCGAGAAAGTAAATCGCCATAAAAAGGGATACGGATATGCCGTTTTAAATAAGTAAACCGAGCTTGCTGTTGTGGGTTTTTCCGAAGGCCTGTTTTGAAGAGATGCAGCCAATGTTGACGTAATGAAGTAGCCGTATACTGTTGCTTGTTCATGCCGTGAATAAACACAATTTTCATCGACGCACCCTTAAGGCTGCCCACTATGGTTATAGTATAGATAAAAAAAGAGCGGCCGGAGCCGCTCTTTTAAAACTGATGATTAAGACTTGTTGTGATAAAAAGCATAATAACTTGCATAACACGCTGCAATAAATAACAGACAGCCTACGAAGCTGATACGCATTGATGGATCAAAGACCATACTGATACAGGTAATAAAACAGAACACAAAGCCCAGGATTGGCACAATCGGGAACAATGGTGCAGCAAAGCCCAGTTCTTTGGCCGTATGACCCTGTTTATACCACTGACGACGGAAGTTGAACTGGCTTAAGCAGATACTCATCCAGACCACCACCATGGTAAACGCCGCAACGCCCAGCAAGTTGGTAAAGATCGTCTCTGGCGCAAACTGTTCAGACAATAAACCTGGTAATGCACCCAGCATGGTCACCATGACTGCAATATACGGTACACCGCGAGCATTCAGTCTTGAGAATACAGCAGGCAACTGTTTGCTGTATGACAATGACCACATCATACGTGAAGCAGCAAATAGACCCGAGTTGGCAGCAGACAACAACGCAGTGATAATGACAAAGCGGATGATGTCTTCGGCATATGGAATACCAATGTGCTGGAATACGGTTACGAACGGACTGCTACTCACGCCTTCAGCGGCTAAGCCCGCTTCCTGATGCGGAAGTAAGGCTGTTACCACGATAATGGTACCTACAAAGAAAATTAATAAGCGGAAAATTGCCGTATTAATCGCTTTAGGGACATTTTTCGCAGGATCTTCAGTTTCACCGGCAGCCACACCAATCAGCTCGGTACCAGAGAAGGCAAAGTTCACGATCAGCATCGTAGCAAAAATCGGGAATAGACCTTCAGGGAACCAGCCTTGTGCAGTCAGATTGGTAAATAAAGGTGCAGCTTCATAGCCTTGATAGCCCAGAACACCAAAGATGGCCAATAGACCTAAAAGAATAAAAGCAACAACCGTGACCACTTTTACCAGTGCCAGCCAGAATTCGGATTCGGCAAACCAGCGGGTAGAAATCATATTTAGACTAAATACGAATACACCAAAGATAATGGTCCATAACCACATGGAAATGTCCGGGAACCATTCCTGCATCAGCAAGGCCGCTGCAGTAAATTCAGTTCCGAGAGTGACCGACCATGTCAGCCAGTATAACCAGGTGATGGTATAGCCTGTGCCTGGTCCAATATAACGTTTGGCATAAGCGCCAAATGAACCAGATTCTGGCATATGAACGGCAAGTTCGCCCAAACATAGCATCACCATGTACGCGATAATACCGCCCAGGAGATAAGCGAGAATGGCACCTACAGGCCCCGTTTGTGCAATGACTTCACCCGACCCTAAGAATAGGCCTGTTCCGATTGCGCCACCAAGCGAAATCATGACCAGATGTCGAGTACTCATAGCGCGTTTTAAAGGCGCAGAATTGCCCTGATGCGTAGCATCATTCGGAGATGAGTGCATAGGAAATAAGAAATACTTCAAAGGAATGAAGCGAGCTATTGTAGTGAAAAACTACAAATCTGCAATCGAATAATGGTAATTTCGAATAAGGTCTGATCGTATGAGATCAATAGATGGCGTCCCTACGGGGATTCGAACCCCGGTTACCGCCGTGAAAGGGCGATGTCCTAGGCCTCTAGACGATAGGGACGTTGCGAGGTGATGCGTATATTAAGGATTAAGCCGGGGTTTGTCAAAAGGGTTTTTGCTAAAATTCATTTAACAGTTTAAACATTAGGCAAAACAAAAACTTTATTTTATTAAGATGTTATTTTCTGAACAGATTTCAGGACTATAAAAAATAAATATTTGAAAAGATCACTAAAACTTAGTGATCTGGAGTTTGATATTGCTCAGGCTGAGAGTTTTCAGTTGGCGTTGACACTGTTTCAGTCTCCGCAGTGTGGTTATCATCACGGTTGACGATATAGAGATATAGTGCGGATGGGGCTAAAATCAGTAAAACCAGTAAGATCTTTTTTAACATGATACAAAGGCAAAATATGAAATCGCATTAATTATAGCCTAAGCAAATTAAAAAGAGCAGCAGCATGTACCTATTCAGGCTCTAGAATTTAAAAGTAACATCCGCAATAAATTGGCGGCCGATTTCAGTCATCACACGTGGTCTATCATTTGAGGTCGAGCCTGTTGTATAGGTATTCACGCGGTTGGTTACATTGTTAATGGTTAAACCAAAAATTGCCCTTAAATCTTTTGAAATTTCCCAATCATAGGTGGTGCGCATATCCCATTTAAATTTGGGTTTAATTTCAGAGGCTAAATAGGTGTCAAGCAGTTCACCTTTATACTCGACTTTGTCATTTTTATTGGAGACTACAGCCATATCATCGTAACTGTTTTTATAGCTAAAGAAGTTTGAAATACGTACAGGCAGTGTATCGAATGTAATATCCCAGTTTACTCGTGCGGTCCATGGTTGGTTAAAGTTTGGGGCAGGGCGGTCTGACCAACGGATAATTTGACCATCATAAGAGACCCATTCATCTTGAGTGGCTTGATCATAGGCTGAAGTGTAATCTACATAACTGCGGAAGACTTCACTGTATCAAATCCCAAGGCAAATAAATGTTGGCTATCCCCCAGTGCGATCGGTTGACGATTTTTAAGTGTTAAGGTGTAGATGTCAGCTTTGCCACTTCCATCATTATTATATTCGTAGAAGAATTTTGATCCATCTAAAGGAGTAACTTTAGTTTTTGATATTTCATCCTGATATTTACGATTGACCCATTTTAGCCCTAGATCCCAATTCTGGATTTGTGTATTCAAGCCTAAAACAGTTTCGTCACTGAAAGGGGGATTGAGCGCTGAACTACGCGCACCGCTGGATAGTGCAGTTTGTGTTTCTACCCAAGGCGCATGTGGGTTTTCACGTGACAGTTTATAGAGCAAATCATTTTGAATTTCATCCAGTTCTGTACCTAACGTTTGCTGATCATAGTAGCGATTCCACCCAGCGGATAAATGCAATTGATCATTACTAAAGGGTTTGTAAGAGAGATGGCTACGAGGAGCAATATTGATATTACTACTTAAAGAGTCATAATCAGCGCGAACACCAAGGCGTGTTGAAATTTGATCATTCCACTGAATATTATCTTCAATAAATATATTTAGGCGATCTTGCTGGGCTTGAATATCACCAGCTTTGTACAGAGTGCCACCAGCGATATATTGTCCATTCCAACCATTTATCGTTAGTTTATCATCACAATATGGGTCACTTTGAAGGCAGGTAGTATCTTTGCCAAGTTCTTTTAAGTTGATCTTTGTCGCGAGTAAAACATCCTCGACTCGTTTCCACGCAACATTAGCATGGCTATAACCCGTACCTATAGTCATGTTGTGTTGGGATTGACCAACTTTAAATGGGTCTATATTCGCTTGTAGGTCATAGGAAAGGACGTCTTGGCGTTGTTCAATCTCTCCCATGATGGCGCCCTCTCGAACTACATCGGTATTATTCCAATCTTTACTTCCTTTGGCGTAGTACCAATGCATACTGTAGTTATTGTCAGCAACACGTTGTGTCGCCGAGTTTTGGAAATTAAGTTTGTGTACGAGAGTACCTAAGTTGAAGCGATGTTCAAGTTCCGAGAACAGAGTAAGTGTTTCGGTTTCAGTAGTACTACCTGAATCACGGTTGCTGTCCACATAGCTCAAACTGTCCAGCAAACCATAATCGAAACCAAACTTCGCTTTGGTTGAGGCGTTTGGTGTATAAAATAATGTTACACCAAGATTTGAGATATGTCGTTCTTGATCAATTGTTTTAGGTGTTTCAAAGCCACTTTTGACTGGAATAATGGACTCTCTTTGAGAAGCATAAGCATTAAAGCCCCAATCATTCGAGAGCTTCCCATAAATATTGGTGCTTACACCTTGTTTGGTATATTCCTTTTGGTAGTCATCTGTAGGTTCTTCAAATTTACTTTCTTCTAAAGGTGAAATTGAGTTGTAGCGAGCCCAATCACTTTCAGTGTAATCGTAAGTGATAGAACCGTGAATTTTACCTATCTCTGTTTGCGGTGCGCATATTTTAGCATTTATAACACCACCTGTGAATTGACCATAAGCGGCAGATACATTGCTATCTAATACTTCAAGCTCACAAAGTAGGTCAGTGTTCACTGCCATAGCTTGTGCGCCAGTCCCAATATCTTGAAACGTATTTGTGTTTGAATTTGCTGGATTAATAAGTAGGTTGTTGGAAACACCATTCACAATGAAATTGTTTTGGAAGGTTTGTGCACCATTAATTGAGATTTCGGCAGGTTTAATTTCACCTTGAGAACCTGCTGCAAGTTGTGACTGACTAAACTGCACATTCGGATTCACTTTTAAAAAATCGGTAATGTTCTTTGAGCTATTTGGCGTACTTTCTAAATCTTCTTTTGAATAAACTGTTTTTCCCACTTCATTTGCTTGCTGAGCTTCGATAATAATCGTGCTGAACTTAACCGTAGCTTCCTTGAGGATGGATTCTTGATAATTTGATTCTTCTGCAAAACTAGATGTTGATAAAGCTGTTAGAACCGCAATAGAAAGTGGGGAATAAGCAAAACGCATGAGAAGGGTTAAATCTGCGAAAGATAATGGAAGTGATTATCATTAACTTGGAGTGGGTAATCAATAGTAATGAGAATTATTTTCATTAATTAATTGATAAAAGTGTAGGACTTGAGCAGCTTAAGATGCTGATCAAAGAAATATAAAGAAGAGAAAAAATAGATGGCGTCCCTACGGGGATTCGAACCCCGGTTACCGCCGTGAAAGGGCGATGTCCTAGGCCTCTAGACGATAGGGACGTTTAGAAGATGGCGGTATCTTATTGATCCGCCACCAGAGTGTCAAGCAGGTGAGGTGCGAGTTTGTTTAAAATATAGCAAAACAGTTCAGCGGTCTTCTGCGTATCATATAATGCAGAATGGGCTTCTTTACCATCAAACTCGATTCCAGCTTGGATACAGGACTTCGCCAGTACAGTCTGACCAAACATCACCGCACTTAAAGTCACTGTATCGAAGACAGAAAAACTATGAAACGGGTTCTGGTTTTTGGTCCCGGTACGGGCAATCGCGGCCTGAAGAAAACCTAAATCGAAATGTGCATTGTGTCCGACTAAAACTGCATGGGTACAATTTTGCTGGCGACGCACTTCATTCACCGATTTAAAAATGCGCTTGAGTGCAGTTTTCTCATCTTCGGCCATGGCGATTCGCATTGGATTAGAAGGATCGATCCCAATAAACTCCAGCGAACGTCGGTCGAGGTTTGCCCCTTCGAAAGGATTGATATGTGCATGGTAAGCTTGACCCGGCACAAATTGACCCTCCTCATTATAAACAATCGGAATGGCCGCAATTTCCAGCAATGCATCAGTCTGCGCATTAAAACCTGCAGTCTCGACATCGACAACTACAGGTAAGAATCCACGAAAACGTTGACCAATGATTGGGAGCGTTTCATTTGTCACACTTTTCTCCATTGAATGGTTTTACCAGCATACAGTGGGATAATCTGTTCACCATCCAGATAGTCTAAACTTTCAGGGATTACTTGATCTTCTTTAACCAGGGTAATGGTATTGGTATTACGTGGCAGGCCATAGAAGTCTGCACCAAAATGGCTGGCAAAACCTTCCAGGCGTTCAATTTTACCCACCTGATCAAATGCCTGAGCATACAGCTCAATGGCAGTCGGCGCACTATAACATCCTGCACAGCCACACGCATTTTCTTTTGCATTTTTTGAATGCGGCGCGCTATCTGTTCCCAGGAAAAATTTAGGATTACCGCTGGTTGCGACTTCCAGCAAAGTTTGCTGATGCGTTTGACGTTTTAAAATCGGCAAGCAGTAGAAATGCGGCTTGATCCCACCAACCAGCATGTCATTGCGGTTAAACAATAAATGTTGCGGCGTAATGGTTGCAGCGACATTACGGTCTTGCTCAAGTACAAAGTTTGCTGCTTCGCTGGTGGTGATGTGTTCGAGCACCAGTTTCAGCTTGGGAAATTGTCTGAGTAAGGGAGCCAGCACTTCATCCAGGAAACGCTTTTCACGGTCAAAAATATCGACATGATTATGCGTCACTTCACCATGTAGCAATAAAGGCACTTGGTGTTCTTCAAGCTGTTCAATTACGCCGTAGACTTTGCTCATATCGCTCACACCACTATCGGAGTTGGTGGTCGCACCCGCAGGATAGAGCTTGATGGCATTGACATGCGCAGATTCTTTGATCTTTTTAACTTCACTTGCCGGGGTGTTGTCAGTGAAATACAGTACCATACGTGGGTCGAAATTTACCCCTTCAGGCACATGTGCCATGATACGTTCACGGTAGGCATTGGCTTCTTCGACAGTTTTAACGGGTGGCACCAGATTTGGCATGCAAATGGCGCGAGAAAACTGCTTGGCTAAATCGGGAACGGTACGTTGCAGTGCTAAACCATCACGCAGGTGAACGTGCCAATCATCTGGCTGGAGAATCGTAATCGTATTCAAGGCAAATTCAGTCGAACAAATAAAACAAATGATAATCCATCTATAGTAAAAATGGTAACGAGAAAGCGCTACAAAATAAGGGATATGTATAAATTAATTTTAAAAAGTATGTTATTTTAAAATTAATAAAAAAATTACATAAATACTTGGCAATGGAATACAAGTACAATCTAGCGAAATTGCAAGATGATAAAGAAGACATAGAACAACTGATTACACGGCAAAGCCAGCGTGTAGGCCCGGTCTTCCCACAAAATCTGGAACAAGAATTCTGGACCAAAAATCTGGAACGCGCCCGTAAACATGTCGAAAAATATGTCTGGGCTGGAGTACTAGCCTATTTCCTTTTTTTAGTGGTAATGATTCCTACAGATTACTGGAGTATCAGCAAAGAATATTTCGTACATGATTTTGTCCTGTGTATGCTGGGCCTGCTCAATGGTGGCATGTCATTAATCATTTTTTATATATTCTCCTGTTTACCCAAGATCAAGCGCTTTTTTCCGCAGGCTTCGATGCTGTTGGTGTTCTGGATACAGGTGTCAATTTCATGCATTACCATGTCGATTAAAACTGATGCCTTGCAGCATCAGTCCATGGCCATAGTCACGATCGTGTATATCCTGGGTTATATTCTGACCGGTATTAGACCGATTCAGATGCTGGTCACCGGATTACTCGCTGCGGCAACTACTATTCTTGTATTGTTTAGCCTTTCAGTTGAATTTAATCCTATGGTTTTTGGCCGGATTTTAATTGGAAGTTGCTTGCTGGGTTATGTGATTAGCCATATGATTTTTGCCCGTGAACGTGTGATATTTCTCTATAGCATTCGCGCCAGAATCAGTGAGCAGATCCAGCGTATCCATACCAACGAATTATTACATTTGAGTCAGTACGATGAGCTGACCAAGATTTCCAATCGACGGACTTTTGATGAGACGCTGCAAGTCCATTTCGAACGTGCACATCGTGAAGAAACGGCATTGGCAATTCTGTTTATCGATGTAGATTTCTTTAAAAATTACAACGATTTTTATGGGCATCAGAAAGGTGATGATGTCATTTCGACTATTGCCAAAACCATCAAAAATGCGATCCGTCATATGGACTTTGTCGCGCGTTATGGCGGGGAAGAGTTTGTGGTGCTCTTGCCAGAAACGGATGCACATGGTGCTTATGCAGTGGCTTCAAATATTTTTAAGGCGATTGATCGTCTGGAAATTCCACATGAAAAATCCTCGGTTGCGAAACATATCACCATCAGTTTAGGCATTACCGTCTATCGTGGTGAAGATGATATTGATAAAGACGCCTTATTGGGAATCGCGGATCAGGCGCTATATCGTGCCAAACAGCTTGGACGCAACCAGATTTATTATCAGTCCATTCGTTCAGTCAATTCAGATATCGCAAATGGTTAGAGATTATTACAATCAATAAACGAACCCTCAATAAAAAACCGCTCATCAGGAGCGGTTTTTTAAGAAACTAAAAAGGACTAAAACTTAGTTTTTGTCTTTTAGTTGTGGCACTGCAGATGCTGAACCAACTGCCAATAAACCAGTCTCTGTATAGATGCCCAGTTTCGCACGAGTATCCGTGATATCCAGGTTACGCATGGTCAACTGACCAATACGATCCATCGGCGAGAACATAGAATCACCTTTCTCCATAGTCAAACGCTCAGCTTCATAAGTGAGGTTCGGAGATTCAGTATTCATAATGGTGTAGTCATTACCACGACGCAATTCGATCGTTACAGTACCGGTAACTGCTTTAGCAACCCAACGCTGTGCAGTTTCACGCAGCATAAGCGCTTGAGAATCGAACCAGCGACCTTGGTAAAGCAAACGACCTAAACGTAGACCGTTAATACGGTATTGTTCAATCGTATCTTCGTTATGAATACCCGTTACCAGACGCTCATAAGCGATGTGAAGCAGCGCCATACCCGGAGCTTCATAGATACCGCGAGATTTCGCTTCGATGATCCGGTTTTCGATTTGATCCGACATGCCTAGACCGTGACGGCCACCGATGCGGTTCGCTTCAAGAATAAATTCAACTGGATCTTCAATGCGTTGACCGTTGATAGCAACCGGGAAGCCTTCTTCAAAAGTAATCGATACTTCTTCAGCTTTTACTTCTACGTCATCTTTCCAGAACGCAACGCCCATGATTGGCTCAACGATTTTGATGCCTGCATTCAGGTATTCAAGATCTTTAGCTTCGTGCGTCGCACCCAGCATGTTTGAGTCAGTTGAATAAGCTTTTTCTTTTGACATTTTATAGTCAAAACCATTGTCGATCAGGAACTGTGACATTTCTGCACGTCCGCCCAGCTCGTCAATGAAAGTTTGGTCTAACCAAGGCTTGTAGATTTTAAGCGCAGGATTGGTCAATAAACCATAACGGTAGAAACGTTCAATGTCGTTGCCTTTATAAGTTGAACCGTCACCCCAGATGTTAACGTCATCTTCTTTCATGGCAGTAACCAGCATGGTGCCTGTTACTGCACGACCCAATGGCGTCGTGTTGAAATAAGGCATACCACCTGTAGAAATATGGAACGCGCCACATTGAATTGCAGCAATACCTTCTAATGCAAGCTGTAAACGGCAGTCGATTAAACGTGCTTTTACTGCGCCATAAGCTTCAGCTTTTTTTGGAATCGCATCGTAATCGTCTTCGTCTGGCTGACCCAGGTTTGCTGTGTAAGCATAAGGTTCAGCGCCTTTTTGTTTCATCCACAAAAGAGCAGCAGAAGTATCTAGACCACCAGAGAAGGCAATACCAACTTTTTTACCTACTGGGACATTCTGCAAGATAGTTGCATTATCAGACATTGTTCATCCTAATGATATGAAATAGGCACGCCAGAATTGGTGGCCTGAAAAAATACATATTGCATCAATTGTATCATTAATTTATTTAGGTTTGCTTTAGAAAAGAAAAACTCGTTTTAAAATCTCTATTCAATAGGCTTAAATAATCATAAATCGCACGATTTTAACCAGAATCCTGCTGAAAAAGTAAAAAATTGGTTATATTCAGCCGAATAATTTAAAAACCAGATAAAACAGGAATAAAAGCATGGCGACTCATATCCCACCTTTACCTAATTTAAATCCTAAAACCAAGAATGAAACACTGGCACTGTTGCATGGGATTTATGCCGGCCTGATTGGTTTTAGTGCAGTGCTGTTTTTATATCTTGAATATCAGCAATCCAGTATTTCCATGCTGAGTTTAGGTGTGGTGCTGCTGCTTTTAGGCTTGTTGATGTTTTTTAATATCCAGGCCAGTATCAAGGTGAAGCAGGGCAATGGTTCAGGACGTACTTTATCCAGAATAATGGCTATTCTGATGTTGCTGAGTTTTCCAATTGGTACAGTATTGGGCGTGATTGCATTATGGAAATCCAGCGCACGACAATGGCAGAACTAATTCGTCATGTATAGAAAGAACTGTTTCGAAGATTGATATTTGTGCCTGAAAATGCTGAACTCCGGGTCATAAAAAGCCGCTGAAAATCAGTTAAAGTAAGGGAATGACTTGCTCAGCCAAATATAATCAGGGATTTGTTATGACCACGACGCGCTATGCCAACATTTTAAAACCACTGCATTTAGGTTTTACCACCATTAAAAACCGGGTCGTAATGGGGTCGATGCATACTGGTCTGGAAGACCGCTTTTATAATTATCCTAAACTGGCAGCGTATTTTGGCGAACGTGCCAAGGGTGGCGTAGGTCTGCTGATTACAGGGGGAATATCGCCAAACCGTCAAGGCTGGTTGTTGCCGGCAGGCGGCACCATGAATACCTTGGGAGATATTGCGCCACATCGTCTGGTGACGCATGCAGTGCATAAACATGGCGCCAAAATTCTTTTGCAAATTCTGCATGCCGGACGTTATGGCTATCAGCCTTTTGTGGTGTCGGCAAGTCCAATCAAATCGCCAATTTCTCCTTTTAAACCACGTGAAATGTCAGATAAACAGATCCTGAATACCATTCAGGATTATGTGAAAACTGCCAGCATTGCCAAAAAAGCCGGCTACGATGGCGTAGAAATTATGGGTTCAGAAGGCTATTTGCTGAATCAGTTTTTAAGCCGTCATGTCAATCAGCGTAACGACCGTTGGGGTGGCCCGATCGAAAACCGGATGCGTTTTGCCGTAGAAATTGTCAAAGCCATTCGCGAGGAAATTGGCGAAAAATTTATTATCTGTTTCCGTTTGTCGCTTCTCGATTTGGTACATGATGGCAATACCATGCAGGAAGTCATTACCGTAGCTAAAGCTTTGGAAAAGGCAGGAATTACTTTGCTCAATACCGGGATTGGCTGGCATGAAGCACGTATTCCCACCATTGTGACTTCTGTACCGCGTGCTGCTTTTGTCGATTACACGGCTGAAGTTAAGAAACATGTTTCGGTGCCGGTGATTGCATCCAACCGGATCAATATGCCAGACACTGCCGAAGCAATTCTGGCTTCTGGTCAGGCAGATATGGTGCAGATGGCACGTCCACTTTTGGCAGATGCGTTCTGGGTCAATAAAACTGCAACCAATCGTGTTGATGAAATCAATACCTGTATTGCCTGTAATCAGGCTTGTCTGGATCATACCTTTAAAAACCAGCGCGCAACCTGTCTGGTCAATCCGCGTGCCGCTTATGAAACCGAACTGGTCTATGTCAAAACCAAAAAACCAAAAAGTATTGCAGTGATCGGTGGGGGTGTCGCAGGTTTGTCGGCTGCTACTGTCGCAGCCAGTCGCGGGCATGATGTGACGCTGTTTGAGGCCAGTCATGAAGTAGGCGGACAGTTCAACCTGGCTAAAGTCATTCCGGGGAAAGAGGAATTTCACGAAACGATTCGTTATTTTAAAGTGCAGCTAGAAAAAACTGGAGTTGATCTGCGTCTCAATACCCGAGTCAACCGCGAGCAGTTGGAGCGTGAGGGTTTTGATGAGGTGATTGTGGCTACAGGGGTTGTGCCGCGTGCCTTGAATATCGAAGGCAGTCAGGCACCACAAGTATTATCTTATGCAGAAGTGCTACGTGGCGCACCTGTCGGTGATCGTGTTGCGGTCATTGGCGCAGGCGGGATCGGTTTTGATGTGTCCGAGTTTTTATTAAAGCCACCGCATCAAATACAGCCGCAACCTGTGGATGAGTGGAAGCGTGAATGGGGTGTAGATTCTCATCCAGATTATGTGACTGAAGGCGGGTTACAGCGTGCTGAAGTAGAACCTCCGGTACGGGAAATTTATCTATTACAACGTAAAAAAACACCACTTGGCGCAGGACTAGGCAAGACTTCAGGCTGGGTACATCGTGCCCAGTTAAAAAAACATGCCGTGCGTATGTTGCGCGGTGTGCAATATAAATCTGTTACCGATGAAGGCTTATGGATTGAGGTAGATGGCCATGCTCAATTATTGCGTGTGGATACCATTGTGGTATGTGCAGGTCAGGAATCGGTAAAAGACCTGATGCCGAGTGCTGGGGAAAATACCTTGGCGCAGTATCATATTATTGGCGGTGCAAAACTGGCTGCTGAACTCGATGCCAAGCGCGCCATTCGTGAGGGAGCGGAATTAGCAGCAAAACTGTAAGGATTTGATGAAACTATATGCAGTTGATTGCATTCACTGTAATTTTCACTTGTCAGCCGGACAAAAGCTCCGTATTATTGCGCCCATGGAAGCGTGGCAGAGCGGTTTAATGCACCGGTCTTGAAAACCGACGAGGGTGTGAGTCCTCCGTGAGTTCGAATCTCACCGCTTCCGCCAAATTTTAAAAACCCCAGTCGAAAGATTGGGGTTTTTTATTGCTTATGATTTTAATAAAGCGATTTAAAATAAGCTGATAGCGAACAAAGTCAAAATTTTAAAATTCCATAATTGATAAATAGATATTCTTTAATTGCCTACTTCAATCTTGATTAATGCCAACGCAATTCTTTCCACATGTCGATAAGCCGGCTGTTCCAGTTCTTCACCAAAAATATCCGGGTCAATTTCCTCATAAGACCAAGTTATATTGTGATGCTGTTTCATCAAATTTTTAAGATGCTGCAAAAACAGATTGCCATGTTCAGTCACGGTCACACCGGTATATAGAAATAAATGTCCGCCAGAATTCAGGCGCTGTAGACCTTCTTTTATAATCCTGAATGATAAATCACAGCCATCCAGCGCATTACCGCCATGACGATATTGACGTTGTTCGGGATCAATTAAATACGGTGGATTAGCAAAAATCAGATCAAATTTTCCATCAAGATTGGAAAATAAATTACTTTGAACCGGATGAATATGGTTTAAGCCGGCAAAACTGATATTAATCTGGCTATAGAGCAAGGCTTTGGGATTCAGGTCTGCAACCATCATTTCATTCACATCTGGAAAATGTCTGGCAATGCTGATCGCGGCTGCTGAAGTGCCACAACACATTTCCACGACCCGTTTAAAAGGGCGAGGCTGAGCAGCTAGATATTGCTTGAGATGATAGATAAAGCGATACGTATCCGGACCGAAAAATACCGCATCTTGCTGAGTGGTTGGAAAAGCTGAATGAATAAAGAGTTCGCCATCGAGTGAAGAAACCCGAACCTGACTCAAGTATTGATCTTCCTGAACCTGTAGAAGCTGATGTTCTTGCAATAATGTAAAAAGGGCAGAATCAAGATCAGTTTTTTTAAAGTTTAGATTCCAGCCAAAGATATCCTGATGGGTTCTGTGCTTATAAATTTCATTCTTTTTTCGATTCAGAATTCGCTGGTGGGAAAGCGGTGTAATGGTCGTAAACTGATAATCTTGTTGTTTTAAAAAGGCTAATAAATAAAGCAAAGCTTGCTGCGGGCTGCTTTGAATCTCTAAAATTTGGTTCATACGGATATGCTCTTCTATTTATTTAACCTACATGAAAAGGTCAATTCACTTTATGGCTGCAAAAGACAATATCAAACCAGTCGTGAATGATCAAAGCTATACAGCACTGGATTCCATGGAAAGGGATCAGTTTATATTCACCTAAATAATGCATTGCTTAGGTAAAAATGTGATGAGAATTGGTTGGATTTGTATAGGTCGTAGGCATAATTTTATTGGTTAAGCAGCCTTATTATGATTTTGCGAACTATTATTTTTTATTCATGATTATACGTATAAAAAATGGCTATTAATCACTGGGATCAATAGCCATTAGAGCTGAGAGCTTTAAAAGCTTAGTTGGGTACTTCCGGCAAATCAAACCAGATCACTTGTGCATCTTCGCTTGCTTTAATTTCTGTATCATCTAGAAAAGCAATTGCGCCGCCAGCTTCAACTGTATGTTCAGCGATCTGGACAGTGCCAGAAACAACATGTACATAATTAATATGCTGGGTCGCTTTCACTTCCAGACTTTGGCCTTGCTGAATCACCGCAGTTTTGACTTCGGCATTCTGACGAATATGCATCGGTGCATTGTCATTCGGACCACAAATCAAATGCCACTGGTTCGGTTGCTCATGCGGGTCAAGACGGATTTGCTGATAGTTCGGCTTGGCATCACGTTCATTTGGAATAATCCAGATTTGCAGTAAATGGACCTGTTCGTCGCCTTGGTTCATTTCACTGTGCCGCACACCTGTTCCTGCACTCATCAGTTGCCATTCACCCGCAGCGATTCCGCCATGATTGCCCATGCTGTCCTGATGGGTAATGGTTCCTTTCAGCACACAGGTCAGGATTTCCATATTGTCATGTGGATGCGTTCCAAAACCCTGATGTCCATCAATCAGGTCATCATTAATGACACGTAAAGCGCTGACACCCATATACTTTGGGTTATACCAGTTACCAAATGAGAAACTGTGTTTAGACTCCAGCCAGCCCATTTTTACATGACCACGATTTTCGCTAGGATGTAGAAAAGCATTCATGATTTTATCTCGACATTATTTTTAACTTGAGATCATCATACTGTCGTTTTATAACTGAAAAAATCTCAAATAGGCGACAGATCATTGCATTTTTGCAACGAAAGAGCTGAAAGTAAACATAAGGAATAAAAAAGCCCGCTCAAAAGCAGGCTATTTTTATTCAAATCGGCAGACCGATCATCATTCTAAGAAACGAACCGTTACCCCAGATTTGACTTTACGGCCAAGATCATTGGCATCCCAGTTAGTCAAACGAATACAACCATGTGACGCTGTTTTCGAAATGGTAGACGGGTTTGGTGTTCCGTGAATACCAAATGATTTCTTGCTTAAACCAATCCAGATATTCCCGACAGGACCGTTAGGACCCGGTGGTAAAGATAGTGGTTTTAAGTTTTTACCTTGTACAAAGTTAGACGGTGAATAGCTGTACCAAGGGTTTGGTGCAACACCTGTTACTTTATAGGTTCCGGTCGGAGATGGTGTATCCGCACTACCAATGGTGGCAGGGAATGACGCGATCATTTGATTTTTACTGTTAAATAAGTACAGTTGTTTCGCACCTTTATGTGCAACAATCAAGTGAATACCTTCAGGCAAGTCATTACGTACATTACTGACCAGTAATTTTTCCCCAACTTTATTAAAGTTAGCATTTGGATTGAGTTTCTTTAAGAAATTCTCATCCATATGGAATTTTTCGCTCAACATTTCACTGACACGTGTGTAGTACAAGCCTTTCATTTTCGCCTGTAACGCATAATCTGAAGGAATAGACTTGGCAAATGGGCCTGCCAGATCTTTTTCAGTAATGGTGTATTCAACAAAGGCTGGCTTAGAACCCTGACGTGCAACTAGTTTATCCCAGGTTTCCTGAGTCAAAACACCTGTCGGTTTAATGCCATTCATTTGCTGGAAAGATGCAATGGCTTTTAGTGTATTTTTACCGCTGGTTCCGTCAATCGCCCCCGGTGATGCATGGGCATTATTCAGCATGACATGTGCACGTGCGTAAACTGGGAATTGACCTGCACCGATATTTTCATACCACTGGGCATTATTTAAGCCGTCTAAAGTCCACGAAGCTTTGGTCGCTGCAGAGTTAGTCGGTGCTTTGGTATTTGGTGCTGCGCCAATAGAAGCAGTCTGATCTTCGGTATCCTGTAGCTCATTCAGCGCTTCAGATGCCTGTTTTAAGTCTTGTTGTTCTTGTGCGGTAATTTGCGCTTCTGCAGGTGCTGCTTGGGCCGCTGAAGCTTCAGTTGCTAATGGATCAATCGGATCTTGCACTGCAACATCAGTCACCACTTGGGGTTTTAATGGTTGTTCAGCAGTAGACGCGGCAAAAACTTGACCTGCGAAAATGCAACCTAGACTCACAGCGAGCATTGTGCGAACGAACATGTAACTCAACCTTAAGAATTATTTCTTTAACTATGTGAAAAAACACTATAAGTATTACAGAAAAAATGTGGAGATGCAGTAGTTGTTTTGTGTAAATCACTAGGTTGCCGTTCAATCCGATCGGTTTTTAAAGTTGCCAGAAGTTATTAAAACTGCGGCCTTTTTGCTATGATGTTGGCAATGTCAAAGAAAGATGGGAATGTGAATGACGACCTTAAAAAATGATCGTTTTCTGCGCGCATTGTTGCGTGAGCCTGTAGATGCTACGCCAGTATGGATGATGCGTCAGGCTGGCCGTTATTTGCCTGAGTACCGCGAAACGCGTACCAAGGCAGGAGATTTCCTTTCGCTTTGCAAGAATACTGAACTGGCCTGTGAAGTAACTTTGCAGCCTTTACGCCGTTATGATCTTGATGCCGCGATTTTATTCTCGGATATCTTGACGGTTCCGGATGCTTTGGGACTGGGGCTGTATTTTGAAGCCGGTGAAGGCCCGAAATTTCACAAGACCATCCGTACCGAACAGGATGTCGCCAATCTGCCTGCATTTAATGCCAAGTCGGATCTGGATTATGTGATGAATGCCGTTTCGACCATTCGTTCAGCCTTGGGCGGTCACGTTCCTCTGATTGGTTTCTCGGGCAGTCCATGGACTCTGGCAACGTATATGGTCGAAGGCGGTTCAAGCAAGGATTTCCGTTTTACCAAACAGATGATGTATGCGCAGCCTGAAGTTTTGCATGCTTTGCTGGATCGTCTGGCTGATGCAGTGACTGAATATTTGAATGCGCAGATCGATGCGGGTGCACAAGCGGTACAGATCTTTGATAGTTGGGGTGGGGCATTAGCACATCGTGAATATATCGAGTTCTCGCTGAACTATATGCAGAAGATTGTCGCTGGTTTGCAACGTGAGAAAGACGGCCGCAAGATTCCGGTAATTCTGTTTACCAAAGGTGGCGGTCAATGGTTGGAACCGATGATTACGACAGGCGCAGATGCATTTGGTCTGGACTGGACCACGCCATTGAATGTCGCTCGTCAAACGGTTGCTGGTCGTGCAGCACTTCAGGGTAACCTGGATCCTGCAACTTTATATGGTTCATCAGACACCATCATTAAAGCGACAAAAGCCATGCTGGATGATGCCTATGCCAATGGCGAGAAAACCGGTTATGTTGCCAATTTAGGTCATGGTATTACCCAGTGGGTTGATCCGGCGAATCCAAAAGCATTTATTGATACCGTACATGAGTATAGTGCCAAATATCTTTAGGATGTAAACCTTGATCGATCTATTCAAATCAGGGTTTGAATTTACTTATAAGGCAGCTTCGGCTGCCTTATTTGGGATTTTACTCCTGCTCGCTTTTGCGCTGACTGCTTCTATGGGCAGCGATCTCTTCTTTGGTTTTTACCGGTATGACTATCTGCTTTTTTTTGCTTTGCTGATTCAGGTGATATTGCTCTATACCAAACTGGAATCCTGGGCTGAAGCCAAAGTGATTGCGTTATTTCATCTCATGGCCATGGTGATGGAAATCTTCCTGACCCATCCGGCAATTGCTTCCTGGCATTACCCTCAACCCGCAATATTTAAAATCCTGACCGTGCCTTTATTTGCCGGTTTTATGTATTCTGCAGTCGGCAGTTTTTTTGCGCGCTCTTTACGTCTATATCAGGTTTCATTTGAAAAATTGCCGCGTTTTAGCCATATGCTGACATTGGCTGTCTTGTCTTATATCAACTTTATGAGCAAGTTTTTTATTCCCGATTATCGGGTGATTTTATTTGTCTGGAGCGTGCTGATGTTCTGGAAAACCAGAATTCGCTTTCAGCTGAATCGGCATACTTTTCAGTTGCCGATGTTACCCGTACTGCTGATTCTGGCGTTTATTATCTGGATTGCCGAGAACATCAGTACCTTTTACCAGATCTGGCTCTATCCAAGCCAGATTGAGCAATGGCATATGGTGGGATGGGGCAAACTGGGCTCCTGGTATTTGTTGTTATTGCTGAGTCTGGTGTTAGTACTGAAAATCTTGGGACAGCGTAATTCACAAGGCGATTGGGCGCTCAAGGAACAGTAAAATCAATCAGGTTATGTTTATGTAAAGCATACATTTTTTCAATTGCGCCAAACTTGACTTGTCGCTACTCTGCTGAGTATGTAATTTAAATTACATTATTAGAGTAATAACAAAGATTGCATGAGAATAATTGGAGAATAACTATGTTGAAAAAAATTATGCTGGCGGCGGTATTGGCGACTGGTTCAAGCATGGCGATGGCTGACCGAGATGTCGGTTGTGGTATCGGAAGCCAGGTGTGGGCGGGTCAGTCTGGTATTATTCCTAAACTCTTTGCAGGTACGACCAACGTTCTGTTCACGAATCAGTGGCTCGGGATCACTTTTGGTACTTTAGGTTGTAGCCAGGGCGGTACCGTAACCGCTCAAGTGGTGACCTTTACCAATGAAAACGCTGAAGCATTGGCGCGTGATATGGCAGTTGGAGAGGGTGAAAGCCTGAATGTTCTGGCTGAACTTTTGAATATTAAATCTGAAGATAAAGCTCGTTTCTTTAGCGTTTCCAAGCAGAATTTCTCTGAAATTTATTCCGAAGAAAACCAGAATACATTACAAGTTTTAAGCACCTTACAAACTGTGATGGCCAAAGATGAAGTATTGAAATCCTACATCTGATCCGCACCCTAAAAACCCTGCTGTTCTAGCAGGGTTTTCTTATGACTAAAAGAAATTGATGAGAATAAGTTAACTGAATGAAATATGCGTTCTTCATGTTGGGCCTGACATTCAGCCCTTTAAGTTTTTCTAGCGAAATTAATCCAGACATCCAGCATTATATCGCTCAGGCCGAAACTCAGCATCTGGATCAGAGCACTACCTGGCAACGTCTCATGTATGCCAATCCCCAAGGTCATAGCGAGGTTAACTATTCGGGCTATTTCCTGGCAGAGCAGGGAAAAACTGATCTAAAAAAAGAAATGCAGCATAACATTCAGGCTTTATTCCTGAGCGCAGAGCCGAATCAGTCCGTCCGCTGTAAGTTTCCTGCACGCAGCAGCTGGTTAATGCAGCAATTGAATATTTCCGAGCAACAATTGCCTGCGGTCAGTTGCCCGGATTTGGATAAATGGATTGGCGAGGTCAAGCCTTATCAGGCAACCCTGATCTATGCCACGGATTTTATGGGTAATCCCAGCTCGATGTTTGGTCATACCTTGTTGCGTCTGGACCCTAAAGACCAGCAACAACTCAATCTGATTTCTTATGCGGTCAACTATGCTGCGACGGTCGATGGCAATGACAACTGGTCCTTTGCCTGGAAAGGGCTGACTGGACAATATCCGGGTGAATATTCACTGATGCCGTATTACCGCAAGGTCAAAGAGTATGGTGACTTTGAAAGCCGGGATTTGTGGGAATATGAATTAAACTTAAGTCCGCAAGAAACCAGGTTTTTGGTACAGCATCTCTGGGAAATGCAAAATGTAAGTTTCCCTTATTATTTTATCAGTGATAATTGCGCTTATCGCCTACTGGGACTGTTTGATCTGGTACGTCCCGAGCTAAATCTACAGAAACAGTTTAATTCGACTGCGATTCCGATTGAAACACTAAAAGTAGTAGAACAGCAGGGCTTGATCAAACAGAAAGTTTACCGTCCGGCGCTTGAAACTCAATTGCTGGCACAGTCCAGACAGCATGGCAAAGCGCTGGCAAAAACTGCGCATCAGCTGGCTTATGCAGAAACAGGTGCAATGCCTTCAATCTTGCAGCCCTATCCGGCAGAAGATCAGGCCAAAATTCTGGAAATGGCCTATGATCATTTATATCTGGACTTTCTCCGACAAACAGTCGATAAATCATTTTCCCAGCCACGTTTCCGCAAGTTACTGGGTTTAAGAAGCCAGCTGGATATCGAGAAACAGCGTAAAGCGCCGGAACGTCCAAAAACAGATCCAGTACAAAGCCATCATGCACGAAATATCAGTCTTCAGGCCGGACAGGTTCAGGGTGAATCCTTTGTCCAGCTTGGCCATCGGCAGGCCTATCATGATCTCATCGACCCGCAAGGTGGTTTTCGAACCGGAACACAATTGTTGTTTCTAGATGGGGCTTTGCAATATCGTGACAGTGAGCTCAAGCTGGAACATCTGGATCTATTTACTGTCAATTCCTATAACCCGGTCAATCCGTTTAATACGCCATTATCCTGGGGTTTTAATCTGGGCTGGAAACAGGAGGCACTGGATGCGCATGGCCAGTTTAGTGAAGATGAACAGCATGGCGTCGCCAGCTTAAAAACTCAGGGTGGTTATAGCTGGGCAAATGCCAGCCGTGAACATCTATGTTATGCGCAAATGCAAACTCAGCTACAGGCAGGCAAGGCACTGGATCAAGGCTGGCGCGTAGGTGCTGGCCCTACTGTGGGGTGCCAGAATATCTGGAGCGATCAGATTAACAGTCTGGTGCAGGTGGAACTGCCTTATTGGGAAGATTCGCATCGCTGGCAGCTGAAACTGAATACTGAACTCCAATATGCATTCAATCCACAACATGCACTTCGGCTGTCTTGGGAATATCAGCAACAGCAGTCCAAAGACTGGGATCAATGGAGTCTTGGTTTGATCCGGTATTTTTAAGATTGAGTTAAAACTGATTAACACTATTCATAAAGTGCTGTGTATCCATGAGGCTGCTGTTCGGTTTTCCCTTGTATAAAAAAATTGGCTAGGTTGGGTACAAATAATCTGGTCGATATTTTAGGAAAAATACCTGATATTTGTTATATTTGTCACATAATGTGAGTGCGAATTGCAAGGTTTTGGGGAACACACAGTATGAATAATGAATGCATGGCAAGACTGGCCGAGCAATGGGAACAGATCTGTCAAAATTATTCATCTGATGACTTATTGCATGCCTTTCACTTTATTCAAGATCACTCCCTGATTCTGGTGGAAGAATTCTATAAAAACATGCTCCTTGAAAAGGAATCTGCAGAATTCTTTTCTGATGACTTGATTCAACAGCGCTTGCGCGACACTTTAAATGCTTGGCTACTTGAAAGCTTTAGTGTGGGAATTAATAAACGCTATGCCGATGCCGTGCAGAAACAGGCGATGGTGGGGCATGTGCATGCGCGTGTCGGAATTCCGTCTTGGCTGATCATGCGCGGTGTGCGTGAAATTGAGCGTAAAATGTTTGAACTGCTGGATGAGAATCCTCACCACAGTATGTTGACCACCTGCAGTTATATTGTCCAGATCATGGGATTTGCCACAGAAGTCATGTGCCGATCTTATGAAGCTAAAACAGCCATGAATCAGGAAATTAAACACAGTTATCGTGTTTTTTCAGCAATGCAGGATGTGGCCGTACAAAAAGATAAACAGCGCAGTTCATTGCTAGACTGGGAAAATGAGCTCATGTTCAAGGTCTTTTCTGAGCATGAAAAATTGAATCATCCGATGTTGTCCAAGTCGGAGTTTGGTTTATGGTTTATTCATAAAGCCTCTTATGCTTTTACCGGCTCTGATCAGGTCGATTTAATCATTGAGCGAATTTATCAAGTCGATGAACTTAATCAAGATATTATGGACTGTACGGACAAAAACAATATGCTGGGACTGATCCAACGAATCCGTGACTTGAACCGTGAGATTCAGTTGTTAGTAGATCAGTTATTTCAGGTGGCCGAATATATTGAATCAGGTAATGATTCATTGACCCAGTTATTGAATCGTCGTTATTTGAATACCATTATTTCACGTGAAATCACTTTTTCCCGTAAGAATCATACGCCTTTGTCTTTACTTGCCATTGATGCTGATTATTTCAAAAGTATTAATGACAAATTTGGACATGCAGCAGGTGATCTGGCCTTGAAATTTCTGGCCGAAGCATTGCAAAAATACAGTCAGGGCAGTGATTATGCTTTCCGGGTCGGCGGTGAAGAGTTTTTGCTATTACTGGTGGATACTGATGAGAAACGTGCCCTGAATATTGCCGAAAGTATTCGTAAATATATTGAAAATGGCATGATTAATTCGGCACAAGGCCAGCAGTTTAAATTTACGGTCAGTATTGGTTGTGTGCTTTATGATGGACATCCGGATTATCAGCGCTTCCTGAATGCGGCAGATTCTGCCTTGTATATGGCGAAGAACAACGGGCGTAACAGAGTTTATATGGCTCATCAGTCCTTGAACCCTGTCGCACAGCCACTCTCAGTTTAAATGAAAGGTTTTTAGCCAGTTGCAGACTGCTGCTCTATAAATTCCTGAAATTTCTGTTTTTGCTGAAGATATTCGGGATGATTTTTAGCTTTATCCCATTTCTGTTTAAAAATTTTGGCAGCAGCGGCTTTAACAGGATCTTCCTGATTGCGGGGCAGCTCGGAACGGCCATGCGCGCCACTTAAACCTTTTTTGTCTTCCGGAACCGGACCGTCGTATTTTTTGCCACCTTTATGGTTGGCATAACGCCGGGCACGGGTAAAACCCATCTGTAAAAACTTGCGTGCCATGTCCGCACCAATAAAATCTTCTTGTTTTAAATAGTCTAGAAAAAGCTGATAGATTTTCTCGCTACTGGCTTGGGCTTTTGCTTCATCTGCAAAGCGCCAGTGTGGCAGGATTTCCGATTTATAAGGCTCAACCAGTAATACACCTTGTTCACCACGGCCAATCCGGTAGAGCTCGGGTCGTTTACGAAAATTAATCTTTGCAAAGTCCAGAGAATAATCAAAACTATTCGAAACTACACGTGACGGACGTTTTGGTGGGGTTACTTTGGCAGATGACTTCATATTCGGCCTTTTCTGAAATTTAAAATGACTCAATATTTCAGCTAATACAAATTATAAAAACGAAAGGACAAGATACAGAAAAGCCCCTGTCTTCTAGAGCTAGGGGCTTTTCATTTTACTTCGATTTTTTCGAACTGGTCTTCGAGGTTTTAGCCTTGGTTGACTTGCTCTTAGAAGAGCTGCTCGACTGCTTTTTAGCAGGTGCCGATTTTTTTGAAGAAGACTTTTTCACTTTAGTGTCGTCTTTACTCTTGTTGCTGCTTTTTGCTTTAGCCGGTTTTTTCGCGGAAGAAGTCTTTTGGTCTTTCGCTTTATCACTGGCTTTTGAGCTCGAATTTTTCTTTGCCTTTACTTTTTCATCTTTGCTGGCATTGTCTTTCTTAGAAGATGCCGCTTTAGATTTACTGCTCGCCGCTTTTTTAGTGACTTTGCGATCACTGTCTTTGTCACTACTCTTATTCGACTTTTTCAGTTTCTCATCTTGGGTCTTTTTAGCAGTTTTTGCTGATTTTTTGCTGTCTTTCGCCTGGTTATTTTTTCTATTCGCCATGGTTACTTTCCTTATCATTAAAAATCAATCAGAAAGATATAAAGCGCTTTGCTGTATATCAACTTCAAATTACTTTAATGGGAGAGCGGCAGGATTAAAACTTTATCGTGTATCCAAGTGTAGGCTTGTTGCAAACACAAGCAGGAATTGTTTGAGTTCTAGACTGAAACATAGCAAGTTTTGGGACAGGTCTTTAAACCCTGTTACCAGGTGTTATTTATAGCAAGTGAGCTTTTGAATTAAGTATTGATATCCTCTTCCTTTAAAAGCAAAAAACCCCGAATGATCGAGGCTTTGAGTAACTTATTTTTAAGCTTTAATAATTAATAGCTTTCTGGAACCGCACTTAAAAATTCACGACGTGTTTCTTTGTCGGTTTTAAAATCACCAATAAATGATACCGTACGTGTGGTTGATTCCTGCTTGCCTACACCGCGCATCATCATGCACATGTGCGCAGAATCAATCATTACTGCAACACCGCGTGCTTTGGTGACTTCAGCCACTGCTTCTGCAATTTGCTGAGTCAGATTTTCCTGAATCTGCAAACGGCGTGCAAACATTTCAGTAATACGGGCAAATTTAGACAGGCCTAAAACATGACCTTCTGGCAAATAGGCGATATGTACGCGGCCATAAAATGGCAATAAGTGATGCTCACATAGCGAATAAAATTCGATGTTTTTGACCAGTACCATTTCACGGTTATCGGAAGGGAAGACCGCCTTGTTGGTCACTTCTTCAAGTGTCTGGCTATAACCCGAGGTTAAATATGAAAATGCTTTCGCAGCGCGCACAGGCGTATCTTTGAGACCAGGGCGATTTAGATCTTCGCCAACGGCAGTAAGAATGTTTGCGTAGGATTGCTGCATAGTCATATGACGTATTCACTTAAACTGAGAATGAACAAGGACGGCATTGTAGCAGAAAACTTTTACAATGCCTTGTTTTGAGGCTAAAACCGTTTACTGTTTGAACTTTGGATTCTTTTCTGCACGTTTGAGCAGAACCAATACCGCACCGGTACCACCTTGCTTTTCAGGTGCACTGACAAAAGCCAAAACATCGCGATGCTGACGCAGCCAGCCGTTGACATAGGTTTTTAAAATCGCTTCTGGACCTTTACCATGTACGATTTTAATCACGTTCTGGTTTTCATCTTTGGCGATCTGGATAATCTGCAGCACGGCTTGACGCGCTTCTTCCACGGTACAGCCATGCAGATCCACAGCTTCAAACCAGCGCAAGTTACCGGCTTTCAAGTCTTCAAACACTTTATGCTGCAAGGTGGCGATGCGATAGCTCAAGTTGGCCTGACTGCCGACAGGATTGAGCATGGCCTGAGTATCTGATAAAGCAATTGCCTCTGTTTCCAGCGGGCCAGTAGCCGCTGCACGCTTTGCCAAGATTTGTGCATCCGGCTTTTTCTTGCGTGGTTTGTCCAGTTGAACCGTATTTCCCGATTCAATTTTTTGTACGCCCTGCATTTGCTTGCGGAATAATTCCAGTTCTTCTAACGCTTCTTGCTCGACAGTCTTTTCAACAGGTGCAGCAACGACCGCAGGCGTTTGCGGCTGTGTAATTTGCTTCTTAAAAGATTTCAGCAGGTTGTACTGATCTTTAGATAATGAAGAATCGTGTTTACTCATAATGTAAAAACAAGGGAGATGCGGAATTTACAAGAATTATAGTCTGAAAATAGACAAAGGAGAACTGAATTGCGTTCATGACATTGCTGAGGATTTTAAATACGCTCGAGAATCTATGATCTACTTTTCAATATTGAAAATAAAAAAGCCCAATCCTGAGATTGGGCTTTTTTAATGCTTAGGTGAGCATTTACATTTTAAACCGCTTCAGGCTCACCAAACAGATCGCGGAAAGCATGATCCGGACGTGGTTGTTTCATGAAGCTTTCGCCGACCAGAAAGGCGTGAATATCATTTTTCTGCATCATCGCAACATCCGCAGGTGTGGCAATACCACTTTCAGTCACCAGCAGGCGTGAAGGGTCCAGTAATTTTTTCAAACGTAATGATGTGTTTAAATCCACATCAAAGGTTTTTAAATTACGGTTATTTACACCGAGCAGACAACGATCAGAAAGTTTTAAAGCACGGGATAGTTCTTCTTCATCGTGAACTTCAACCAGTACATCCAGATGATGTTCAAATGCAGTTTTAGACATTTCTTCTAACTGCTGATCAGACAGGCAAGCCACAATTAGCAAGATACAGTCTGCATGCAGAGCACGTGCTTCGATAACTCCATAAGGATCGATCAGAAAGTCTTTGCGCAGTGCAGGCAGGTCGCAATGTGAACGGGCAATCTGAATGTTGTCATCATGTCCTTGGAAAAAGTCTACATCGGTCAGCACCGATAAACAGGCTGCGCCTGCCTCCTGATACTGTGCTGCAATTTCCGCAGGGTTAAAGTTCTCGCGAATAATGCCCTTAGATGGCGAAGCTTTCTTAATTTCAGCAATGACACCCGGACGTTTCGACACTAAAGACCGGGCAAAACCACGCACAGGTGATGCACCTTGTGCCAGTTCTTCCAGATCTTTATAGCTTTTCTGCTTTAAACGTAGGGCAAACTCTTCTTTTTTACGGTCAACAATCTTGCCTAAAATTGTGTTTGCGATATCCACCATGATCAAAATCCCTGACCGAATTAAGCTTCGTAATGTTTAATGGTTTTGGTAAATTCAGACAGCACACTCATTTTTTCAAGTGCCTGACCGCCGTAAATAATGTCATGTGCCAGCGCAACACCTTGCTTATAGCTGCTGGTTAAACCGGAGACATAAATACCCGCGCCGGCATTCAGCGCGATCATGTTCGCGGCTTTATCACCGATGTCTGATTTCTTCTTGCCCAGCGCATCTTTGATCAAAGCCAGACTTTGCGCAGAATCTTCCACAATCAGTCCGGTCAGGGTTTGCGACTCAATATCGACCGATTCAGGAATAATTTCCCATTCAGTGACTTCACCATTTTTCAGTTCAGCAACATGAGTTGAAGAGGCAATACTGATTTCATCCAGACCATCACGTGAATGTACTACCATCACATGTTCAGCACCGAGCTGTTTCATAACTTCGGCAATTGGACGGCAGAGTTCATTGGAAAATACGCCAATGACCAGACGTTGTACGCCAGCCGGATTGGTTAAAGGACCGAGCAGGTTGAAAATACTGCGAATCCCCAATTCTTTACGTGGGCCGATTGCATATTTCATGGCTTGATGATGATTCGGTGCAAACAGGAAGCCGACACCGACATCACGGATACAGCGTTCAGTCTGCTGCATATTCAGGTCCAGATTAATCCCGGCCTGTTCCAGCAAATCTGACGAACCTGATTTGGTCGAAACGCCGCGGTTACCATGTTTGGCAATGGTTGCGCCCGCTGCTGCGATCACGAATGCAGAGGCAGTAGAAACGTTAAACAGGTTTTGACCGTCACCGCCTGTGCCGACGATATCGACCAGATAAGGAATGTCACTGACATCAATTTTAGTGGCAAGTTCACGCATGACACGTGCAGCTGCGGTAATCTCATCAATGCTTTCGCCTTTAAGACGTAAGCCCATCAGCAGGGCACCAATCTGGGCATCGGTCGCTTCACCTGACATGATGGCACGCATCACGTCTTGCATTTGATCCTGAGTCAGGTGAATGTTTTTAGTAATATTGCTTAAAGCTTGTTGAATATTCATAAGGTGTTCTTAGGCATAAATTTCGAGAAAGTTTTTAAAGATTTGATGACCATGCTGGCTCAGAATCGATTCAGGATGGAACTGCACGCCTTCGACCGGCAATGTCTTATGTTTCACACCCATAATTTCTTCCATAGAGCCATCCGCTTCATTGGTCCAACACGTCACTTCCAGACATTCGGGCAAGGTGGCTTGATCAATCACTAGGGAATGATAGCGCGTTGCAGGAAATGGAGAAGGAAGATTGCTGAAAATCCCGGTATCACTGTGGTACATATCAGACAGACGACCATGCATGACACGTTTGGCACGCACGATATCACCGCCAAATGCCTGACCAATACTCTGGTGACCAAGACAAACGCCCAGTAAAGGAATTTTTCCAGCAAAATGCTGAATGGCAGGAATAGAAATCCCTGCTTCACTTGGCGAGCACGGGCCGGGACCAATCACTAAATACTTGGGTTGCCATCGCTCTATATCTTCCAATGTCACGGCATCATTACGGACTACTTTTACTTCTTGATTCAGTTCGCCAAAATATTGGACGATGTTATAAGTAAAGGAGTCATAGTTGTCGATCATGAGAAGCATATCGCACGTAACCTCTTGAGAATTATGAAAATGAGTATCTTTATTTCTAATCGTTACTCACTATGTTACTCACTTTTAGAAAAGTGACTGATTTTGCAGGCATTAAAAAGCCGCTAATCAAGCGGCTACTTTACCAGTTTTTGAATGCCTTGTGACAACTTCGTTCACATAACTATTTAGGTAGTAACTTCTCGGGCCATCTTTAGTCGGCTGGTCAATTTCTCCTTTTTTAATCCGGTCATACAAAGTCGGCTCACTCATATTCATCCGCTTCGCAAATTCCTTGATACTTACTCGGCGCTCATCTTGATTTGCCATTGCTCTTTTAAGCTCCTGCATCTCATCAAAGATAGCTTCGAGTAAATCACGTTCAGATTCACTCATGACACCTCCTTTAAGCTTCTTACTACCGTCTCCGGCAACCCAAACACATCCTTAAAAGCCTTATCAAATTCACCACTAGCAATAAATTGATCAATACAGTTTTCCGGTTTTTGATGCTCTGCGATATAACTACTCAATGCCTCATATATACCGTTTGAATTTCCCTTTGTTACACCGACATGAATCTTGTCACCGATGTTCTTGACTGGAAATCCAACATCAAGATTTGAAGCATCAATGATTTCCATAAATGGCACGAATTCACCCTGATTAAAAATCAGATCAAATGGCATTTCTTTATGCAGCTCATCACAAACATAGTTAGCCAGTTGAAGTTTTGTTAATTGAATTTCAGTCATTGGTTGGCTCCTGTGCTTTTGGTAAGGGCATCCACCACTTAATTTCACCAATAGCATCTTCAAAATACCCGCCGCAATCGTCTACACGCCAAACGGCTAACTGAACGTCATCATCAACACAAATCAAAACTTCAGTATCAATTTGCGGTGAAAGTAGGTGAACATTAATCCATTCCGGCACCGCTTGGGCTTTGGTTTCCCATCCAGCGCGGAACGTATCCCAGTGCTCATTAAATTCATCAACCTGATTTGTCATTTCAAAATCAGTGGCAACATATTGCTGCAATTCTTCATCAAACTTAAAAGACCAATCTGGATTTACATTGTTTGATGACTCAAACGCTTTTCTTTGAATATCCATCACGCCACCTCATAGAAGCGCTTAGCCTCATCAAAATCAGAAGTAATTAACTCAGCACTATCTTTGTAGCAGTGCACGATTTCACCGTACTTAAAAGCTTGTTCAGCCTGCTGCATGTTTTTGCACTGGTACATCGGCTCTTTAAACCAGTCTTCTGTATAAAACATTTGTTCCTGGTGTTCTTCAGCTGTGCCTTCCCATTCTTGAACCTGAAAGTATTCATCAAATGATTCGATCATGAACTGATTACCTTCAGCTTTAGTCATGGCTCTGTATCGAGCCAAAGCACGTTCAGCAATTTCTTTTGATGCAGCAGGTGACTGTTCATGCGGACTATCATCTTCAGGGCAGATTCCTACGCACCACAATTTATTCTTTTCCATCACGCCACCTTTACATCTAAATAATCAGGGTTATCCAGGTGCTCTTCATATTCACCAAATAGCACCTGGCATGCTGCATTGCCTGTTAAATCTTTCTTTAAAAGCACATAACTTAGTGTCTTGCGTGTGCCTTTTCCGCTAAATGTCGAACTGCCATCTGCAAGTTCATTTTTGGTATAACCCAATTTTTCTAGCCACAACTTGAAACCGACTTCATGCTTCTTTTTAATTCTGAAGATCATGCTGCAGCCTCCAATGCTTTACGCAAATGCAGATCGATATCACCTTGCCCTAAAAACCACTTAATGTAGTCCTTAGGAAGATCCTGAATCTCAGTGCCTTTATGTTTGCCAAATGGCATTTTGGTTGGGATTAATGCCACCTCAGACATCTGGTACAGAGAAGTCATGTCCTTAATGCCCAGCTTTAGGCAAATGTTTTTAAGAATGATGTACGTGAACCAGATGTCATATTTAGCGTTATGCGCTTTACGTAGGTAATCACGTGCTTTTTCTTTATCAGTGCTCACGAAATAGAACAGGGCGCTAAGGGTGTGAGTTTCCAGTTCTGGCCATGCAAATCGAGCCAAAGCCAGGGTGCATATAGTTTTTAAATTCTCAGAACTAACGCCACACTTACTAATCGCCTCAATGTCGTATTTGACATTGTGACCAACGATACATTCCACAGACTTAGGAAGACTAAATGTGTCAAAGCTTGGTTTGGCAGCAATATCGGATTCCAGGATGTGATGGACTCCCATCGCACCAAATGAAATAGGCTCAGGGCATGAGAAGTATTCATCAAACAGGTCAGCCTGGTTGAACTGCAATACTCCCTGCTCAAAAGAGCAAGGTGCATAAGCGATTTCAATTGGATACCCATTAATAGTGTTGGTTTCGGTATCAAGAATTATTGCGTTCATGCTGTTATTTCCCCTTTAGCCAATTGTTCTATTTCATTTTTTACAGCTTCAAATTTGGAAGCTTCTATTTGGTTGAGAGCATCAAGCCCTAAGTGCTCACATACTGTTTTTGCATCAAGCCCACAGGTATCGATAAAGTCCTGTAGATCGGCAAGCTGCTCATCAGAAATGCCATTAAACTCTGGTGGATCTGTCCATGCATTGCGCTGTCTATCGAATATGCACTTCATTTCCAGAGCACGACGAACCAGCTCGGCACGCATATTCTTGTAATACAGATGAGTGTCTTCAAGGGACTGAGTGAGCTGATTTAGATCACTCGCATACTGGGCCTCACCACAGCTTTGTACCCAGTTTTCTAGATCTTCTTGAGCCTTGATTGCGGCCAATTGATCTGGTGTCAGGGTATTGATATGGTCCTTAGCCTGTTTGATAAGATCGGCCAGAAATGTAGGGCTGGTCTTTAGATCCGGCACCCATACTTCACCAGTCTCACCGCCTAAACCACCCGCATTTTTAGCGTGATGGGTAGGGCAAGGCTTAAAGCTAATTACCCGGGCATTCTTGCCTTCACCAGTAGTGACTGTGGTCAAATAGCCCATAATGTCAGCAATGCGATATAGCTCATTACGGTTTTTACCACCCAGATCAGGGCGATAAATTACCTGGTCACCGCTTTGATCTTCAGAAGCGTGAGCGATAAACACCACATCTTTTCCTGAAGCGATCAGCGTATTCACATATTGCTTAAAGATGTTGTTGGCCAAGCCCTGGGCTTTAAGCTTTAACGATCCATCTTTTTGTTTGTTGGTCGCATTCAGCATTAAATGTGTTTTGATGCTTTCAAGCATTGCACCGACGGTATCAATCACAATGGTGTTATATGGTTCAAGATCAGCCATTGTGAGGTTTGCAACATCAGACCACTGGTGAGCCTGAACTACAGCACCGCGACGAAGTTCACCAGTACGGTGGGAACCCTTGTCAAAGTCGAATGAAATAGCCTTATCACCAGTAAAGCCGATAGAGGTTTTACCCAAGCCTGGATCTGCATACAGGTAAACAATAATTGCCTGAACTAGCAGCGCTTGATTCGCTGGAATAATATTAATCGCCATCTCAACGTGCTCCTGCAGGACGGTTATTACGCTTAAAGTTCTTATAGTCTTCCGATGCAAAGAAGCCGGTACTTTCTAAAACTTGATGACGCTTGTTCTTTCGCATAGCAACACGCGCATTTTCCAGTCCATCTAAAATCCATTTCGGAGTAAGGGATTTATCCATCTTCCTCAATGAGCCGTCCGGCTGAATGGAATAGATAGTTGTGTTGCAGAAATAGTCAGCAATAGTTCCTGAGCTTTTGACACGTAGGGCAAAATAGCTGGCCCGAGTTTTACCTACTCGATATATTTCAAGTCCCTCAAAGGTCTTGATGTATTCAGAGAAGTAGCGATGAGTTGAGTTGAACTCAATCGGCATTGACACTACAGGTAGCTCATCTGCTTTGAATTGCAGGAAGCCGGTGTAAAGGTCTACAAAATTAATTTGAGTTCGATCATTTAAAGGAGACCAGTCATCAGAGCCACACTCACACCAGTAGACCGATTGGCCATTCAGGAGTGCTTCAAAAATTTGATCAGCAGAATTTAAAATCATGACTGAACCTCCACCAAGCGGTGCTTCATGATGTAGCCGGCGATCATTGAATTGATTTCGCGGTGATCCTGGTAGTCTGTGAAGTCTTTATACGGATTGCCATTAGCATCGAACGCCTTGATTTCACCTAGTTCAACGACTTCTATATTTGTGAATTCGGAACCTGGTACACCGTAATCATCCGGGTATGCTTCAACTTCAAACGAAGTGATTTCCAAACGGAAACCATCCAGATTTACGACTGCTTCACCGCGCATATCGTCGAGCATCTTTAAAGAAACAATTCCATATTCAGATTGAATATTTTGAGCTGGTGCTACCTGGTCAGTACCAAAGTCAGCAAGATGAGCAAATGCCAAGGCGCTTACAGTTAAGGCAGCGGTAAACAGAGTTACCTTGAAGCTATTGTGTGGAGTTAATTTTGTGTTCATAATAATTTCACTCAGTAGGGTGATGGGTCACGCTCCAGGTTGTTACAGCAACGCTGGGGCTTTTTGTTGTCTGTGAGATAAAATATACCTGTGGGGTAAAATAAAGTAAATACCTGTTGGGTAAAAATGGTAAAAATATTTTTACTCTTCAGGTGAAATAAGATTTAATAGACAAAAGAAAACCCATCACAGGGATGGGTTGGATGGAGTCATTAGAATGATTGGTATTACAAAAGAAGGTCAGTTAATAGAGGTAATGGATTCATCTCCACTAACTGGGGTGAAACTTATCGGTGTTTTAATTACTAATCCTAATGATTTAAGCGAAAACCATTTAAATATCGCTAATCACTTTTACCACAAAGATTCCCAACAACTTCATAAGTTAGTCCTAGAGGCTTTACGTATAAATCTGAATCACCACCATTTGTCGAGTGAGCAACCTTAACAACTTCATATAAAACCCCTTCTTCATTTTCATCTATTTCAATCCATTCACCTACGCGAGGATGGGTTTTGAATTGTCTAGCATAGAGTGATTTTGGTTTAGTTTCAGATATATCAATAACAATTAATTCAAGCATAAGTTCTCCACCCGATCCAAGAGCCGCCCGGGTATGCGGCTTTTTGTCAATCATTATTAATAGATTTAATTAAGATTTTATCTTGATACATCTTTCTATCAGCTTCTATGATGGCGGTGGATAACCCATATGTTGGATTTCGCATTGCAAGACCAATTGCCGCACTAACTTCAGCTTTCGCAAAAGCATTTTGAATTCTTGTTACAAGCTTCTCAGCATTCTGCAGATTAGTTTCGATACTGAGTACGGCAAATTCATCACCACCTAGGCGAGCAATAATATCATTGCTACGTACTATGCCTTTTAAAGCTACAGCCATTCTTTTGATCAGCTCATCACCAGCAGCATGTCCTAGATTGTCATTAGTAATCTTTAGATCATTTAGGTCAATCATAAGCACAGCAGTAGGGTGACCATATCGCTTACACCGTTCTTCTTCTAACTCAACTAATCGATCCCAAGCACGACGGTTATAAAGTCCAGTCATTGGATCAGACAATGCTTCCATTTCAAAGCGTTCAGCTTTACGTATGTGTTCGGTTGCTCTTAATTCAGCTTGAATCGTGTAACTAAGCACCTTTCCTATAAGATCAAACAATGGAGCATCCTCAACAAGGACTTTAGACTGAGGTTCGGGATCAATTGCACAAAGAGTGCCAAACAAGGAACCATCTTCTTTTAAAAGAGGTTGACCGATATAGGCTTTAATAGTGACAAGTTTATTTATTGGTGCATCTGTATAAACTTGAACATCGGGCGAGTAAGGGGCAATGCGGGGCGCATTATTTTGTACCATGTGTGAGCAGAACGAATCTGCCCATTGAAATACTTGTCCTGGCTTAACGTTATAGCCATTATCTTCACTTAGTAACACAATCCAGTCATCACCTTCGGTACGGGTAATCATCCATAACTTAAATCCAAATCGTTGAGATAAGAATTTTAAAATAGCTTGGCCAGCCTCTTCGAAATTCTTAAAGTTAATATTATTCATTAAGTTAGTCCGTATTTGTACTAAGAGAGATATGGAAAAACAATTTTTAGACTACAGCGTCATATATTATAATTTTAAACTGATAGGAATATTACTTCATATAATAAAAAGACAACCCACCACTGAGGTGGGTTGTCCTAGAACAATAATCTTATTTTTTGTATTCAGTAATACTGATAGGTTTATCTTTCATAAACTCTACAATACCTTCACCAGCTTTGAAGTGAATTGAAACACCATCATTATTGGCTAAACGCATACCACTTCCTGAAATAGCTCGCTTAAGGTGATAAACCTTGCCAGAATTATCTGTCATTTCTGCAGTTTCAAAATTATCCGAAGATTTCAATTCAACTGTAAGATCCATTGGACCAGTAAAGTTAATTACCTGAGTTTCAGCCGGAGTATTGCTCACAACTTTTTCTTGTACCACTTCATTTTTTGGATTTGAAGTACAGCCAGTAATTGCTAATCCTAACAATGCTGCACCTAACAAATATTTCATTGATACTTACCTTTCTATTTATGAATCATAGGTATCTTTATATTAATTGTTATAATGTAACATTTAAAGACAAGGTTACACTTACCTTACATAAAGAAAACCCGCGGATAGCGGGTTAGTGATGGTTTTTACTTTGTTATTACAGGTCTTCTCATGCTTGACCTTAGGCTCAGTGTATCGAACCAATGTTTCAGTCGTGAGAAATGTCTAGCAGCGGATACTATCTCTTTTCTTGTAATGATCCATAATGAGATCCATATCAGCCAACAGAGCTGGTTCAGTGTAGTTCGAATTCAACTTAAGCATATTGGGAGTATAGTTCGTTTGGTATTCATGAGGGTAATCCCTGCATACAATTTTTACTTTCACATCTTGAGTAGTGAATTCTGAATCTAGTTTTTCAATATATACACCAAGAATGCTGTCTGACTTCTCTAGGGCAGTCGTCACTGCATCCAGATCTACATTCGAGGCTTGTTGCTTTTGGCATCCGGTAAAAGCTAAAGATAAGAGTAGGGTGATAAGTGTAATGTGCTTCATAGTTATAGTTTTATTGTTATTGGACTTTGAATTATAAGCGAGTTTGCGAAAAAGGAAACCCACCGGTGAGGTGGGGTATAAGCGTTATTGATAATTAATTAAAAAGATCAGGGGTTGGAGCAATATTTTGTGCCCAAGTGAGAATATTATTTGAAATATCAAACTCTTCAAAATATTTTTGGTGCACTATTTCATTCATTTCTAACTTCCATTCAAACTCTTTTAGGAAATTAAACCTTTTTTCTTGTTCTGGTTCAGGCAATAAACTTAATGAATAATCATTAGGCAATAATGTGAATAAAACAGCATCATCACCAAGGCCACATTTTTTTGCTAATTGTAGGTCTGTTAGTGCTGCGAGGCAGCTAACCTCAAATTTATCATATGTTTTATAAATTGTTGAGTTGATGCTACCAACTTGTTTTGTTCCTTTTGGGCGAATTGGGACATCAATTTGATGAGTCTTTTGCCCAATTTTGATATCTAACCAGGATTTCTCGGGGAAAATATCATAAACAGTATCACCAATTTGATTAAAAATACGTGATTTGATATTAGTTATTAAGTTTGATGTTCTATATGTTGGGAAGCGCTCTACTTGTTCATTTGATGTACCATGAGGTTTCCCGAATGGCACTGCACGGTTGAATAATTTATCTAAAATAGCTTGTATAGATTCACCACGAGCAAATCCTCGTTGATCAAATATTAATTGAGGGGAGACAGATTTTTTCCAATCTCGTTTAATCAAATACTCTATTAAATCAATTGCTAATTCTAGGTTACTGGATATATCACTTCCATAAACACACTCTAGGCGACCATAATCTTCAATAAATTTAGTGTGAATGAATCCATTTTCTTCAAGAAAAACACCTATTGATATTTGTTCATTACTTATTAGGTCGGGTGTCCAGCGAATTTGCGTCCAATGCCCCTCAATTGCCGAAGTTTGAGGAGATTTTTTTTTAAATTTTTCTTCTAGCCCTTTGAAATTATTCATAATATCAACTCAGTGGACGCACAATTGATTGGGATGAAAGGAATGTATCACATCTTTCACTAAATTTCTTTAAACCTTCTGCGCGATACTTAAGAAAACCTAAAACAGTTTCCAAGGCCAAATAAGATGGTATTTCTTCAATACCTGTCTCAATGACTTCATCCCCAATTAGGTCATGCAAGTGAAGCCTTATCTCTGATTCAGCTTTTAAAAATGCTTTTTGATGTTCTTGTTTTGCTAGCTCAAGCTCATGCATAGTATTTTCATATTGGAACAGCCCAGAAGATGCATGTTTTTCATGAAGTAGTTTTAAATGTAAATTATTTGCAAAACCTATATGGTGACAATTGAAGTCAAGCAATTGTGCTTCTTTCCAATTACCTCCATGCATACATTCTCCATGATCAATAAGGTTAAATGTTTTATCTGGCAAATGAATTGAGTTTCCCATATTTCTATCTGTATTTAATGTCCAGTCATCAAAGGCGATCAATTTTGATAATTGATCCCAATCTTTCATGCAGGAACTAAAATATTCAACCATTACATTCATGATAGTTGGATTATTTTCTATTTCTATTCTAAGGTTTTGTCCTTTCACATCTTCTGTGACCCATGCAAAGGTAAAACCCCTATAACGATCAACCTCACTGAGCATATTTACTAATGTTGGATTAAGGATTTTATTTTCCACTAAAAGAAAACCAGCTCTAGGAGGCATTGGTAAATTAAGTGCTTTTCCTAAAAGATATCCGATCATTTCATTAATTAGGCTTCTAGGTTTGTCTCCAGCATAAATTTTTACCCAAGAATCTCGTTCTATATCATCTTCCCATTTTATAGTTGCCATATGGGTTGCTCCCGAAACGCCATCAGTGGCGACGCGAAGATACTCAATATAATTAGAGGAGGGAAGGTACTGAATAAGTTGTTGTGAAGTCATTTATTTTCCTCATATTTTATTAAACATTCTGATACAGCCCAACTACTTACCGATCCAATTTCTATTTAATTAAATAAAAAGCTGAATACGCTTAAACTTTTTATTTGCTTCAATTTCAGTTTTATAAAATTTATCTTTATCAGTTGAATCCATAAATTTAGCAAAAGTAGTAGATTCAAGAAGACGATAAAGAAATCTTTCACCCGTCTGAAGTACTACAGTCAACAAGTGGTGCTGGTAAAACACATGACTGATCTTCGGTGAATTTATTTCAATCTTTTGCATTATATTTATTAGCTATTTCCTCGGTTTTAATCAGTCTTTTTTATCAACCCTCTTTTGGCCAGTTTTCCTTCTTCAGCCAACAAAAATTGATTGGGCTATTTATATATCTGAATACTTTTCTAAAAATTCATCTATCCATCCTTGTGCCACTTCAAGATTGGTTATGTCCGCCAACTTTAGATTAGTCTCTTCTGCTTCGTTAAAGCCCTCAATAATAGCTTCAAAGATATTCGCCTCACTAATGACCTCGCGTGCTATTTCAGCAGCGTCATAGCTTTGCTTGGCCTTCTTAAGCGAAGCTATTTGCTTATCAATCCCTTCACCGATTTTGCCTAATGCCAATTTAAATTCTTGACGATTAATTGTTAGCGCAGTTTTGGATTTATTAAGTGTTGCGATCATTGTGGTTTCCTTCTTTTTTTGGGGGCTACTATATTCAACATCTTGATAAAACCTAAGCCACATATAGCGGCTTTTATTTTTTTAAGGTTTAACTAAAGCAGATTCCAGGCGACCAATAAAATCAATTTCATTAAGCTGCTCATTAGTAATAAATTCATCTGGATAGCGAATCTTGTCAGGATTATCACTTGCAAGCCTTACTGTTGTGCCGCCTGCATAGCTTATAAAAATCCTTTTCATTCTTAGCTCGTAATTATGCTTAAAAACATATACTGATCCACTCTTAAGCATGCTTGGATCTTTATCAGCCACATCAATAAAAAGAGGACTATCCGGCGCTACTGTTGGCCACATGCTGTATTCATCGGAATAAATCACACGTAGATTTTCCGGCTTGGCTTGAATACCTAAAATCCTTAGTAGCGATGGGTCAATGTCTAAATATTCACTTGGATCTTCTAAAAAATTCTCTATCCCACTTCCACAAGAAGCCTTTACATCCCTGTACACCGGTATTCTCACATTATTTCTTTTGCTTCCTTCGGCACCACGAAATTCAATGGGCGCAATTTGGATTCCGCTTTTATTTGAAATATCACTTAAAGGCATGGTGATGGCATTTGCCTGATCCAAAAAACCCTTAGGCTTACCAAAAGCCTCTTCTATTTTGATTGCAGTCTCATCGCCAATATTTTTAGTCGGGTTTTTCCCGATGTATTGGCTAACCAAATTATAAGAAAGCCCCACCTTTTCAGCAAAATCAGTACGACTCAACCCAGACTCCTTCATTAAGTCTCGAGCATTCTTAAGCCGTATTTCATGAATTTGCATCAAACCAGACATGCCAAACCCCATTATTTAATCCTTTGCTAAATTTACCTGTTGGGTAGAAAAAATAAATACCCTGACAGGTTGAATAAGTTTTACCTAAAAGGTATATTTAATATTAATTTACCTATAAGGTGTATTTTCATGCGAAACCTATATGATTACTGGAAATCCTTAAGCGAGGATGAGAAGCATATTTTTTGTTCTCGTGTAGGGGTGTCTTACGGCTATATGGAATCGCATTTGATTCATGGTCGTAAAAAACCCCGCATGGAAACTATCCAGGCAATTGTTGATGCTAGCAATAACAAGCTATCCCACAAAAATCTTTTTGACTTCTTCCTAAAGAAGACCCCAATAGCTGCTTAAACCAATTATCAATCAGTAATCGTTTTAAAGAAACGTGAACAAAAACAGGGATTCACATGATTCTAAAGAAAGAAACAAGAATAGCGATTCATCAGATGATTAATCAGTCCGAAGGATTTGATCCAAAGGATATTGCTCAAGTCACTGGTGATGCGCACAAGACGATTTGCAACTATGGCAATCCAAATATGGAGAACCATGATCCAAGTCTAAAGAAGTTTGAGGCGATCATGCTTTTGACCCAAAACCCGGTAGTTCTGAAAGTTTGGGCGCACATGCTAGGTTTTGTTCTTATGCCAGCAGGTGGCGAAGGCACACATCGTCAGATGACTATCGTAGAGGCATTGCTTCAAATGAATTCTGAAACTGGAAAAGCCAATCAAAAGGTTTATGAGGTTTTGGAAGATGGCATGGTGACTCCGCAAGAGTATGCGGAAGCGAGTGAAATTCTTAATCGCATTATTGAAAACGCTAAAGCAGCGGATATGGCTTTAAGCAAGCAAATGCATAAATTCACCCAAAAAGAAAAAGCCTGATTTCTGAGATCAGGCTTTTTCGGTGTTCAAATCATCGGAGACTTAAACTATGAACATGTTAACACAAGGAAATTTTAACACAAACGAAGTAACAATGTCATCACTTGAGATTGTTGACTTTATTAACGAATACCGCGCTAAAAACGAAAGCAACCCAGTGCAACTTCGTCATGCTGATTTTATGGCGAAAGCTCCAAAGGTTTTAGGTGATAAGGGTCTACGAAATTTTTCGGATACCTATATCCACCATCAAAACGGTCAAACATACCCGTGTTTTAAATTCCCAAAACGCGAAGCTTGTCTAATGGCCATGTCGTATAGCTACGAATTACAGGCTCAAGTTTTTGACCGCATGACTGCGATGGAAGAGGCACTTAAGGCTAAAAATAGTTTTGACATCACCAATCCTGCACATCTACTTCAAGCAATCGAAGTCCAAGCCAAGCTCAACATTGAGTTAAGTGAAAAAGTAGCAGTACTTGCACCTAAGGCTGAAGCATTAGAAGTCATTGCTGATACATCCAATACTTATTGCCTGCGTGAATGTGCCAAAACAATCGGTATTAAAGAATCAGACCTAATCAAGCTATTGATTGACAGAAAGTGGGTTTACCGCGACTCGGATCGCAAGCTTCAACCACATGCCCAGTATGTCATTAATGGCGTATTCACCAACCGTACATCACCAGTAATCACAAATCGCAACGATGGCAAAGAGCGTGTGTTCTTGCACATGCGTGTCACTGCTTTTGGCCTGACTCGTATTACAGGCCTAGTCAATAAGATGCGTAAAGCACAGCAGGTGGCAGCATGAGCATAACTTTGGAAGATGTTCTTGGCTTCATATCTTCATCTAGTGGTTCTGACTTAAATACGATTGCCGATGAAATGAAAGAAAGCGGCTTTGAGTATGAATGTCTTGAATGTGAGACCCATGAATGTGAAGAGCATGAATGTCATCACGATGAAGAAATGGCTGAAGTGAAAAATGAGTTTATTCATTATTTAGTTGAGCGGAACAATCAATTTGGCTTAGACGACATGCTTGATGAGCTAAAGCGTGAAGGTCAGAGCATTGGTGCATACCTCAAAGTGGAAGAAAAGTTATGAATTATTACCAACATCATATAGGGGATTTCAACAATGCAACTCGCCATTTGAGCTTGGTTGAGCGTGCGATCTACCGAGATCTTCTAGATATGTATTACGACACTGAAAAGCCAATTGATGCATCCAATTTGGAGCGTTTGGCTCGTCGTTTGCAATGTACAACTGAAGATCAGACAGCAGCTTTGAAATATGTTCTTGAGGAGTTTTTTACTCTTCAGGATGGAGCCTATGTCAACAATCGTTGTGAGCGTGAAATTGTTGAATATCACGGTAAGCGTAAGCAAGCCAGTGAGGCTGGAAAAGCATCTGCAAAAAAACGTGCAGAGAAAAAGCAACAAGACCCTAATGGTGGTTCATCAAATGCTAAACAATCGAATGGCGATAGTTCAACAGACGTTGAAGGTCAGTTAAATGAGAATCCAACGACCGTTGAAGCAGCGTTGAACGGAAATTTAACGGACGTGCAACCAACCATAAACCATAAACCATTAACCAATAACCATGAACCAATAACCAGTATTTATAGTAGTGGTAGTAGTAATGCGTGCGAAGAAAAAATTTCTTTTCCACCGATTCAATTTTCTCAATATCAAGCTGAGGATCACAAACGCTATTCGATTCTTGAATGCGTACATGTATATCCAATTCACTACGATTTCATAGAACTTGGAAAGCAGCGTAATCCTGGTCTACCAGAACAAGATCTGATTGCTATGTTTACAAACTTTGGTGATTTCTTCTCAGCTAAGTCTGATAGCAAAAATACACCAAGCTTATGGCTGGTGAAATGGTTTACCTGGATTCAAAACAACAAAGACGAAGTACGCCGTCTACGTGAAGCCAAGAAATCTGCACCGGCTGCCAAACCTTCTGGATACCAAAGCCGAGCAGCACGTGAAGCACAGGAGTGGTTTGCTGAATTAGGTCAACCTGAAGAACAAGCCATAATTGATATCCATGCGGTTGAGGGGGTGGGCCATGCATAACCAGATCTCAAATCAAGTGAATGGACCTGATCAACAAGTTCGCAAATTTGGCGAAGAAGATGCCCGTTTACTGATCAAGGAAATGATTGAGCTACACGGCAAAAAATTTACTGATCAATGGGCCGGTCAGACTAAAGGGCAAGTGGTTGCCAAGTTTGCTCAGAAACTTTCTGTGCTGACTTATGAGCAATTCTTGCGAGGTCTTAAGCGACTGGACACGGCAAGCTGGCCACCATCGATTCCAGAATTTAAAGACTGGTGTTTAGGTGGGTATGAATATCAGACCGCTGATGAGGCATGGTTACAGGCTCTTAATTTTGAGAAAGAAAACCGCTCTGCTCGAATCAATCACCTAGTTAAAGCAGCTTATGACGCTGTAGTGGGTCCATATGGGATGCTAAAAACCACTGATACCGTACACAACGTATTTTGCAGTGTGTACAAACGACTCGTTACTGAAGCTAAAGAACGTGGTGAGCCTGATGGCGTGTTGGATGCTGTGATGCAGATTGAAAGCAAGGCTGAGGATCATAACCCGGTACCAAATGAAGTGGCAAAGCAAGCGCTTGAAGAACTTAAAAAGCGCATGAACGTGAAAAACCGTCATGTGCCAAAGCCTCAACGTCTCCAGTGCCAGCCGACTGCAATAGCTGATCCTTGGCCAGATCCTTTTGAAAATCCTGAGTCGTACTTGGAAAAATGCGAGATGGATGGGGTGAAGGTGCCTAAGGTTATTCGTGAGCAATTGGGAGGTCACTGATCATGTCAAAAGAATATGACTTTCAAACCATGGATTGGTGCCCATCGATGCATGCCGTAACCCAAGGCGAGAAAATGATTCGTATATTGCGTCAAATGATGGCTAAACGGGGCAAAACAAGCGTTTCTGATGTGATGGTACTAATGGAGGGTAATCGTCGCACTGTACAGCGTTATTTAGGTCAGTTGGAGCATGCTGGATATATCCAGAGAGATGGCGCTACACCTGCAGGCTTCACCGTAACTGAAAAGACTAAGCAGATTTTCACAGTGAAGGTGGCGGCGTGAAGGATCTAAACAAAACATTGATGTTTATTTTCATGGCAATTGGCGCCGTCGTTTTGAGGATGTGGTGTGAATGACCAGCTACTCAATCGCTGAATACAAAAAGATGGTGAAAGCCACCAGACCGAAAGGGCGCTCCAAGCGTCCTAAGGTGAAAGGCGAAAAAGTACCGAATGAGTTTGAGGCGAAACTGGCCCGAGAACTAAAGACTTTAAAAATTGAGTTTGAGCAGGAATTTGAGTTTCACCCAAAGCGGAAATGGAGAGCTGATTTCCACCTGGTAGGAAAAAAGATACTGGTAGAGGTTGAAGGTGCGATCTGGAGTGGAGGAAGGCATACCAGAGGCAAGGGGTATATCGGGGACATGGAAAAATATAACGCCGCAACAATGATGGGTTTTCAAGTATTAAGGTTTAGTACAGATCAAGTGAAGTCAGGTTTAGCGATACAGCAAATTGAGAAGATGGTAGGGGAATAGGGATGAATGCGATGGTTGAAAAATTTGAACAGTTTGAATGGTTGATTCGGGGTACTACAGCAAAGTCACCTAACTTTGAGCCTGTGGTACATGGGACTAATGAGAAGCCTTTAACATATCAAGATAAGTTAGGCGCTATTGCATCAATGGATACTGATCTAGCTAAGGCAATTGCTTCAGTTATTGTATTTGGCCCAGCGGCAAAAGCTGATTTTGATCATGTGCAGGAACATTTGGCAAATATTATGATTTTGAATGCAGTCCAGGATAAACGTCGTGAGCCGGAGGGAATCAAGATTAAAGATTTAGCCAAACGTGTTGCTTTTATGGTAATTCAGTTCGCCTTAGAGCCGACCTTCGAAGATAACTTTACTGCCAAAGGGCGGTTGCATCTTGCAGCTGGTGTTAGAGAGTCTGAGATGAGCCTAGATTGCTACCGAATGACATGGAAGCAATATGAAAATCTCATGACCCTGGCAATTGAATCTGCCATTGATGAGGCATCCAAGGCCATCAAAACGTATAAGAAAAATACTTATAAAGAATTTGAGGCATAGGGATTTCATTATTCTGAAAACCAAGGTATAGTTTCACTATACTGGTCGTATTACGGTTCAACCGAGACCAAGGCATTAAAGCTCATCGAAAGGTGGGCTTTTTTGACATTATTTATTCATAAAATTAAGTGATAATGCCTTTTTGTTTTTGAGCTCTAATTGAAATGGCGATTTTAACTGTTAAAAAACTAGAAGATACTCTCGGTAAATTAGTGGCTGAAGGCGAAAAGCCTGAAAAGATTTTATTAGGCTATAAAGCGTATGGCGAGCTAATGAATGATCGTAGCTTTTTTGAGGAAGTGGCTGGCTCGGCAATGGATCCAAACAAACGAAAATATAAAAATATTAAAATTAAGGTCACTCAAGACGAATACCAGTTTAACGTGAAATGTCAAAAATAGGTTTAAGCATCAAGGAAAGCTCGCCAAATGGTGGGCTTTTTTATTGCCTGTAAAAAGGCAACCCATTCCTGCTGGAGTGCTGACCAGTGGAACATGCCTTTGAGTAAACTTCCTTCGGGAATCTAGACTAGGGAGTAGCGTCCCGACCTAAAGAGGATTGAAAGCAAGTAAAGCAGACCGTGCATGTTAGGTGTGTGTGATTGTGAGTAGCGTCTGGCCCTGCGAAAAGGGCTTTTTTATTGCCCTGAGAAATACTAGTGTAATCATACCAAATTAAAATGCTTGATTAACCAGGAATGAATCTTGCTTAGTTCGACAAAGTTAATGACATTATTTCAGTAATGAATATTATAAATTTATGTTTTATAAGTGAAAATAACTGACATTTCTTGCGACATGATTGCTTGATTGTCCAGGAGTAAAATCATGCTTAGATTACTGATGTGCTTATTCGGCCTACACGGTGCGACTGAGATCGATTACACGATTGATGATGAAGAAATCAAGGTGTGTCGGGATTGTTTGAAAGAAGTTGAATAACAACCACTCAAGCAAAGAGCTGTTTCATAAAGCTGTAATATTTAAGCAATATAGTTGCTCTGCAAAAGAAGAAAGACGTTGTGACGCAAGTCAAGCCCGTTTAATTGGAGAGAGTTAAACGGGTTTTTTATTGAAATATATTGCTATTTTCCTTTTGTCGAACATATTACGACTCAAACCCCGTCATTAATTTGTCGGGGTTTTTCTTTTCTTATTGGTGGTACCCATGACAGATAAAGTACAAGCTAAACAAGACTTAGAATTTTGCAGTGCTGAGCTATCTAAGTATCAGAATCTTAGTCGATCAGGATTGACACTAAATGAGATGCGAACCATTGACGGCATCATGATTAAGTTGAAAGAGCGTATTAAGAATTTGCGTGAAGCGTTGTATGCGTGATGCTAGATGATTTGAAGTGGTGTTGTGTAGAATAGATATTTCAAATTTCAAAAAGCCCATCAGGTAGATAGGCTTTTCTTACTAATCAAAAGATTGAGCGATGATTTACTTTTTATCTGTATTTTCTTTTTGATCATCTTGCTCTTTAGTGGAGGTTGTATCATTTTGATTGGGTTTATCTTGTGTAGGCTTCTGTGTATGGTTTTCTGATTTAGGCTTGTTTTCAGTAGCATTATTTGAAAATTGATTGAAAGAAGCTTTTTGAGCGGTATTTGTATTAACTAACATAGTTTTCTCAATTTTTGTTGCCGAAGATTCGACCTATTCAGAGTGACATACTAGTAGCACTTACAATGGGATGATTTGGAGGGGTAAGTGTAGATATATGTAGGATTTAAATGTTTATATCTTATTTATATTTCAAAGGTTTTTATAATAAACCGGTCGCCAGATTGATCTGTATCACTATTTAAATAGTCAAGGTATTTAATTTATATCTTCTCGATACATTGCTGATACAAGGGGTGTATATGGATGAAAAAGAATATTTCTGGAAAACCAAGAAGCGTCCAATCAAAACCAAACCCCGCAATAAGCCACTACCGAAAGCCAAAGAAAAATACTTAGAAGCAGAAGAAACCCTATTTCAAGAATTAGAAGAACATGCCATTGGTTATCGTCGAAAGTTTCAATTTGAATCAACCAAAAATTGGCGGTTTGATTTTTATATTGTGAAGCTGAACCTTCTTATAGAAATTGTGGGCAGTCCATGGGCGGTTGGTCGTGGTGGGAAAAAGATAGCGAATTCATTTAATAAGTATGATCTTGCTGAAGATCAAGGTTATACATTTGTGCGCCTTGAACCTCATCAGATTGAATCGGGTTATGCAATTAACTGGATTCGAAGTCAGTTAGAGAGATTAGAAGATGGAACAGTTCAGACCATTCCCGCCGCCGGATCTGATTGATCAGGCCGAGGAAGAAGAAGCCATACGTTTGGCACCGGCATCAGAGCTTAAAGAATGGGTCATGAATAACTGGTTAACTTTAGGCGGTGAACTGCATAACCCGGATCATGATCATATTGCTGAGTTGCTTCACGACAATGAAGAGTTCCTTGCATTCGCCTGGGCTTCATCTGCCGCCGTAGCGAAAAAACGTATGGTGTTAGGCCAATGTGAAAAGGTCATGTTTAACGTGGGCGGCTGGAAAAAAGCACGCCAAGAACAACAGATGCGGGACTGGTTTGGCTTTGTACCTCAATACCTGATTACTGTAGATGCTGCTTTCTGTGAACAGGCTTCAGATCGTGAGTTTTGTCGACTGATTGAACATGAGCTATATCACATCGGTGTAGAGCGTGATGAAGATGGTGAGATCATTTATAGCGATATGACCGGACTGCCTAAGCATTACCTGGCTGGCCATGATGTAGAGGTGTTCTTTGGTGAGACCAGACGGTGGGGTGCAGACGAGTCTGTAAAACGGCTTCTGGAAATTGCCAAGAATGCGCCGTTTGTATCAGAGGCAAGTATGGCTGCGTGTTGTGGGAACTGTGTCATAGGTTAAATTTTTTTGCCCACTTTCCTTGATATTCCTTGATGGATGGTGATTTATGGCAAGGCTTAAAAAAGCGGAAAAAATCTTTATTGTTCGGTCACTTGCGCAGTTTATGCCTATCTCTGATGTAGTGAGGGATATCAAGGAAAAATTTAATGTAGATGTCTCTCCTCAACAGGTGGAATATTACGATCCAACGAAAGCCGCTAGTGCAGATTTAGCACAGGAATTTATTGATCTATTTAATGAGGCGCGTAAGGAATACATTGATCAACCAATTCACAATATTGAAGGTGCCAACGATATTGTTCAGTTGAAAATTCTCAGTGATCTATTGGTGAATAAAAAAAGCAATGTAGTTTCAGCAATTAAATTAATTGATCAGATGCAAAAAATTGTTAAAGGTCACTATGAAAAGAAAATAGAGATTACTGGCAAAGACGGCGGCCCAATTCAACAAGAAACCAAATCAACGCATCAATTCACACCAGATGAGCTTAACGGACTATCCGCGCAAGAGCTTTCGCGTTTAGCAATTAATGGCAAGTTATGACTTATGCAATCGAAGATATAGCGCCACTAATTAAAGAGTGGACGATCAATACACGTCTACCTGAAATCATTGAAGAGATGAAACGGCGCTATTACTACCGGATGCTGATAGAGCAGAATGAACTAAGTCGAGAGGCTGAAATCTACAAATGTAAGAATGATCCGGCTCATTGGTTTAATCACTGGGTATGGACTTATGATCCACGGGGCATGCCTTTTGGACTGCCGGCGAATATTCCTTTTGTTTTACGTCCTGGTCAGGTTGAGCTTGTTGATTGGCTATTAGAGCGTGAAAGCACCCAGACACACGGCTTAATTGAAAAAAGTCGTGATGAGGGTATGAGTTACGTTGTACTTGGTTTTTATCTGCACCGATGGCTATTTGTTGAAGGCTTTGCAGGTGGTGTGGGTAGTCGTAAGGAGGATCTGGTCGATAAGAAAGGTGATCCGAAAACGTTGCTGCATAAGTTTCGGGATATGTTTTCCAAGCTACCAGGCTGGATGAAGCCTAAAGGCTTTGTCGAAAAAGTGCATGACAACTATATGCGGATCATTAATCCAGACAACGGTGCAACCGTTACTGGTGAGGCCGGAGATAATATTGGTCGTGGTGGTCGTACCACAATGTACTTTCTGGATGAATGGGCATTCGTAGAGCGTCAAGAAGCAGTAGACGCTGCAATTTCTCAAAACACTAATGTGCACATCAAGGGATCCACACCAAACGGTATTGGGGATAAGTTTCACCAAGATCGTTTTAGTGGACGTTACGCCGTTTTCACCATGGCATGGCGTGATAACCCAGATAAGAATTGGCAGGTCGAATTTAATGGCAAATTAATTTACCCCTGGTATGAAAAACAATTGGCCACACTAGACGATATTGTTTTAGCTCAAGAGGTTGATATTGATTATGCCGCATCGGTGGAAGGTGTGTTGATTCCATCTGCATGGGTACAGGCTGCAGTCGATGCTCATCTTGAATTGGATATTCAGCCGTCAGGTGAACGTATGGGTGCTCTTGATGTGGCAGATGAGGGTAAGGATAAGAACTCCTTTGCTGCACGTCATGGCATCGTACTGCAGTATTTGGACACTTGGTCAGGCGTTGGTGATGACATCTTTGGCACAACTCAGAAAGCTATTGATGCTTGTCTTGATCTACGTTTGAACTCGTTTTATTACGATGCCGATGGTCTTGGTGCTGGTGTACGTGGTGATGCCCGAGTCATTAATGAGCAGAATAGATCCAAAGGTATTCCGGAGATCGAAGCAAATCCATTCCGAGGCTCAGGTGCGGTGCACAACCCGGAGCAGGAAATGGTTGAGGCGCGTAAAAATGTAGACTTCTTTGCCAATCTTAAAGCTCAGATGTGGTGGTCACTGCGCATAAGATTTCAGAATACTTATCGAGCCTTACAAGGTATGCAATATGACCCAGACAATCTTATTTCGCTCTCTACCAAAGATATAAACAAGCAGGAGCTTGAACAGCTCAAGCGAGAGCTTTCACAGCCTACTTATACTAAGAATGGTGCAGGCAAAATCCTAGTCAATAAGCAACCAGACGGGGCTTTATCTCCAAACCGAGCAGACGGCGTCATGATTTGCTTTAGTGATATCCGTGGGCGAAAACGGAAAAAACCTGCAGGTGCAGGTACTCGAACCTATTGATAAGGAAAAAACATGGCAAAGTCTAAAAAGGACAAAGCGTCAAAGAAGGCTTTGTCTTACGGCAATTTATACACTCAAGAAGCAGTCACTCAGTTTCTGGTGAACTTTGGCAAGCAACCAGATACCGATGAAGTGCTGCGCAAAGCTGGAATTACACGCCACAGATTGCGTGTACTGCTTGATGATGACGAGATTGCACAAGTAGTTGAAACACGGATTGATGCACTTTTAGCAACGCCGTTGCGAATTGAACCAAATGATACGGATGAAGCTGAAAAGCTGAATCTCATCCTGAAAGAATGGTTCCATGAAATTGCGACTGCTGCCATGAGTGCACTGTTCTTCGGGTACTCGGTTCAGGAAGCTGTATATGAGTTAAAGCCGGAAGGTTATGTGGGTATCCAGTGGATTGGTGAAAAACCGATGCAGTGGTTTGAGCCTAAGAATGATGGTCGGCTAATCTATCGTCAGGATGGAAACAATGCAGAGCATGAGGTAGATCAAGCATTCAAATTCTTCTTAACACGTCGTAAAGCTACATACGAACAGCCATACGGTAAAGCACTATTAGCCACGCTGTATTGGTTATTCTTCTTTAAGCAGAATGGCTTCAAATTCTGGGCGAAATTCCTCGAACGTTTTGGAACACCAATCTTACTGGGTAAGTGCAAAGATACTGAAACTGATGATATGAGCAAAGCCTTATTAACTGCTCACGCTCAAAGCGTATTGTCGATTGATGCAGATGATGATGTTCAGATTCTTTCAGCCCCAGGAACAAACGGTTCAGCAGGTGCAGCGTTTGAGGCATTTAATAATCAGCTGATACGCCAGATCCAGAAAGTTGTACTAGGGCAGACACTTACCAGCGGGACTGATGGGAAGGGAAGCTACAGTCTTGGTCAAGTGCATGAAAATGTACGAATGGATAAGCTTAAATCTGATATTAGGCTTGTCACACCGACTTTACAGGCTGTGGTCAATGCTCTATGCGCTTTAAACGGTTGGGGTGATTATGAAGTAATGCTTGGTGAAAAGCCAAAACCGCTGAATAAGGATCAGGCTGAGCGTGATGTTCATTTAAAGAATGCTGGGGCCAACCTTTCTAAAGATTATTTTATTCGTGAGTACGGACTGCAGGATGGGGATCTGGTTGAGCAAACACAAACAGGTTTCAATCAATTCACCGCATTACCTCGTCAGGCATTCAGCTTTAAGGCATCAGCAAGCAAACTTTCACCTGAACAGCAGGAAGTTGAAGAACTGACTGATGGTCAGGATGAATTGCAGCTATTAAAACCGGATCAGGTCAAGGAATTGGTATTCAAGTCTGATAGCCCTGAAACTCTGGCTTATAACTTGATGCAGTTAATACCTGGTGCAACTCAGACGCAGTTCACGGCCAATCTGGACCAAGCTTTGTATGCTGCGGATGTGCTGGGGTATGTGACGGCTCAAAATGGGAAGTAAGTTATGCAACCAGTCACGTTTCTTGAGGCACTTCGGTACGCTCACAGCAAAAAGATCGTGCTACCTGATGAATTTTACTCAATGGATCTAAAGACCCGACAGATGGCAACTACGGTTAGTTTTCTATCGAGTCTTGAGCAGATTGAAACAGTCATCAAGGCAGTGAATAAATCCATTGCCGAAGGCGGTACTTTCAAGGACTTCCAGAAGCTGATTGAAGAATCTGAAATCATTCTGCCTAAACACTATTTGGATAATGTATTTCGTACCAATATTCAAGGTGCTTATGGTCATGGCCGGTGGCAACAACAGCAACGGAATAAAGCTAAACGATCTTATCTGATGTACTCAGCTATCAATGATAGCCGAGTGCGTCCGAGTCATTTGGCCTTGAACCGGATTGTTCGTCACATTGATGATCCATTCTGGCTGACACATTACCCGCCCTTGGGCTTTCGTTGCCGGTGCACCGTGATTGCCTTAACTGAGAAGCAGGCATTGAAATACGGCATTACGCCAGATGATCAGTTGCCAGAAGTGGCTGAAGCTTTGGACTGGAGTTCTCATCCATTACAGTTTGGTGAACTAGAATCGCTGGTTGATAAAAAGATCAGTGCTTCAAGTCTAGATAAAGAATATCTTCTCGAGCAGAAAGAGGTTATCAGGGCAGAATGGACGGCGAGTAAAAAGCTCACCAGTCTGTTTGCTCCGATGAATGATAAGACTCGGGACTTATTCGATACGGTGGCCAATACAGTAATGCCACTTGATCCAAGCATTCGGCCAAGTGCGATTCGTACCTTTTTGAACTATGTGCAAGGAAATGATGCCGCACTGTCTGGTTATTTAAACTCTGCTACAAGCTCACTGGCTGATGATGTGCTTAAGCGCTGGCTGAGTACTGATATGGCAGCTATTCAGACTGTAGCAAGCAATACAGCTTCAACCGTGGTGGGTGCTGCGACACTTAATCAAGTAGCGGCTTATCAGGTGGGGCAGACAGTTCAATTGAATGCGCCGTTGCTGATGGTTGATACAGCTTCAGATATCGTAATCAAGATTGAGAATGCAAAAGGTTTAGGTATTGATCTGGATGCACTGAATGCTGGCAACGGCGTTCTCATGCCGATGGGATTGTCTTTTGAAGTGGTTTCGATTGAAACGGTTGAAGGGCAAATGGTTTATACACTCAAGCCCTTGTTGAACTAATTTAAAAATGAATATGACCGCCTTCTGGGCGGTTTTTTTATGGAGCATGAAAAATGCCAGATCCAAATGAAGAACGGCTGAAGTATTTATTCAATGCCTCAGCAATCGAAGTACCGAAAGCCGAAGAAGGGCAAAAACGAAAATTCAAAGGCACTGCCTATGCCGGTGGTCGTGTAGATGGTCACTGGTATTGGGGACGCTCAGGTGTGGTCTTTGATCTTGATGGGATTGAGATTGATAAGCCAACAGCCTTACTTGAAGAACACTTTGGTTCAAGTCGAATTGGTGTTGTTCAAACCGTAGATACCAACGGGAAGATTGATGTATCAGGTGACTTTCTCACGAATGCAAAAGCACAGGAAATTGTTCAGGACTCCGATGATGGTTTCCCTTTCCAGATGTCGATGATGATTGATCCGGGATCGATTGAAGAAGTGTCTCAAGGTAAGACAGTCACTGTGAATGGTCAATCCTTTGAAGGCCCGATCACAATCTTCCGTCAAAACCGTATTCGTGAATTTACGATCTGCTCGACCGGTGCTGATCGCAACACATCAATCAAAGCCTTCTCGGGCAAAGCCAATCCCAACCCAACCAAAGAGGACACAGACGTGACCGAATTAGAAAAAGCACAACAGGCCAAAGAGCAGGCAGAGCGTGAGCGTGATGATGCCCTAGCTGAACTTAAGCAATTCAAAGCACAAAAGCGTGCTGATGAAATTACAGCTTTAGAAACTGAGCTGAAAACACAGTTTAGTGCTGAAGATAAAACGGCTTATACCAATATGGATGATTCAGTTTTTACCTTCACGGCTAAGCAACTTCGCCAATTCTCAGCAGGTACTACTCAGCAGCCACCAGCTGGACAACAGCAACAACAAACACCAGGTGTAAATCCGGCATTTGCTCACTTATTCACTCATCAGGCAAACCCAGGGCAAGGTGGTCAGTCAAATCACAATGACACTCACAAATTCACTTCTGGTGCACAAGCATTTGCAGAACAAAAGGGGAAATAATTCATGGCTATTCATTATGTACCGCCTATTTCGGTCACTTCAAAACGGCTGATCCTGGACAATGAAAAATTACGTCGTGCCAATGCAAAGGTGCCAACCGCCACAGCATTTAAATACGGTGATCTATTAACACTATCAGATGCCAATGTGCTGGCCCATGCCACTGATGAAAAAACATGGGATGTGATCTGTGGTCAGGATGTGTCGGCTGCAGAAGCCACTATCAAGGCTGCTGATGGAATTGAAATTCCAGTGTATTACGGCGGGGTGTTCAGTATTGAAGCTGTCTCACTTAATGGAACCTTGCTGACTACTGCTCAATACGATGCAGCGCGTGCACAGGCAACTAAAAACAAAATCGAACTTTCTAAGGTGTAAAACAACATGCCACAGTCTTTTAATATTGAAGGTGCTCCACTTGAACTACTTGATGTGGGTGAACTCGCACTGATTCACTCGAATTACCGTCCGATGGATACCTGGCTTTTAGACAAGCTTTTCCCGAACCGCCCGTTATTCACCCGTGACGATGTGCCACTGGCTGAATTGTCAGCTGAACATGATTTAGCACCACTAGTATCACCGCAACAACCTGGTAAGCCATTTGATACTACCCAATCTGGTGAAGTACGCCATGTGAAGCCGGCTTACTACAAACCAAAGAATCAAGTCACTCCGGCCGAAACTTTTGAAATCGCATTGCTGGAGCGTTTGCGCACCGCAGGCATTATCTCTACCGGTAACCAGCGACTGTCGGAACAGGAGCAAATGATTATTGCTCAAATCTCGGTAATGAAGCGCAACCATGATGCAATTGATAACTCAGTCCTGATGATGGCAATTGATTTACTGAAAAATGGTAAATACGCGCTTCACTCAGATGATTATGAATACAACCTGGTGGATTATCGTCGTGATGCTTCTTTGACATTTACGCCGTTAACTAAGTGGAATGAAGCGGGTGCCAAGCCAGTAACGGATATCCGCACCATGCTTGAACGTCAATTGGCGGCGGATGGTGGTGAAGCTAAGCTGTCTGTTATGTCTGGCTTGGTTTGGTCAGCCCTCTGGAACAATGAAGAATTCAAGAAAGAATTCATCACGCCGTATGCGGGTATTTCTGTTCCAGTGAATCCAAGCTTTGGTGTCAAAGAATCTGCGACATTCAAAGGTACTTTTGATGGAATCGAATTCTGGGTATATGACGCAACTTACCGCAACAAGGGCAAGGTGAATCGTTTTATTCCTAAGGATTACTTCTCTTTGATCTCTGATACCAATGGTTCAGTTGCTCACTGTAAGATTAAAAACATGCTGGCCAACGGCGTTGCTCAGCAATACTTTGATCGTCAGTGGTACTGCGAAGATCCAAGCGGCATCATGCTGATGACTGAATCTGCTCCACTGGTTGTGCCGTCTAACAAGAACGGTGTCGTTGGTGGTACTGGCTTTATCACCCTATAAGGAGCAAGACATGCCAAAGTACACAGCAAAACAATCCATCGGGCATTTTATGCCAGGTGATGAAATCAAAGGGCTTGAAGCTAAACAACTTCAGGCCCTTTTAGCATCTGGGGCTATTGAAGAATATCAAGAGCCGGAAGAACCCAAGGCAGACAATACCGCTGCACGTTTGGCTGAACTTGAAAAGGCCAATGCTGAACTGACAGCTGCGAATAAAACCTTAACTGAAGTCAATCAGACAGCAGCTGCTGACAAGGCAAAGGTAGATCAAGAAGTTACCGAGCTAAAAGCAAAAGTGGCTGAAATGGAAAAGGTGAAACCTGCTGCAAAACCTAAAGCAGACTCTAAAGCGACTGACGAAACCAAGTAGGTGATCTATGTATGCGACTGAAGCAGATTTGGTCGCACGATTTGGTGATGAGATTGAAAATCTGAAAACGATGCTTCCTTCTCAGTCCTCAGTAACTGATGCAATTCAGGATGCGACAGAGGAAATTAATGGCCACATCGGTGGTCGTTATCCTTTGCCGCTACCCAATGTGCCAAGTAATTTAAAGCGTATGGCGTGTGACATTGCACGCTATCGTCTTTACTTCCAGCAACCCACCGATGAGGTGCGACAGCGTTATGAAGACGCAATTGCATTCTTAAAGCGTGTGGCTGATAACAAAGCACATTTGCAGATTCAGTTACCTGAAACAAACCAGATCGTGGATGACCAACCTAAAGGACGACCTTCGACGGCGCCAGTCGGTACTTCTTATACCGGTGGTGTATTTGGAGATTCTATCCTGAACCAGATGCCCAGCTTGAAGTGAGGTGTTTATGGCTTTCGCAATAACCATTCGAGCTGATAGTTCACCCATTGAGGCGGTGCTTAAGCTGTTAGGCAGTTTTGATTCATTAAAGGCTCAGTTATTTGATGAGATCGGTGCTGGGCTTGAAAGTAGTGTCCAGAATCGGTTTTTAACCGGTACTGATGTTGATGGTAATCCATGGAAGATTTCATGGCGTGTACGTATGCAAGGCGGTGAAACGCTGCGTGATACTGGGCGTTTGATGAATTCCTACACATACACTGTGCTTAGCCATGGTGTGGAAGTTGGTACAAACGTTGAATACGCACCGTATCTTCATTTTGGAGCAACAATCCTACCCAAGAATGGCCAATACATCACTTTTGCAGTGGGTAGCCAATATCGGAAAGTTAAGCAATCCATTATTCCACCTCGGACTCAACTCGGCCTTGATGCTGAAGATGAAGTTATGGTTTTGGATATTGTCGGGAGTTTTATAGATGAGCACCTTCTTCGCGGTGCGTGATGAGATTGCAGAAAAGCTGAAAGAAATTCCAGAATTTCTAAAGATCTATACGCCGTTGAATTCAGTCAGCGTAACAGAGATGTCGCAGGTCACGCCGTCGGCACATGTCAATTTTGTCTGTATAGATAAAAAGGCAAGTGCAGGTCGTGGAAGCATCAACCAGATCGGCCAGCAATGGGCGGTTACGGTGGCGTGTCGCAATGCTCAATCTCAAATGACCGATGGACGTGCTGTAAGTGATGAAGCGGGGCTTTTGACTGAGAAGGTGATTCAACTGCTTTCCGGTTGGCAGCCTCAAGCATCACGTACTGCACTGGATTTCATATCGGTTCGGGATGGGTATAGTCCGGGCTTTGCATACATCACCATAATTTTTGAATCACAAAAATTCATTTAGGAGCCAATCATGGCGAAACAATACAAGGCAACTCAGCCTGTCGGTCGCTTCAAAAAGGGCGATGTAGTCGGTGGGCTAAGTGATGCTCAGATTAAAAAATTAGCTGCAGATGGCATCATTCAGGAAGTACCTGAAGTAAAAACTGCTGCTCCAGCCAAGAAAACCACAGGGGATGAAAAATAATGGCTAAACCAGATTTAATCTCACTTCAAGGTGAGTTTTTCGCAGCTTTAATCACAAATGATGTTGCAGGCCCATATTTAACAATGGGCAATACCCCTAGTATGCAAATTGCAATTTCTTCTGAAACTACGGATCATTACACTGCAAAGGATGGCACCCGAGCAAAGGATGCTATTTTGCGTAAAGCGACAGGTGTTACGTTGAGTGGAACACTGGAAGAAGTGAAAAAGCAAAATAAGGATATTATTTTTAGTGGAGAAACACTTACTACTACGGTTACTCCAATTGCTAGTCAGTCACTTGGTACAGTGCGTGCAGGCGAAATGATCAATTTAGGTCATCGAAACTTAAGTGAAGTCACCTTTAAATCTGGTAGTACTACGATTGAAGCTTCTACGTACACACTTGACTCAGTATTTGGGACGGTTGAATTCAATGAAGCACCTGCTGAACCTGTTTCATGGTCAGGAAGTGCTGGTATCGTAGAGCGCACAGCTTTAGCCACTCATATGGGCCGAGAATATGCGCTGCTATTTAAAGGCGTTGATACATATTCGGGCGACAAGCTTTCCGTTGAATTATGGCGAGTACAGTTTTCGCCAGAAACAGAGTTTGATTTGATTAATGAAGACTTTGCTTCATTTGATGTAGAAGGTGAATGCCTAGCAGACTCTTCAAAAGCAAGTGATCCTCAAGCTGGACCGTTTGGCTGTATTGATCGTTTTAAAGTTTCATCTTAAATAAGGCTAAACCCAAGCAGGCACAAAGAAATCCACGGCGCATTAGCGTCTTTTTTTGTGCCTGCCTTATAGTAATAAGTCTTAAAACATTTAAGATGAAACTTAATAAATAGTAAAAAATAAAGATTATGTAATCTTTTGTTATTCTAATTTTCATCTGATGGGGATATAAAAGATATTCTGTTCACGTTAAGAATAAAACTGCTATGACTAAAATAGAAATATTTGTCTCCATCCTAGCCGTAATAATTATTTCTACTATTATTTATCTTGTATGTCAGTAAGTTAGTAAGCTAAGAACCGCCTTTGGGGCGGTTTTTTGATAAGTGGAAGTTTCACCTGGCTATATAGGGTCAATTTTAAAAAGACTTAAAATAGTAAAACATAACTTTACAAATCCACTCTCCCTAGATGTTAGATAAGATTGAAAATTAATGTAAAGTGTCGCCCTTAATACATGGGGATATTATGAAAAATTTAAGCTTATTCTTTTTTATTATGATTTTAGCTGGGTGTGGACACGGGGAATCTAGTGGTCAGCATCTTGATTTAGAAACAAGCAAAAAGGAACAGCTTGAATTTGCAAAAGAAGCTACAAAAGAATTCATTCCCAATCCTGATTCAGCTAAGTTCCGCAATCAAATAGGAGAGTGTGGAGAGGTAAGCTATAAAGAAGCAGACGGTAAAGATATTGGTTTTCAACGTTTCATTGTGCTTCAGAAAAATATAGTGCTTGTAGAAAATCAGACGGATCAAAAGCAATTTGAGTTGTCATGGAAGAGTGCTTGTACGCCAAGCTGGAATTAATTAAAAAGCCCTTTAATTAAGGGCTTTCTTTTATTCACCAGATGATTCGGATTTTTGGTCCTTACCATCTCCATATTCTAAAGCAACCTGTTGCGCTTCAGCTGCAGCAGTGGCTTCTATTGGAATCGAGTCAGCTGCGATAGCTACGGTACCAGTAAATCCCATTAAAGCTAAGATTAGAATTTTCGAATACTTTTTCATTTGAATTTCCTCTACGTTTCTAAGACTTAATTTCAGTGTAGAGAATGATTTAAATCGTGGATGTAGCAGCTATGTCGGGATATGTAAGATATTCAGGTCTAAAGTTATAGGTTTCTAGGTTTGCGTAAGAATGCTTTTCGGTTGAAACTTTTTGTTGAGTTGCTTAACGAAATGTTTGAATGCTTCAGTAGGTAGCTACACTCTAAAGAAACTTCCCTAACTTCTAAATCTTTGTAACATCCAATAATTTTTTTGTAATCTTTATGTTATAAATTGTTTGCTTTGCTTATCATATGAATAATGAAAAGTGGAGCACCGAAAATGCTAACAAAAACAGAAATCATTGTTGTCATTCTAATGGTAGTAGCCTTAATTTTCATCGTGTATGAGATGGGACAAGGTGGTAGTTGGACTTTATAGAATTCAGCCTTTATCAACGGTAAAAGAAAAGCACCTTCGGGTGCTTTTTTAATGCCTAAAATTTAAATCGAGACATCATCATGAATGATTTTTTCTTAGCAACAAATCGAAGCATCAAAATCAATGACATTGAAGTGCGTCAGATCCAGATGAAAGATTTTGATACCTGGGCAATGCATGCTGAGCCGTTAAAGAACTTCATCAAAGACCAAAATCATTCAGATGAGATTTTGACAGGGTTATTCAAGGCTCACGGTGTGCAAGTCATTTCGACCATGGCATGCGTCACCGATCTGGACAATGAATCATTAGTAGAACTTGCTACTGATGAACAGGGATTTAAAGAGCTACTTAAGGCAGCACTTCTGGTCAATCAGACTTATTTCAAATACGAAAAGCCAAGACGCGGCATTAAAAAGAAAGATGACTCCACTTGGTTTGATTCATTCCAGTTTTTGGTGTCTATGGGCCATCAGCACAGAGAAATCATGGAAATGACTTACGGCGCATTCCAGAGCTACGTTAAAGCAGCAAACAAGCTATATAAACAGGGAATCTTTAATAACGCCGTTGCAGCGCGTGTGGCACAATCTGATAAGAAAGGCTTTGAGTCATTTAAGAAAGAAATGGTTTCTGATTGATCAAGTAGCACCCTAAAGTTATGATGTGGAAATAACTATTTAGGGGGTTAGTGTGAAAAAATTATTATTAGCTTTATGTTTGGTGTCGGGGTTCACGTATGCAGAAAGGACAACTACCAGCATTCGCACTCCATCTGGTGATTTGGTAAGAATTGGGGATAGCCATCAAGCACTTAAAAGTAAGCTTGAGCTTGGTAAGCCGAGATTCTACGTTCTGGAAGATGGAAGACTTCACTGTGCAGCTACTGAATATGTAAAAAGTGTTGATCTTCAGGAGTACACCATCATTTTATGCCGAGACAGAATTGTGAAAATCTTATGGCGTAATTTGTAATGAAAAATAAATTAATTGCAGCATTCCTTTGGTTTTTTGGGGTGGTCTTTATTATTAGAGGGTTGTCACTGCTTGGCGAGAGCTTTTTAGGCAGTATATTTATGATATTGGCTGGTATTTTGATGTTACCCCCAATTCAGAAAAAGATAACTGAAATAAGTCCATCTATTAAAGGTCTCTGGTTGGGTGTGGGTATATTTTTCTTATTAGGTTTTTCAGGCATACTCCTTCAAGCTTCTGAAGAGAAGGCTTTAAAAAATGGAACAGCAAGTCCTGAGCTGCTAGCTCGTGAAGCAGACCGTAAAGCACGCTCTGAAGAGCAACAAAGGATCGAGGCTGAACGTGAGGCCACTAAATTAGCTGAGAAAGAACGGCGTAATCGGGAGAGAGAGGCACGTGATCGTGCTATTGCAATGCAGGTGGATGCTGAAATTGCATTGAAGAACTTCCTGAAAGATCCTGAAAGTGCACAAATACGTAATCAGAACGGTATGTGTGGTGAAGTAAATAGCAAAAACAGTTTTGGTGGTTACACTGGGTTCAAACGATTTATAGCAAGTCCTGCGATAGTTGCTATCGATGGGGAGAATATAGAATCTAGTGAGTTTCAAACTGTATGGGAAAAGTTTTGCACATAATGCTTAACATCTAATTTTTATAACCCTGCCCCTGAGCAGGGTTTTTTATTGCGCAAAGTTCAGAGGTTTATATGTCCGGTAAAAACTTAACCTTCAAATTGATCCTAGATGGAGATTCCAAGGGATTAGTACAGAATGCTAAAAGTGCAGAGAAGGCTTTTAGTGATTTACAGCAGGCAATTAAACAGGGGACAGCCAGCTTTGAGGGTGAGGCTAAAAAGACATCGGATGCTGTTTCTAAAATTGTGCCGAAAGAATCCTTGGAATTAGCTGATAAGCTGAAAGCCACACTAAACGGTGCAACGGAAGCAATCAAAGGTGCAGGGGATGGAGCTAAAGAAACAGCTGATAACTTTAAGGACTTTGGTAGTAAGGCTGAGAAAGCACTTGAGCAACTAAAAGCTGATCTGGTTGGAGCAAAGCAATCACTCCAAGAATTTTCCAAAACCAATGCTTCACCACACGATATTGAAGCAGCTAAGCAAAAGGTAGACCAGCTGGAGCAGGAGGTAGAGCAAGCTGAGGTAGCATTCAATGAGTTTGACACCGCTGTAAATAAAGCCAATACAGAACTCAAGGAAACCAGTAGTGCAGCTGATAAGGCCAAACAAGGGTTTAATACCGCCAAGGCAGCAGTAGGGACACTGGCAGCAGGATTAGCAGGCCTGGGTCTTGGTCTTACTGTTAAAGAGCTATTACAGACAGCCGATGCTACACAGCAGATGGGCGAGCGTATCAAGAACGCTACTAATAGCACAGAAGAATACACCATGGTGCAAGCTAGGCTGTTAGATCTGGCCAATAAGACCTTCCGGCCACTCCAAGAGGCTCAGGAGGTGTATCTAGCGACAGCTGGTACGATGAAGTCGCTGGGCTACACCACAGAGCAAATTCTAGCGGTTACAGAGAGTCTATCACTATCTTTTACGCATAATGCCACTAGGGCAGACCAGGCATCATCAGCACAGGATGCTTTAGCAAAATCCATGGCTAAGGGTGCAGTGGATGCAGATGCATGGATGTCAATCATTACGGGTGCAGATAATGTCGTAAAAGACATGGCTGAAAGTACTGGGCGCACCGAAGAAGAAATTCGCCAGCTAGGAGCAAGTGGTAAAGTCTCAATTAAAGAACTCACTACGGCGCTTATTGAGTCAAGAGATCGCAATGAAGAGTTGGCCAACTCAATGGAGAATTCTACAGCCGATGCAGCAGTAGCACTTAGAAACAACTTAACAGACGTTATTGCTAAGCTAAATGAAAAACATCAGATCTCAGCTCGGCTATCAGAGGCCATGCTTACATTGGGTGGGGATATGAGCTGGCTCACCACCTTGTTTGAAGATGCTATAGGCGCTGTAGAGGCCATAACAGAACGATATGCAGGGCTAGAGTCAGAAACTCAGGCATTAAAAGACGCTTTGAGTTCAACTTATGAGCTATTCAAGAGCATTATATCTGGAGCTTGGGAACTAGGAAAAACTATAGATGATGTATTAGGAACAGCATTCACAACCTTTGCATCCCTGCTTGGCTCATTTGTTGGTGATGCCACATCTGCTGGAGAGCAAGTAAGTTTCTTAACAAGGGTTTTGCAAGGACTATCACTTGTTTTTGGCATGGTTGAAGATGGCATAGCAGGCATTAAGATCGGACTTAATCTGATTACAGGCGCGTTCTATACTTTGGCCTCGGCAGCCAATAGCGTTATGGCAGCAATCACATGGGGTGATGTGAGCAAGCAATTTGCTGCCAATGCTGATCTGATGAAGGACAAGGCTAAACAGTATTATGCTGAAGCAGACAAAGAGGCTATGGGGTTTAAGTCCAAATACGTTGAACGCCTAGAGGAGATGTCCAAAACTGAGCAGCAGAAAAATCAGGAAAAGGCTGATAGTGCCAAAGCCACTCTAGATAAGATTGATGCAGACGAAACAGCCAGCGCACAAAATCGGATTAAGGCAGCACAGGATTATGCCAATGCATCCATAGCAGCCAATGAAGGCGTGCTATCAGAACAGCTCAAGTCCGAACTAGCGGCCAAGGGCTACGCCGTAGCAATGGATGAGGCAGGGAAGGTCACAGTTGCTGCTATGGATGCTGCGGGGCAGAAACTGACAGAGGCGCAGCAGAAAACTGAAGCCATTAAAGTGGCTACGGAAAACCTCAGAATAGCGGATGAAGAATATCTGGCATTTCAAAAGCAAGCCGCTATTGAGCGCGCAGCTCTAGAAAAGCAGATCCAACAAGCCAAGGCTTCTGGTGACTTGAACGAGCTTAAACAGGTTCAAGACAAGATCAACCAGATCAATACCAAGGAACAAGAGCTACAAGCCAGTCGAAACCAGAGACAGACAGAGTTACTGGCACTCAACCAGAAAACTGCTAATGGTTCGGCTGCTGCATATACAAGGGCTTCCGAACTGGCCCAAAAATTTGGGGTAGATCTAGATAAAGCGCTTAACAAGGTATCTGAACAGTTTACTAAATCTGGCGAGGATATAGATAAGCTAGGTGTGGACCTGAAAGAGCTTGGTGTCACTGGTAAACAGGCTGGTGATGTTCTTTACCAGGCATGGGAGGATTGGCTTAGCAAGGCCAAGAGCCAAGCTGAAATTGATATGGCTAAAGCCAAGCTTCAAGAGTTTGGAGATCAAGGTAAAGTTTCGACTGCTCAGGTAGAGCAAGGCCTCATTGCTATCAAGATGCAAGCTCAAAAACTGCCTGATGATATCGATCCTGTTACGGAGTCTTTCAAAAGACTAGGCATTGAGACCAAGGAAAATCTCAAGCTGGCTGCCCAACAGGCATTAATGGATTTTATTAATGTTCGTGATAGCGGCAAGGCTACTGCTGAAGGTGTACAAAAGGCTTATGAAAAAGCTGCTCAGTCTGCGGCTGCATCTGGTGACGCAGGAAGAATTGCAGCGGTAAATGCAATGAATGCCGGGCGTAATCTTGAAGTGCAGATTGATGAAACCGGTAAGGCCACTGTAAAAGCCACAGATAAAGCCAATGAGTCATTGGACAGTATGCGCCGGTCGACAGATCGGGTTCGTGATGGGGTCAAAGGCATTGAGGGTAGTGTTCACTCTGCTACCCGGGCAATAGACGGCGCCAAGTCATCTACTGAGGAATGGGCTGATGCAGTCAACAAGGCTAAAGGTGAATTTGATAAGGCCATGAAGCAGCAAAGTAAATCGCTTGGCAGTTTGGATGACTATGATTCTTACAACAAGAATGATGTTATCTCGATGCTTAAATCTCAAGGCTATGACGATAAAGATGCCAAAAAACTGGCTGGTAATATCTGGTCACAAGCCATGGAAGCGGATCGTGATGCCAAGATGGCCAGTTATGGCAATAGCGGTGTAGGTGGTCTAGATACGCTCATGAGACAGATGTATGACGATGCAGCGGCTAAGGGAATTACCACCCAGCACGGCACCAACAAGATTAATGAGTTAATGCGCAGTATCAATGTGGCATCAACAGGATCTTCCAACCTGAATGACTATGCGCCGTCCATTCCTTCCGTACCATCAACTAGAGACTATGATAAAGGGGGAGATAACGTAAATTACACCATCGTTGTTGGCAATCAAAAACTCGGATTGACAGGGAAGGCTGAAGATAAGCCAATAATGGATCAGCTCATTAATCTGCTTAAAACACAGGCGAAATCAACATAATGAAAGATAATATTGTAACGTTCAAAAAGAAGCAGGCATTCAACCCTAATATTGAAAAGACATGGGGGAGTGTTAAGGGTTGGGTTTATCAAAGATTATTGCCGGCAGGCCTTCCACAATCACTGGCAGATGAATTCTTAGAAGAATTTAGGCCTACCTTTGAAGATATGATTTTCCCAAGCTTTGATATTTCACTTGAGCTGCCAGAATATGGCTCATATCAGGAGGATTTTAAGGAAGTTGGTGCTCTTATTAGTGAGAACATGAACAATTATTCGACCAAAGTAATTGGTATGGTGACACACAAGGACCTGATAATATTCCTGCAAAAGAAAAAGTTAGATGGTGAGTTGTAAGGGGCTTACAAGATACCAAGAAGGGGCTTAATTGCCCCTTTTTTGTTTATTGAATACTGCCGTTGGTATCGGCTCTTTCAATGCCTGAATCCAGGTTCAAATTTAATTGAAACTGTGCCTTTTTTGATTTCTCTACTTCTTCTGGCACCCATTGGTTAATTATATCAAGGGTGGCTTCGTACGATGCCTTAACCTGGTCATATTGCTCTTGAGTAATTGGTAGGCTATCAATCAAGACCCCTAATGCTGCCAAGTTATCACAAATTTCTGAGAGCTTGCCCAAAGTGTCCGAAGCCTCTTTCATTGAGTGTAAATTACGCTGATTGATTTGTTCTTCAAGTAGCTCAAGTGCCGTTTCAATTGGGATAAATTTTACTTTTTCGTTCATTTCTCTCATCTCGTTATTAGTGCGTTCAGTTAACTGCTATACGCCGGATTTAGGCGTTGGGAAGCAATCACCTCTTAGTTTAGCTATAGTCTTCGAAGCACCAGTTAAGTCAGCCTCATAATCAACCAGCTGATCCGAAACATTAGATACCTGAACCAAGATTTTCTTTGCTTCAGACAATTGGGGTGTTATTTTTTCAGACTGATCCTGTGTTAATACCAGTACTGTATTGTGTGTGGCCATTGATGTAACGCCGTGGATAGGCGGATTATCATCAACTTTTACGGTATATCTGCCAGTAGGTCCAATAGAGTCAAAACCATCTGTGCTGACTGGCACACTAGATGTAATAGCAATAATAAGATCTGTATCACGATGCCCATTGCATGCGAGTGTAAAATTCCCTTCTACTGGCTGGCGGGTATCATAATTAACAAATTGAGTGATTGCGGCATAGGTAGTGGCACCTGAAATAGGATCTCTATCGGATAAATACTTCCAAGGAGATTGCTCCTGCTTCACAAGAATTTCTTGCGTAACCACGGCGCTTGGATCCTTATTGCTGATAAGAAAATATGCCGCAATGCCAATAGCAATAATTACTGCAGCAATAACTACAATTATCACAGGGCTATTCTTGTATTCCTTGCCGCATGATTTGCAATGTGTATCGGTAGGCCTCATTGGCTTTTTACACGATTTACAGTATTTAATCCCCATATGCTTCTTATCCTGTAAAAATTAAAATTATCAATTCCACATTCTAAATGCGGAATTGAATTTTTAATTGAAATTAATTATTTAGTGAACCAGTTAGTAATTCCCATGTCTCACATGCCATCCAGTGGGTGACTCCCATTTCTTTCAAAATGTCCTCATCACCAGGAAGAAACTCTTCGTGATTGCATATGAATGCGCCGTTGCAATCAGATCCTTTTGTAGTGAACGGAATAGGTTTATCGACCTTAAATATATTGTTTAAGGGTGGTAGTTGCTCTCCCAGTGAGATCCATCCATCTGCTTTGAGTATTGCTGCAATTTCATCTTCTGTCATTTTCTCGCCTGTCACTGGTAGTAATAACCGTCCAACGGTGGTTGAACGGCTGTTTAACGGTTAATTGACCAATCCTTCGACCTGATCAGTCTTTTTAATAAAGCTGTGTCTTATCAATTACTTTCTTTTTGATGCGTAGCCCTATAGTGCGCCATTCTGAATAGCTTCGGTAATAGCATCCAGCGTGCAGGAGATATTTATAAATTCCTTATCATTCATGTTGGCTGCTACCTGAGATAAGGCATCATAAATATTGACCAGATCACCAATAGTGAGCTTTACATCAACTTCCTTATCCATATCCAGCTTAATGACATCAGGGCTATTGAGTGGCTTCTCAAACGCAATAATTTTTCTATCTGACATGATCATTTACCTCCTTTGTTTTTGATAAGAGCAATCCGCACATCTTCCTGGAGAACATCAGAGAACAATTTGTTTAAATCCTCAAAGAAGTGGGTAAAAGTATTTTCATCTGCTTTGCCAGGTGCTTTGATTAAAACCTCGAGGTTTTCCAATAGACGGCGTTTTTCACTCACACTTATAAATTCAGCCAATTTTTAACTCCTAAAATAAGCAAACACGTGGATCGATCCCTTCTTTAAGCGCCTGCCTTGGTCCGCATAGGTTGGTAGGCGATTGTTTCTGCCATGAGCAAAACTCAGCCTTAGGGCAGTCATATGATTTTGATGGGCCTATGTTTTGGCGTTTTGGCTTATTGGGACCAATCACCAGCGTATGGCCAGCCAGTGCCTCATCCACACCGCTCAGCCCGCCACTGTCTTTGCACATATCCCAATGTGGGCACGAGGTGCCACGATCAAAACCGTACTTCTCTGGGCAGACGGCGCCCTTATCACCGGTCCAAGGAGAGCCATTCGGTGCAATCAATGGGCACATGGTTGCTGGACACTGAATACTCATGGCAGCACCTGGGCATTTTTCTTGCAGGTTGCACATGCATACCCGCGTCCTTCGTATACATAAAACTTGGCATAACCATGCTTTTTACATTCACCTACAAAACTGTTTTCGCCAATGGCCAATGTTTCTTCCGCAGCAATTCGATTTCTTACCAGTCTTGAAGACAAATCAACTTTGGCGGCATATGCCTTCTTTTTCCCTGCTGATGCCCCAGCATCACTTTGACCCTGGATGACCAAATCCATTAAGGGGTGATCTATCCCGCCTAGAATCGCAGAATGGACTGATCTGATCGCATAGTTTGTGTATTCAGGCCTTTTAGTGTTTTGTGCATGAGCCTGTAAAGTATTTTTAACCTGACTTAATGTGATAACCACAATATTCTCCAAGCTTTAGATTTTTCTATTTTCATTAAGAGGATGTATCGTATTTTCGATATTCCGCCGCAGGTACAAGTCCGAGAGGAACCTTTCCAAAACCCAGCAGCATTTCGCCTTTTTGGCAAAATTTGACATGCCGAACAATCTTGGCTTTTCCTGTCTCGCGATTGATGACCATCTCACCCACATTGAATAGATCGCCATATTTAGCAGTACTCTTCTTCATTCTTGTTCCTGCAATTCTGGTATTTCAATCAACTCAACAGCATGGCCAAGACTTTTATAAAAGCTCACCACACGATTCCAGTGATGCTCATTTGCACTTTCCCAGCGTAAAGGGCGGCCATTGTTGTGCTGCGTGAAGGTCAGGCAACAGAACTTGCTGTCCTTGCTGCCTTTTTTGTAATAATTGCGGAGACTGCCATTCAAAATAAAAGCAACTTCAGCCCCAATTTTCTGGCCAAAGCGAATAACCTTGTCTTCGTCATAGCCCGGCAAGTAATCTTTCTTGGTCACGCCGTAGCCCCAGATTGCTGTTTTGAGAGCATCTGGATGCGCTGCTTATGTTTCCTTGTCCATAGTGTCCAGAAACGATTCCGGCACTGACTGAATGCATCTGATGAACAGATTTCACCCCTACCAATAACAAGCCGTGCATCTGAGTAACGGATCTGCATGAGTGATTTGAATTGCTCAGCCTCTTCCATGCTGAAAAACGGCGCATCCCAAGTACCAAATTTTCCTTTGGTGGAAGAGTTGTCACTGGCATTAGCCACGGTGAAATAATGGCAGCGGTCTGGATCTTGAGTAATGGCCTCAAGCCATACTTGCGTTTGGGTTTTAGGGAGGCTGTTCTTAGGCATGGACATGTCTCCGGATGAATTCAACCTCAGAAACGGTTAAGGCCTCATCGATGTGGTTTATCCGCTTTTTAATAAGTCTTTCCTGAGACATTGCCTTGCGAATTGAGCCTTCTGGTATCTTTCTTTTTAGGCCTGTATGAGTGATAACTACATAGCCAATCCCATTGACTGGGTGGTTATGTATCTCGATTATTTTAAGCAGGTCATCTGTATCCATTAGATCCAGATATACAACGTAATCACCCATGGTGAACTTCTGCAGTGCCATATGCAGCTTGATATCTATCTGGCTATCGTTACAGGCCTCATCAAGCACATTAGCCTTTTCAAGCAATATTGCAGCTCTGCGCAATTCACTAAGTTTTATTAGGTCATATGGATTGCCCCAGATCACCCACTTTCCGCCTAGAAATACCGAAGTCACTACTCCTTGAGGCGCAATACCTGTGCGTGCATATAGGCCAATTTGCAGCTGATAGAAAAAAGCAGTCTTGTCTGGTACGTTGGCCAGAATAAGTTTTGCCTGCTTAAGCCCGCCAGCTGCATGGATAAGGCGCTCTGCCTTCTTGGTTTTAATCATGGCTTAACTCTCCATTTCCTGCAGGTGGAGTAAGCAGGCTGTACTGGCGTGTATGGCCATTGTTCATGCGCTCACGTTTAACAGCTGCCCGGATCGACGCCACACTGACCATGTGCGGATCTGTTTCAAGCTGGCTATTAACTCGCCCAGATTCGACCCACTTATCGCAGCAAAGCATAAGAGCGCGGCCATTAGGACCTTGCTTATATTCAGTACCATTCTCACCGTGAACATGTGATGTCTCTTGAGACCGCATGCAGCTCAGGAAGATGACGGTTTTATTCAAACCGCGTTTTTTAAGGAATTCTTGGCCTGTCATGGTTGTATCCTTGAATTATTGTAAAAGTTGAATAGAGCTTTAAGGCGCCCTAGTCCTTGAATTCCCGAATGGCAGCTTCGACCTCTGTCCATATCGGGTGTGTTACCTGGATTAGCCCAAATCTCAAATTGAATAAAAATTCAGGCTTAATTTTTAATTTCCCAAGCAAATAGCTTTTTCGGGTACTTTTCGCACTTAACCAGTTGTCCAGATAGAGTGCAGTGGGATCTGAATAGCCTCTACCTTCACTCAATAGCGTAGGCTCTTGATTTGTACTCAGGACTGCAGCTTTAAGTGGATGATTCGTACCGTCCTTAATGGCCAAGTAAACTTCCTTGGCGATATAAATCTCATACGGCGGACGTTTTTGCCTTTGAGCCATTAGGATTAATGCATTACGCACTTCAGTTAGAGTCATTTGATTGCACTCTTTTTCTTACTTGTATGACCATTCCATTAGCATTGGACTGATGGACCTGAACCTGGTGGCTTGATCGGAGATGCTCTACATAGCCAAACTTAGAACCTAATATCTTTACGCCGTTGATATTGGCCCAGCTCTCAACTGACTGGGTGCAAATATGCTGACGCTCTCCCATTTCATCCCAGTAGATAAAATTGTCTGCCTGGGCACGAAATAGATTGAATGGGGATCTTATGATTGTAAGTTGGGCGGTAAAGCCATTAGGAAATACCGCCAGGAGTGTCATGCAGCGTTCACCGCTTCATTGGCAGCTTGTTTTAGACCTGGCCCCGCTGTTATTTTTTTAGTGTCAGCCTTGCTTACCCGGTATGCATCCAGAATGCGATCCTTGGACTCCTCAACTTCCATATTTAAAGCATCCACATCTTCTGAAAATATTTCCATCGCATCTTCCACTAAGAAGAAGATGTTGCTCGTGTGAGACTTACTTAAATTCATGTCTCTCAGTGTTTCTCGAAGGCAGAGCATAATTCCCTGAATGCTTTGACATGTTTTGTTCATGTCCACTTCTGTGAGTTTCTGGGCATTTTCTATTTTTGCGATAATATCTTGGAGGAAGCCCTGAAGAGCCACACCCATAGGAATGATTTCCTCTTTAGGGATATTGTTCTCATCAATGCTGATCGCTGTACGCAAAGCAAATGACTTGGCCAGATCCATGCGCAATGTGCACTTATGCAGAAGGTCTACTGCCTTGTCTTGATTTTTAGAGAAAAGTTCCAGATCTAATGCCTGTGCTGAAGAATCATTTGTCATTTTTAAACCCATACCATTTGTCTGAGTACCGATCCACTTGCCTGTCATTAAGTGTTTTGCGTCAGTACCAATTTATTTTTAAGCCGTTCTAAAATTTACCCTTCGACCGGTAAACTACGGCGCCTATCCTTTATTGAAGTACGCAAGAAGATCCTTCTTGGCATACAAAACCTTCCGAGTGCCTTCAGGCTTGTAAAATGGAATGCCATCACCTTTGCAGCGCTTGGCTTGTAGCCAGGAAAGGGAGATATTAAAAACCACAGCAACATCCTCAGGAGGAAAAACAGCCTCGTCAGGAGCATTCCAGAATGACTGGGTGATTGAATCCTTTTCTTCTTGAGACATGCGATCCAGCTTTGTTAAGCGCTTAGACATTTTGCTGACCTCCAATGGTCAGTTCTGCTTCAAGGTCTTCGCGAGCAAGATCCAAACAGTTCGCGTAGTCATCACTTAAGTAATGGGCAATATCAGCTAATTTTTTAGCCGTAGTTATGGACCAAGGGGACCCTTCTTTAAGTTCTTTGCGAACTTGGCCAATGAGAACGTTTAACCAGGCAAAGCGCTCAATATTTGCATGAAGATCATCAAGAACATCTGTTTTGCTAACTACATTACTCACGCTGCAAACTCCATTTCATGACCATTGGCCAAGCGATTGATATTGGCAACGGTAGCGCGCACATCAGTAATGATAAAAAGAAGGGCTTGAAGAACACTTAGCAACTCATTGCGGCTGGTGTCCATGCGTTTAGATTCTTCCAGCTGGAATAAAACGCCATAGATAACAGCAATGGATCTTGAAAGGATTTTGGTAGTGGTGAAAGGGTTGATGCCTTCCAGGAGGTGTAAAGTTTTCTGGGTAAGGTACACAGATGTCTCAAGCATAGCTGACAGTTTAGATTCAGCCAGTTCATGACGCTGGTAGCTATTCACAGCACGATTTAACGTGTCATGCATAAAACCAATCTGCGTATCCACTTGATTTAGACTCGTAGCGATTGCCACAAGATCAGCGCCGTTATTAAAAGTAATCATATCGTCCTCTGTACATATGTACGCGTATATAACAGGAGTGATACTAGCTCATATATACGCGTATATGCAACATTTAACGATAATAATTAAGAGATTTGTGCTTAAATAAATACTAAGCTTTTGATAGATATTGTTTTATTTTTTAGATTCCATGTCAGAAGCGATCAGCCTTTTAATATATGAAGCTTTCTTGGTTCCTTGCTCTTCGCATGTTTTCTCGAGATATTCCAGGATCGCAGACTCTTCCTCATCTTGGAGGTTGAAAGTCACAGCAACGTTACGGGTTTTATCCCTATATTTTTGTTGAGCGCGTACTTGTGAGTCCAATAGCTTGTTCATATGTATACTTCTCCATTCCCGGTGAATTATAGATACTTCAATCGAATGATGTGGAGTAAGGCTTAATTTCCGGAAAAAACATTCATTAAATGGGTAAAAACTAGCTGCTTATTAGATATTTGAATAAACAACACACAACATATAAGAAATAGAGAAAAAGAATGTGAGCAGTATATAGGGGAGCGTGCATTTAGAACGTCGATATATTTCTGCTTAGGCTTTTTGCAACAATAAACAATATTAAGCAATATTTCACAGTAAGACGCAATAAATTGCCGCACTGGCTGGTCAGTAAAATAACGAAAGCTTCTTAGTGAAAACACTAGAAATTGCTTTTAAATACTTAAAATCAGCCAGTGGTTGACGCGTGGAACCATAAACCGCCCTGATAAATGTTGCCATTTCATTTTTTTTAATTGAAAATGTCGGATTAGCGACCCAAACCAATGAATTTTTTAATACCGCGCTTTGATGTGGTTTTTGAGAAATCCAGACGTTAAAAAGCCCCGAGAAATGCGAAGGTCGAAGTTTGCATTTAACGAGGCTTTTTAGGTGTCAATGAAAACATTAACGTTTGGGATCATGGTTGTGACAGGCCTTTGATTCCCAGCACTTAACTAAACCATCTATTCGAGAAGGATAGATAACACCAAAAAAGGAGTAGTTCAGAGCAGTATAGTAAGTGATGTACCGTGATTTTATAGTGAATGAAACTTTTTTAACACTCCAATTGGGTAAAAAAGTTGTATAAAGTTGCTTATAGTCGCGTTTAGTTGCTTCTTATTGCTTGGAATCGCTTGATATTTGGTGTGTTGATGGGACACATCTATGCAACAAAAATATGAAAGCAATTGTGAACAAGACAGTAATCCTGCTACCGACCCAACTAATATTGTCGGAACTTCGTTCATCTCTGGGGAAACTGGGCTACATATTCGCCAGGTGCAGAGACTTGCTAAAAAAGGGAAAATACCCAAAGCAAAACGCTTCGGAATAATTTACGGCTGGCAATACAGCGATGTAAAAGACTTCATTGAAGCGAATAAAACAAAACAGTTGAATGCATCCAATGACCCTGCTTATTAAGCGGGGTTTTTGCGTTTTTATTGGGAATAAAGGGAACTTAAAGAAATTTAAGATATTTAGAAATAGAAAAGCCCCGCAACTATAACCGTCCAAAGTCTAGTTGCGGGGCCCTAAATCCGGAATCAATTATAACATGTTGTTAAAAACCGTCCATCATTTTTTAAACGATATGGGGTACAACACAGATCGGCTACCAGCCTATCTTTCCCCTGAGACAGAATATCGAATCCCATCAATTGGGAAAAATTCGAAAAACACTTCTACGTCTGTAAGACTCAAAGCGGATGGCACGTATTTCTATTATGACCATGCCACTGGGACCAGCGGAGCTTTTAATCCAGATTGGGATAAAAATAAGGCACCTACACGTGAGGAAGTTGAAGAGCGCCGCCGCAAAGCGGAACTGGCCAAGCAGCAGGAAGAACTAAAAAAACAGCAAAGCTATGCCCTAAAAAAGAATGAGGCTCAGCAGATCTGGAATAGAGCTGCTGATTGTGATGAGCATCCATACCTGCAAAGTAACCCTAAGACGGCGTGGATCAAGCCGATTGGAGCACGCCGTCTTGGTCATGTGAAAACCAGTGGGAAGCAATACTTTGTAGACCCCCTGATTATCCCACTACATGACCTTAATACTAATGAGATCGTAAGCTTACAATTCATCACTCTTGAGGGTAAGCGTCCACTGGCCGGTGCACAGTCTACGAATTACCACTTTGTAATAGATGGAAAACTGCCTTCTGCTTTCTGTGAGGGCTATAAAACAGGTCTAGCATTTCATCACGCAACGGGTCAAAGAGTGGTAGTGTGCTTTACTGCAGATAAGATCAAAGAGGTTTTTGGCAAACTGGCCAAGCCTGGTGATTTCATCATTGCCGATAATGATAACGCCGTAGATCGTAATGAGGATCTGACAAAGAAAGTCTTGCTGACTAAGCAGCAAATTACTGCTCGCGGTAAGGGGCATAAGGTAGCCATAGAGACTGGTTCAAAATTCTATATGCCACCTAAGCCAGGTGCAGACTTTGCAGATCTGGATAAGGATCAGATTAATGAGATCCTTTCATCCCCACCAGTAACGGATCTACCTGTACTGGATGCATGGAAACAGCTGAAGCCTATCGCTGTAGATCAATCAGCAGATAAAATCCTTCAGCTCATGTCTAGTGAAATGAACCCAATGAGGTGTGCTGATCTGGCACATAGCTATGCGATTAAATGCATTAAGTCTATCCCATATCAGATGAGCATATGGGACCTGAGAGAATCTATTGATTTGGCCACAGCTGGCAGGCTACATCCGGCTACACTAGATAGCATTATCACAAAGGTAAATTACATCCTGGAATGTAATGAGAAAACTGCATTATCCGAAGTATGGGTACCGCCAAAAAAATTGAACCGGCATCGTCTTCAAGTCATTGATAGTCTGGATCAGCTCAAACTACGTGATTATGACTGGGTAACCAGAAATACAGCCTTTACACCGGTAGACATGCAGAATGTAACTCAGGTGCCATACAGGGAAGAGCGTTACTACAAAGGCGTTTACATCATTCAAGCCCCTACCGGATCTGGGAAAACCCAGCGTGTAGGCTTCCCTTTTAGACGCTGGTGCTACAGTCATAGACATACGTTCCTGTCTATTGCTCACCTGCGCAGCCTTATCCGTGAAATGAGTGAAAGACTTAAGACTGATCATTATGAAGATGAGAAGCAGGCAGTAAAAAAAGCAATCAAGCAGGGCCGATTTAATCAATGGCAAAGCTCACAAGATGCATTATCTGTATGTCTACCAAGTATCAACTATGAACATTTCAGGGACTTCATACGGCGCAACAAATATGTGTTTATCGATGAGATTTCACAGGTGCTCGAGGCGTTTACTACTGATGATATGTTCCATCACACAGATGCCAGACTGGTACATGATCTTCTCTGTGAAATTGTGGCCAAGGCAGAATGCTTAATTGTGGCAGATGCCAATATTAACGAGCGTACGCTGAAATTTATTGAACGTTGCCGCCCTGGAGAGAAGTTCAATTTCGTCCAGATCAAGCCAAAGAATGAAGGCAAGAAGGTGTGCATACATAATTCTGATGCTGAGCTATTTAGGCATATTCTGTCCAGGATCATGGTAGACAATCAGAACATCTGGATTACATGTGATACCAAGGACAAAGTGAACGAGCTGTCACGTGCATTGAGTCACTATGATGATATTAGACATCTGGCTATTACTGGACCCAACCAAGGAATGAAGGATCAGGCGGCATTCCTAAGCAATCCGGGTGAAGAGTCTAAGAAATATAATGTGATTATTGCCAGTAGCGTAATTAGCTCTGGCTTATCAATTGAGCATGATCACTTTGACATGGTGGCTGGATTCTTCTCCGGTGGAACCATTAAACCTACTGACGCATACCAGATGATCGGACGTGTGCGCCGTTGCAAAGAGTTTCATCTATTCCTGAATCAGAAACAAAAAACAGAGATTAAGGCATCGCGCCTACTTATGGGTAGACAGCAAGCCAGTGTCCTTGAGGACGGTAAAGAGGCCGAAATTACGGAATTCTCTAAATTGCGCACCAATATGATCGAAAGCCGGTATAAAGCGATATCTAACTTTGCTAATGGCCTGTTATGGATACTCAATTCAAAGCAGTTCGAGATCTGCAGGTATGAACCATCTGCAGAGGATTATGAATTTCTGGTGGATTACAAAGAAAACCTGAAGCAGGCAAAGGAAGAAATCAGTGAAGAGCGCCTGAATGCCTTAAAGACGGCGTGTCCTATTTCGGATGCCATGGCAGAGAACCTGAAGTTAAAGACCTTTCTAGATGAACGAGAACTGATTGAACTGGAGGCCTGGCATATTAAAAAATCACTAGGGTATACAGCAGATCATATGCTGACCGATAGAGATCTTCAGGTAAGCCCGGGCAAGGTTGTGCGATTCAGTGCAGCAATAGGCCGCTATAAGTCTCTAAATGATAACCAGAAGGACATTACATCCAGAAGCTATAGAAAGGCACTCAGCAAGATATATTCAATCGTATTTGATGGTATTGAATTTGCACCTGGGTCGATCTTCTACAAGCAGTGTGCGCAAGAAATTATTGACCGGGTTTATAAGTACCGTTTTCTACTGGTATCAATTGGCGCTATTCCTCGTTATTTTGGCGCAGAAAACTATAAGCCTAGTAAGACCCCAGCGAAGGAACTAAATGACATTCTGAAGCATATGGGACTCAACGCTAAGCGGAAACGCAATTCAGAGAAAAGTGTACACATGGCCGTATACTTATATACAAGAAACAGGTCATCTGTACATCTTTTGGATTTGGTTGGTGAGTCGCATTACTACCAAATTGAGTCTGAATCTCTGAACCTGATGCAGGAATATAGTGACCTGAAATTTAACTCAGAGCAGGTCCATGTAGCGAATAACGTCGTCAATCAATTTGAGCTGGATGTCATCAATAAATTAGAGCTGAATCATTTGGTATCAGGCATAGAAAATGGCAATGTCAGGTTGCAGCAGGTAGAGGTAATCAGGCCAAGTGCCAATGATGGACCGGATGAGGGTATATTTCACATGGTCTATAGGATCGTGAATGAGTAGATGGTAACTCATAGCATGAAATGTAGGCACATGAAATGCAGCTACATCCAATGTACCCAGTAGAGTAAATTCTTTCCTGTATTTCTATAGGAAAATAGAGTCATGTGTACACTTTTCTATAGAGAAAAGGGGTCATGTGTACATCTTTTTTAGCAAGTCTAGTTTTCAAAAAAGCAGGGTGACCAACAGGCAATAGCATGCTCACACAGTGTGGTTGTGCAAAAAAAAGCTAATACCAATGAGCTATCTGAATAGCCTAAGCATGTTGCTTAAATGTGTTTAAATAAGCATAAATTTTATTTTTAGAAAATGGATTTGAGGATGAGTGAATCTTGTGGCAACGATAAGGAATTAATAGTTTTTCGCAATGAAAGCGGAGATCTTGGATTCTTCCAAAGGGACGGCGATAAAGTCCACTATATCGTTTACCCTGCTTCAGGGTCCACCATTTTGACCACTGATGATATTTCTTCATGGCATACATGGAGTCGACTCTTTGCAATTGGTATGGAAGAAGGAGATCCTGAGCAGATAACACCGAAAGCTATTAACTATTTCTTATCAAGAAAAGCACCCATAAATCCTAATGTGGTGCAGCTCCATCGGATTAAATATCCGGGATCCTATTACCCTAGAATTTTTCGTAAGAATATTGAGTTTAACCCCTTTGATCCTAACTTCTTGCAGGATATGAGAGCCTATCAGAACATACAGTCGAGCCTTGATAACTTATTTAACTTTATTGAGCCAGTTGAACTTAACCTAAAAACTTATGGTCATAAGATAAGGGAGCTGCTGATCCTGGCATGCACCGAGGTTGAATATCTATTGCTTAAGGTATTGACTGAAAATGGCTATCCGGAAAAAGGCAGATATAGCACTGTGGACTATGTCCGCTGCAGAGATGTATTAAAGCTTAATCTATATGAGGTCGAACTTACCCAGTATTCGAGTTTAGGAATATTTACACCATTTAAGGACTGGGATGAAAGCAGATCTACTGCATCGATCCCTTGGTACTATGCCTATAATCAAGTAAAGCATAATAGAAGCGATAATATACCTCATGCAAATCTTAAGCATTTACTGGACGCCGTAGCTGCAATTCATATCCTGCTTGAGAGTCAATATGGCGAAAGAATCTTTCAGGGATTATTTGGTGCACCAGAATATAAGAGCGTCTTTTATACATTAACTTCCCCGGAGTGGGAGCTTGATGAAATTACTGCGCCAATATTAAAGACTGAAGATAAATTCTATAGAGTTCAAGCTGAATGGTTGAATCAGCGAAAATACTTTGAAGATCATCCTTATTAAAATAGATTATTAACATGGTTAGCAATTAATGTTCTCCTTAGGGCACTACACATAATAGTAATTATATGCAGTATATGGGGGAGTATTGTTTTTATAGGATTTTTATAGGTACTGCACATAATAATAGTTATATGCAGTATGTGGGGGAGTGGCCTGTCTACTATTACGTAAACCCCTGTCACTACTTTGTCATTACGTTACAACGCCGTAGGCATGGTGGTCACAGGTGTTTTGCTTTATTTATAAGCATTTCCAAACACAGAGATACACTGAGGTACAAATGTGTGTCTAATCTGGTGTATCGGGTAGGCACAGAGTTACATGTTGGTCTGCAGAGGACTGGAAAATATTTATTTTAATAGTGGGGTAGGGGGGTAAAAATACAGGGAACTAAAGATTATATAAGTAATCTTTAGTATGCTGCCTACCGGAGAATACGTTATGTTAATTCCAGAAATACAGTACCAGAGACTTACCTGTGTATAATTTGAAACAGATTATAGTAGTAATCTGTTTCCAATTTTTTGGTTAACATAATCTCTGTTATTTTGCATGTCTCTATAAAAATAGATTGAAAATAATAAGGATTATTATTAATTATGGATTATATGTTTCATTTTTATAGGGTATTAAAAAGCCCAATAAATGGGCTTTATATTATTAATTATTAAAATCAAATTTTGATTATTAGAGTAGCTGCAATTCTCTCGCCTTAATTTCCACAGTCTCACGATCATTTCCTTTACTGTCCTTCCATTTTCGTGTGTGCAGAGATCCCTCGATATAAACCTTGCCACCTTTCTTTAGGTACTTGGATGCCACATCCACCAGCCGGCCCTGAACTACAATCCGGTGCCATTCAGTCAGCTCTCTACGCTCACCGGTATTCTTGTCTTTCCAGAATTCAGATGTGGCCACACTGAAGGAAGCAATAGAAGATCCATTATCAAATGTTTTTACTTCTGGATCCTTGCCTAGGATTCCCATGATAACGGCGCGGTTTACGTTTGGCATAAGTGCTCTTTTAGTTGCGGCTGGATATATACAAGTATATAGCTTGAACAAGTCGTTTAACATAATTAGTATTATACGAAATGCAATTTTTAAGCTATTGATATATAAGTATTTAAATCATGTAACGCCGTAGACAATCGGCTACATCACTGGGCTTTTCCTGAAAGAGCATCTATCTGCGCTGATATTGGTATATTTTGCCAATAGAAAGTATGAATTATAGCCAAAATTATCAATTAAATTGATTTAACATGAGTGAATTGATAGAGGGAAGAAATCGGGAAAAATGACCAAGCATGGCGTAATTAAATCAATTAGCTCTCCACGTTTATCTTCGTATGTAACCTTCTTTGGGTGCTCCAGTGAACAAGATTGCATTCATTACTACTTCTGGAATCAGGCATTGGCATCTGAGCTTTATATCCTGCTTGGCAGTATTGAGGTATGCCTAAGGAATAGTATTCACGATGCCTTAAGTCGGGAAGTTTCTTCAAAATTGAATGACGGCGTTATTAATGACAATTTCTCCTGGTATGAGCACATCGATTTCTATGAAAAAAATAAGAATGGCTCTACCCGGTTAGATCGGAAGGATGAACCTGTTTTTAATGAGACTGGCAGAGGCTTTCGAAAAATCACTCATAACAAAGGTGGTGGGTGTTTAAATCGTCCTCCTCAGGTTGTGGTATCTAAGCTTGAGTTTGGTAAGTGGCCTTATGTAATAACAGCTAAGTGGTACAAGGATGGCAGCTTTATAGATTGGAATAAGCTATTCCCCTTAATTTTCCCAAATATGCGAAAAATGAATCACAGTCAGCATGCTCTTATTGTTGAGAGGGTCAAGTTCACATGTAAGTGGAGAAATAGACTTGCCCACCTGGAACCAGTGTGGAAGTTTAGTGCTGTGATTGAAAATGGTACCGGTAGAATTTTAGTGAAAGAACCATCGAACCAGGATGAAGTGATCAAGCGTTTGAATAGGGAGATCCGTAATAGTGTGCAGCTGCTCTCCTGGGTTTCTGAGGATACGGCAGAACATTACATTAGTACCACTTCTTACCAGCGGTTACTGCATCTTGCATCTCATGATGGTATTCGTGAATTTTCGTGCTGGCATAAAAAAAGAACCGATCATTTCTGACCGGTTCTTATATCTCTGCCTATAGATACTAACCAATAACGCTCCGTGGGTTATGGTCTTATGAACTAAATCACCAGTTCTATAGGGCTACCAGAATATATTAACAATTTAATTTTTCATTGTAAACTAAAGTTGTCATTGGAACAGGCTAGACCAGAACCCTTTTTTAGGTGCTCCCCTGTCATCAGACTTATTTTGTGCCGCGGTATCTGGTGTAACTCCATGTAAATCTTTGTCTACGGGCGATGTCGACTCAGCCTTAGGTGTTACATCCTCACTTGGCTGGACATCATTTTGAGCAGACGGCGTATCTGGTACCGGTACAGGTTCTTCAGATGGCTTTGGTGCCATAAGTAGGCGTTGCATCATCTCAATTTGATTTTGATAAAACTGCTCACGATCCAGTGCTACTTCTTCCCTATCCTTGGCCAATCGCTCACGATCCATAGATAAGCGTAACTGCTCTCGAAGAATGTCTACCTGCTCCCTGAGCATGTCTACCTCCAAGGAAGGCACTGTATCTTCTGGATTTATCGATGTAACAGGCTTGTTTCTTGATGCTGGCTCACCAAATACCCGGATTGCTTCAGCAAGGTCTATTTTGCCATCTGAGTTCTTGGATAATTCGCCCTTATTAATGCGCTTGTAAACTGTCTGTCTATTGAAGCCATACAGTTCGGCAACTTCTATCACGGAAAGCTGTGTTGTCATGTCTTAATCTTCTAATTTCAGGGGTGTAAACATCTGTCTATTGGTGACATGGGGTGGATGTCTACCAAGTAAACCTCTTGAGCATAATCTAAAACCCGAGCAAATATCTACATATACGGCGTTGCTATAGGATGTTTCGATGGGTGGGGCATATATAGATCATTATTTTTCATAGGCGAAAAAAATGCCAGACATGACCCTGGCATTCTGTGTGCAAGTCCGAACTAGATTCAGATCCGGTGTTGTTATCCACCAGCATGCACTTCGCCCACCCCTGAACGATTAGACAATAATAACATACCCGCCAATGGCGTTGGTACAACGAGTGTTCATCGGGTGTTAAAAGCAAAAAAATCCTTAGCTTATTCAGCAATACTAGCAGAGAGTGATTGATAAATTTTAGAGGCCAAATCAAAGTTAATTGTATGCTTGCCATGTGGTGTTGCTTGAATAAAAGTTCGCATTTCTTGTGGAGAAGATGAGAAGTTAGATGGCAATCCTAATTTTCTCTTCGCAGCTCCATCAGCAGCATTACACTGACCACATATTAAAGTTTCAGAGAATCGGTGCTGGCCATTCTCAAAGGGAGCAACAGAGTGATCATGATGCTTATGTAAAGCAGCAACCCAGTCCATGAATTTGTGCGGAGAAGCAGGAAATCTTAGAGTCCATTTCATGATTTGAAATTTATTGCGCCCACACGCAGGACAAATCCATCCATCATCTATTGATGCCCATAAATTGCGATAATGAAGACCAGTATGGCTGCGATAGTCTTCATGTGTAGGAACCTTTACTTTCATTAATTATCTCAATATGGCCCAGCTATTATATTAGTACCTTTTCGCTCTGATCCACCAGGCGGTGGCGCAGGTATGGGGTGAATTTTAAATATCACCCTTTGCAATAAAGCTCCTCAAAAAAGAGGAGCTTATGCTGCACGTCATTTTTGACAGCCCTTTTTAACTTCCACTTTTTGGTGGAGCCCAAATCCATACTAACCATCTTTAAGATGGTCAGTAGAATTTCAGATTTTAAATCCGCAATTCAAATGCTGAATTAACTTGGCTGGCCAAATGGTAGAGCAAGTCACTTGGTCACATTTAAAACGCGAGCAAGATTACTCATATCCCTCAGTGGGGGAAATGGTCCCGATCCGAAACCCTCGAAATGCTAACTAAACTTTAAGTGTAGTGGAAAGGAATACCACCTGGCCAACACCAACCTAATAGCTGCATGGCCAAGATGACCATGCAGATTCATCTATCATGACAACTGAATAAATAGACAACGTATTGGGAAATTAAGATGCTCTCAGAAATTTCGTGAACGCAATTTTGCGCTTTGCTTTGAAAACAATAAGTTACAGAACGGAAAGCCTAGGAAATTTTACCAAGTAGACGGCGGTATAGGGGCATACTAGGGAAATAAACTATACCGGAAAAACACAACTATCTAAAAAAAATAAAAAATAATTCATTAATTTTCAGTTAATTATAAGTATGTATTTTTTTACATCCAATTAGCCATAAAAATTTAGTAGGCTGTTTTCAATACATTCAAAGGAAATAATTATGAACATCTTAAATCATTATTTAGGTGCTGTTTTAGCTGGTATTCGAGAAGGCAGGAAAATAACACAAACCGAATTAGGCCAGAGCCTTCGGTGCAGTGGTAGTTTTATCTCAAATATAGAGCGGGGTGGTAATGGAGAAATTAGCAGGGATATGGTTGAGTTTTATTCTCAGCACTTACAAGTGCCAGTTGATGAAATTTATAATGTAGCTATGGAATATCAGATCGAATATTCCAGTCGTGATGGGATGTTCTACGAGATAACAAGAGATATTATAAAACGGAGACTAAAAGCTAAATATGATCAAGAACGGCTTGATCCTAGAACGCGGACTATTTTTGATAGACGAGTTCGGCATTAACGATCAGCAGATTATCCAGAATCTAGGGAATGACAGCGCAAAATTACGCTGTCATATTTTTAAACCTCACAAAACCTAACATTGGGATCTGATAAGACTTGGAATCATAACGGCACTCATTTTGAGGGTCATTGTCATTGATTGTGGTCGATCACTGGGGCTTGGATCATCTCCCCAAAAAAATGGGAGATTGATTGGCTTATGCCATGTTTGGGTGTGTATTGGATTATTGAAAATCGGGTGAATGTGCCAGGATAAAATTATTAAGGGATTTAGCCAAAGTCCTACATAAAAAATTTAAATCGAAACATGGCATAAGGTTCATATTTTGATGTGGTAACAGGAAATCACTATTACAGGTTTTGATGTGGTAACAGCATTTTTTTGATGTAGTAACATAGTCCAAGTATATAAAATGATCAAAAGTACAGACATGGCCCTTATATACCTGTTACACGTATTGGGTATCACGGAACACAGGTTTTAGACATCAAAGCCGCCCTATTTTGTACCCCTATTTTATCCCTAGTTTTAGGCTGATTTTCCTATCATTCCTTCTATTCCCGATTGGCTCATTTTGACCCAATCAATAGAATCAATACGGTGCGATCTACTAAGAAATTATCGTAGTGAATAGTTTGAGTATTATTGGTATCGCTTATTTATTGTTTCGGTATTCCCCAAAGCGATAGATACTTTGATTTTGGTATATGCTGAAATCAATCTTTCATCCCAGGTATTGAATAAACGTAGCTTAAATGGGCGTGCACGAATCGTTAATCTACGCGCTGTGCTATTGGGAATTTCCTCAAACCCAAACAAAACCCAATTGGTTTATGTTAATCACCGTCTGGGCATAGCTGCTTGGCCTTCTTGGCAGATCTGTTAGCCTTGCTACGGATAGGGTTTAAACTGGATTTTAATGGGCGTTCATAAGTCTCTAATTCCGAGTATTTGCTTTCCGTGGGTCTGCCTAGCTTATCCATAAATGCATTATGGAATGCTATAGATGCAGCATTGTACTGACGCTCATATTCATCATGCTTTGCAACCATAGCCTGGAACGTCCTCTTATTCTTATTAAGTGGCTTATGTATCTTATTAATGAATGGAACCTGGTCACAATCTAATGGCCATCCGAGTTTTATGCGCATGCTTTGCATATTGAGCTTGGCAACATATCTCTTAGGACATTGCTGAATCTGATAATTGAGTTGATGGCAGTGCCTGCAATGGAATACACCATCAGCCAGATAAAGTTTTGCTACACGCTTACTACAGCCATGATTAGGGCATAAGAACCAGTACCGATGTTTTCCGAAATTGCATGGTGTGGACGTTACCTTGATGTACCGCTGTATCGCTTGGCCATCAATTGCATATTGGAGGGCAAGTACGCCGTCCTGGTGAAGATAACCTACACTCCCGACGATATCACCTTTACCATTCTTCCAAACCCATGTACCTGCAGCGCCGTCTGCCAGTGAATTCGATTTGGCCATAGATCGGCTATCTATACTTAGATAATCCTCCACCATACGTTTCTTGTCTTTTTTCATGCATAAAACTCACAATATTTGCCATGAAATACACGCTAGATACCCCTTGATTGCATTTTTAAGCCTGTTTTTGGCATGAAATTGCATAAAAAGCGCATAAATTTACCCTCATTTGCACTAATTATGCATGAAAAACACGTATTTTTGGCACTCTCTTCAAGGAAGATAAAAACCATGTTTAAATTATATTTATCAATAAATTACTGTTAAATTGGCAAAAACGTGTTGCACTATTTTCCTAATGATTTAGATAAATTTTGATAAAAAACCATAAGTCGGGGCTATTTCTGGACATTCTTCAGGTTAATTACTCACCATACGCATCTATGCATACCATGATCCAGATCTGGATGATCCTTGCTTATCTCCGCCCGTTTCTTTCTCAATTTCATGGCATGACAAAACATGGCATTTAAGGCCTATTATCCAAAGCCCAAAAATTTAGATCAATAAGTACTCATGTCTACCGTTACACAGCCGGAAACTGTGCGTTTCTGACATTCCATACCGTCCGTTTCTGACACGTTTTATTGTGCGTTTCTGACATATTTGGGAATTTTTAACCGTCCGTTTCTGACATTTTTACTGTGCGTTTCATACTTTTTCTAAAAGTGTTACTGAGCAAAATCTAAAATATTTTGTATGAAGTAGTAGTGCTAGATTTGTTTGTTCTTGATGAATCTTGATGGAATTAGATTTCCTCAAAATAGCGGAAAACCTTGCTGCATATAGCTTTGAAGCTGTTTTCATGGTCTTTCTGCTGGTTGCCCATCAAGGAAGCGAAATAAGCGCCGTAAAGAATAATTGATGGTGTTTTGTTTTACGTAGTTTTACGAAATCAATTTCATTAAATTGCTATATGCCTTGATGTAACTGGCATAGAGAGCATTTTCCATAAATACGCCGTAAAACAAAAACTATCTGGATGGATTTTAAATCTGGACAGGATTTACCTTGACGTACCTTGACGAAATGCAGTTTTAATAAAATGGCTGTAATGCTTATTTGATAAGGTTTTGAAGTGGTTTTTAGGGTGCTTTTTGGTGATGTGCTGTCAAGGTAATGTGCGTGAATGCTGTATCGCTAAAATACGGCGCTTTCATTCAGCTTCATTGGGTTTCAGGTGGCCTCAGCAGTATCTGCAGTATTCCGTGTTATTAATATAGTTTAGATAACTTCAAGGTGGGACCATATGAGCACAACCAGAGTTGCAATAGATTTCAAAGGAGATCCTGACAGTTCAGTCGGAGTTGATTTTCCTGTAATGCCACGTATAGGTGAGAGGATATCTTTAACGATTGATGGTGAACTACATGAAGGCCGGATAGAGGACTTAGTGCATGAGATGGAATTGAACAGCGGATCTGATGAAAAAACAGGATTCCTTTATCGCTATGTGAGAATTACTGTGGATCCATCTAATTAATTCATCTGCCAAGCAAAATGAAATACTGGGCTTAACTTAATAGGATGCTTGATCTCGACAGATAGAAGGGGCGCATTTCAAATGTGACCCTTATGGATTTTAAATCTGAAAGGGTAATATTTCAAAATAATCCTATAAAAGGAAGGTTAATTGGTGATTCGGTTCTATTTTAAATTTTAGGCCCTATAAAAAATATGATTTAATTTTATAAATATCAATTTCTTAGAAAATAATGCTAGTCCTTATTGTCTAGTTCAAATGTAGAGTATTCTTATATCGCTAATAATTTTTTTAGCATGTAGTCCCAATTCCATACTCTTAGAGCCATATTGTATTGCCTGAGTCCTATAGTTAAATTCTAAATCACTATCAATAGGTACGGATAACCTTTTTTGTTCGTACCGGACCGCCTTGTAATGGGCTGATAAATATTCACTACATATATAATTTAATGATTCAAGATTACTCTTTAATTTTGCTGCATCATCATTTAATAAGTTTATTTTTTCTTTTTCTTCTCTTATTTCTTTGAGTAATTTTATAAAATTATCTTTAAAAACCTCCCATCCCTCAGAATCTTTAGCTTGTATATTCCATTCTAGAAGTAGCAATCCATCTAACTTAACGACTCTTTCTAAAATATTAATACTAAGCCTTTCATTCATGGTCAATCTATGTTGTTCTCTCCAATCAGTGAAAAGAACAAAAGCAGCAACCGGTGCAAGGAATGCAGCAGCTAAGGTTAATGCATCCTTTACAACATCATAGGCTGTAGACCTATCTAAGTTATATTCATAAATTGGATAATTACTTTTCAAAAAGAAAGCTATAACCAAGTACCAGAACATCCCGCCAGTAGTCCAAAATCCTACTTGTCTTATCTTCTCTTCCAGAGTTTTCTTTTTCATAAATTTCAATTAATTCGATATACCAGTCCTACTTAACAGGATACCCCTTTTAAAGGTACTAGTTCTACGCAACGGGACTGGTCAGCTCAAATTGAATATCTCTCATTCATGTCTACAGCTGCCAGGCAAATAGCGGTTTTTATGGGCGTGTGACTTCGCGCAATAACGTCATCATTCGCCATGGAAGATAATATCGCTACCAATGACAATACTGGCTATTCATTTCTGATCAAGTTGGAACAAGACTGTGCTTAAAAACAAAATACAGAATTGGCTTAATGGAGAATTAACCGCCCTAATAAATCTACTGGATCATACAGAACGAGCCGATAAAAGGTACTGGATGATTCATGGCGCTCTAACATCTTTTAGGCAGATGGATTTAATAGATCGTGATGACTTTTTGTCCTACCTTAGGCAGCTAGATAAAATCCATGTAGGGCCAATTATTCCTCCTAAATGAGACAGGCCTAAGTAACCAGTCCTATTGAACAGGATTACCCATCTTATGTGACTGGTATCGTTTGATGGCACTGGTGTTTTGCTTATTATGTATTCATCCCTACCGTTACTAGGCGAAAGCACCGGCCGTTACTCGATATATTGAATGTGCATTACTAAGCAAACTGGATTTCATTACTAGGCAAAAATAGAAGCATTACTAAGCGAACTTCACCAGTCAGTCTTAATTCTGGATTTAGAATCTAATATTCACTCAACGAAAAATTACGTTCAGATTTCCTCATATTTCAGTACACCCATCCGCATTTCAAATGCCAAGCGGCACACCGCTATCAATCCTCATTAACAGCCAGTTTATAGCTACTTATAGCCATGTAACCCTATGTCTATCAGTGCTTGTTTTGCATGTAACTTTTTAGACATAAAAATAGAATGAAATAAATCAAACCCTTTAAATTAAAGGTTTTACTCTATGTCTACTCTTGTATTTGGTAGAATATAAAGTGTCATTTTGACATGTAACTCTTTGTTGTGACAGGCCGAGAGATAACCAAGTAAGGATTACATATGAGTAGTAAAAATTTAACGTTTAAATTGGTGATGGATGCTGACACCAAGGGCTTTGATGCTGGCACCAAAGCATCTAAAGATAATTGGGAGTCATTCATTTCTCTTTTGAAAAAGGAAGCGGATGGACTTAAAGCTGCCTCTGTAGAAACAGGAAAAGAAGTTAGCAAAATTGTACCTGATGATCTTCAGAAGAAGGCTGATCAGGCTAAAGGCAAGTTAGGTGAAGTAGCTCAGGCCGCCAATGCATTAGAGACACAAGCATCCCAAGCATCGGGCAAGATTGATGGCTTAGGCAATGAGCTTCAAGACACAGCAAACAAGGCCAATAAGGCTGGCTTTGAAATCGGTAGTGCCATTCCAGGTGACGCTGTTCAGCTGGCAGAAATGCTGGGTAATAAGTTTTTCTCTGCTGCAAAAGAAATTGAATCTCTGGGCGATAAGTCGACCATTAGTGCCGGTGAACTTCGCGCAATGTCTAGTGCAGGTGAGCAGGGTCTCAATGAGCTGAATTTAGCTCTTAAAGCTGCTCAGGCAGAACTGGTTCGACTGCAAAGCACTGATGGTACTCTGCAAGATATTGAAATAGCCAAACAGCGTGTTCTAAGTATCCAAGATGCCATTAACGAAGCATCCAGTGCCTTCAACTACTATCAAGGCGTTGCTATCAATGCCATGAAAGGTGTGGATGGTGCTACTCAATCAGCTATCAATCAAGTACAACGTTTTAGCGCCGTAGATCTAACCGGGGTAGTAGGTGAAGCGCAGACCGCTACCCGTGCAATTGAAAGTATGGGTGACGGCGCAAGCCTCAGCACCAAGGAAATTGAACGTATTGGCAGCATTGGCACCAATAGCATTAATGCCCTAGAGCGTGAATTACTGACAGCAAGAAATGCATTTTCGGCACTAGAGCAAAGCAGTGAAGCTGTAACACTTAATGAGATTAAGGCAGCTGGTGACAAGGTTAAAGGTCTTGAGCAAGCAGTAGATCTGACTAAATCAGCCTTCTCCGAATTTAATGTAAAAGCCACCACTGCAATGCAGGGCGTTTCCACAAGCACAGATAAGGCATCCGGTAGTGCCAAGCAAGCCGGACATGCAATTTATGAAGCATTAGGCATTAAACCGCCGTCCGTGATTAATGATGCTATTGCCGATCTGACAAGAAAGCTCGAAAACTTTAAAGCCAATAGTAAATTGCCGGCCGAGGAAGTAGCGCGTGTAACCCAAGCCACAGAGCAGGAGATTGCAAGACTCAAGAATGAGTTAAATGGGATAGAGCCTGCCGCTCAAAAGGCTAACACTGGTGTTTCTGGGCTATCTAAGGGCATGGAGATTACCAGATTCGCTGCTACAGCTCTTGCTGGTGCTATGGCCGCCGTAGGTGTGGGTATTGGTGCTAGAGAAATTGCTGAAGCAGCAGATTCTTATACCAACCTTTCAGCCCGGATCAACATTGCAACCAGTGAAGGTGGGAACTTTACTCATGCCATGGCTGGGGTGCACCAGGTTGCATTGATGACCAACTCAAGTCTTGATGCTACTGCGGGCTTATTTACGAAAGTGAATGATACCGGTAAGCAGATGGGGATGACCCAACAGCAAAGTCTTGATCTGGTCAAAACAATTAATATGGCCATTCAGACTGGTGGTGGATCGGCAGCTGCAGCTGATGCAGCAATTACCCAATTCACGCAAGCATTACAATCAGGTGTTTTACGTGGTGATGAGTTTAACTCAATCATGGAGCAGGCTCCGGGCATCTCTAAGGCCTTAGCTCAGTCATTAGGTGTCACCACTGGTGAGCTGCGTAAGATGGCCGAGAACGGTGAACTGTCAGCCGAGAAGGTCATTAAGGCCCTGCAGAGTCAATCCGCTGCAATTGAAGCCGATTATGCCAAGTTCCCAACCACCATTGGTAACGCATTGCAGCGTATCACTACACAATGGCAAATCTTGATTGGCACCATGGACCAAGCAAACGGCGCATCTGCAACAGTAGCGCAATGGCTGGTTACTCTTGCTGACAACATGGATGTAGTGGAGACCATACTCGAAGATATTGGCGAAGGCTTTATCTGGGTAGGGGATCAGCTTAAGAAGATTGACCCGGCCACAATTGAGGCACTTAAAGAGGCATTAAGTACCGCTTATGAGGCTGTAAAGTCCTTAGTAGCATCACTTGGCTCTATGTTTGGTACCACTGCCCAGGTACTAGATACGGCATTGTCTGCCATCTTTGATTTTAATAGCGGAATTGACACGGCAGAAGATAAGACAAATGGCCTCACCAAAGCTTTGCAAACCGCAAGTCTGGTATTTGCCCTATTTAATGATGGTTTTAAAGGCATTGCTATTGTTGTAAATCTATTTGCTGGTGCAATGTACGAGGCCACTGGCGCATTCATGTACTGGAAGTCCAAGTTTATGCTTGGCGATGCAAAAGAGGCTGCATTTAAAGAATTTCAGGATCTTACGGCTGAAGCCAAGCGGCTCTACGGGCAAGCAGATGAACTGGCGCTAAACCATGAAGTCCAGGTTATTAAGGCTCTAGATAATATAGGAAAAACTCGAGAGCAGAAAAACGATGAAGCTGTAGCCGGCGAAACTGCAACTTTTGCAGAGCTTGTTCAAAAAAACACAGAGTTTACTCAGAAATCAAAAGATTTGGCGGCAGAACGTGCGGCCATCGATGCGCAGTTAAACCAAGCGCGCAAGGATGGCAACCAGTCGACCATTGATGCAATCATTCAGAAATCTAATGAACTGGAGGGCCGCGAAAAGGAGCATGCAGCTAATAAAGCCTCATTAGATAAGGATATGCTGGCTTCTGCTCAGGATTATGCCGAGGCTGCTATCAAGGCCAATGGCGGGGTCATGGACGGCGTGATGCAGGCCGATCTATTAACCAAGGGCTATATCGTCACCATCGATGAGGCTGGCAAGGTTAGTGTCCAGGCAAGTCAGAGTGCAGAACAGGCTGCTGAAAGCGCTGCCAAAAAAGAAGAAGCTCTAAGGCTGGCCAAGGAAAATGTTAAGAAAGCCGATGAGGAATATCTGGCTTATCAGAAACAGGCCGCCGTTGAGCGTGCACTCTTGGAGCAGCAGATTGAACAAGCCAAAAAGACTGGTGACTTAAATGCATTAGCATCTGCCCAATCCTCAATTAATGCCATCAACGCTAAAGAAGCAGAGTTGGCCAATAACCGTGATTTACGTATAGCTGAATTAAATAAGGCCAATACTGGATCTGGTCAAGTGGCTGAAACTGCATATTCAAGAGCATCTGCAGCGGCGAAACTATTTGGTGTAGATCTGGATGTCTCGCTAAACAAGGTTTCTAAATCATTCAGTAGTTCGGGGAATGAACTGGATGGACTTAAGACCAAGTTGGGTGAGGCGGGGTATACCGGTAAACAGGCTGGTGATGTTCTTTACCAGGCATGGGAGGATTGGCTTAGCAAGGCCAAGAGCCAAGCTGAAATTGATATGGCTAAAGCCAAGCTTCAAGAGTTTGGAGATCAAGGTAAAGTTTCGACTGCTCAGGTAGAGCAAGGCCTCATTGCTATCAAGATGCAAGCTCAAAAACTGCCTGATGATATCGATCCTGTTACGGAGTCTTTCAAAAGACTAGGCATTGAGACCAAGGAAAATCTCAAGCTGGCTGCCCAACAGGCATTAATGGATTTTATTAATGTTCGTGATAGCGGCAAGGCTACTGCTGAAGGTGTACAAAAGGCTTATGAAAAAGCTGCTCAGTCTGCGGCTGCATCTGGTGACGCAGGAAGAATTGCAGCGGTAAATGCAATGAATGCCGGGCGTAATCTTGAAGTGCAGATTGATGAAACTGGTAAGGCCACTGTAAAAGCCACAGATAAAGCCAATGAGTCACTGGATAGTATGCGCCGGTCGACAGATCGTGTTCGTGATGGGGTTAAAGGCATTGAGGGTAGTGTTCACTCTGCTACCCGGGCAATAGACGGCGCCAAGTCATCTACTGAGGCTTGGGCTGATGCAGTCAATAAGGCCAAAGGCGAATTTGATAAGGCAATGAAGCAGCAAAGTAAATCGCTTGGTAGTCTGGATAACTATGATTCTTATAACAAGAATGATGTTATCTCTATGCTTAAATCTCAAGGTTATGACGATGCACAAGCCAAAAAACTGGCTGGTAATATCTGGTCGCAAGCCATGGAAGCAGATCGTGATGCCAAGATGGCAAGTTATGGCAATAGCGGTGTAGGTGGTCTAGATACGCTCATGAGACAGATGTATGACGATGCTGCTGCTAAGGGAATTACCACCCAGCACGGCACCAACAAGATCAATGAGTTGCTTCGTAACATCAATGTGGCTTCTACAGGTTCCAGCAGCCTGAATGACTACGCGCCGTCTATTCCTTCTGCACCTTCAGTCAGAGATACAGGACAACCAAGTAAAGAAGTTACCTATAACTTTGACTTCAATGGTAAGCAGATGAAATTTAGCGGGCCTGCTGGACAGGAATCTCTAATGAATGAACTTGTGAATCAATTAAAAATACAGGCGAGATCCACATGAAGCTTATCCGCTTAGCAACATCCGAAGCCGTTCCATTAGAGGACGGTTTTTTATGGCCTGATGAATTCTCATGGAAGGCCATTGAGCAAAATCAGGCCTACACCATGGATGGCACTTTGATCATTCAGGAAGGCAAAAAGAAGTCTGGACGGCCAATCACCTTACAACCGGCAGATTCACAAATGGGCTGGATCAAGCTGCGTGAACTACGGACTGTTTTGGAATGGTCGAAACTGCAGGAAGAAAATTTCAAACTGCAGTTTGAACAGCCACATGATAGCCGCCAGTTCACCGTCAAATTTAACCACCAGGATGGGGCTTTAGAGGCCGCACCGGTAAAAGGGATTCCAGCGGTATCACTGGATGATTATTTTAATGTGACCTTGCGCTTTACGGAGTTGGACGATGGCGATTGAAACCAAGGATTTAGTAATTTACAAGTCTGAACGCTTGACCGATAACTCGGATGGCGGTGGTAAATACTCTGGTGTCGTGGTGCAGGATGGGATCAGCAATAACCTGTTCAATGATGTGTCCGAGATGGACCGAACCATGGGGGATGTATCCATGCGTAAGGTCTTTCCGGCGGTCACAACAGAAGATACTGATCTATTGATGGGTGCAACGGTATTTGTATCTGAGCTACCGGATGATCCAAACGTATCGGCATTGCTGTTCAGCACCAAAAACTGGACCGATGAACGTCAGTCGGCTCAGAACCGGGTGGAAAACTACCTAGCAAAAGGCGGCCAGATCGCAGGTACACCACTGGATACCCACTGGAAAGGTATGTCATCGCTGCAGGTGGCCATGTTTCCGCAAGAAACTGAATCATCCGTTGGGGATACGATTGTCCTGATCAGTGATGAAGGCAAGGTATTAGAGCGTGAGCAGTACGTACGAATCACAAAAGTTGAGACTCGCACTGCTATTATGGTAGTAGATGGTAAAAACGTGGAATACAAGATTGCCACTTACTCATTAAATGATGCACTGGAAATAGATTTTGTAGGCTTGTCTGCAAGGCAGTGGTATGCAGGCAATCCATCAAAAACCATTATTCGGGATACGATTGTTGCTGATACTGGTCTGTATTATTCATCGACTGCATTAGCATCTGATGCGAACGTGGGTGAATTTACCGTAAATGCCAAAAGCATCTTTGCCCAGCTCATTCCATCAGCTCAGACTGAAACACCAATCATTGATGTGAATGCGGCTGGTGAAAGCGTAGTCCTGGTAGCGGGTAATGAAGGTACCATCACGGTCAATTATCCGAATATGGTGATTGGTGTGAGCCAGAACCTGTATATCGGTTCAGCAGTGATTCCATCCAGTGTGGCTTTCACTTTACAAGGCCAGCAGATCACTGATCAGGGCGGCCTGCTTAAAAACACTCAAGGTACACAAGTCGGCACGATTGATTACCAGCGTGGTTTGATTCAATGGACCGCAGCAGCGCCAGCTGGAACCATGAGTCTGAATATTGCATTCAAGCCAGCCGCTGCACCGAATCAGTATTATCAGAGCCATGCGATTCCAGTGACTCAAAATAATCAGGGTACTAGCTGGACAGGGGCATTAATTCCAATTCCAGCACCAGGCGCACTTTCGATTTCTTATATGTCACAAGGTAAGTTCTATGAGCTTAAAGATGATGGATCAGGCCAGTTAAAGGCTGCGAGTCCATCTTTTGGTTCGGGCATGATCAACTATGAAACTGGCTCATGGTTATTAACGACTGGTGCGCTACCAGATGTAGACACACCGATCCTGCTGAACTGGGGTACACCGATTGTCACTTTTGTGCGCTCGAATTTAACTGTTGAAAAAGCTGCGTTTGATTTTGATTTAGGACGACCAGGTGTGTTGCCGGGCATAACTATTAACTGGATGCTTGAAGGTGAAGAGAAAACGGCAACCTCTAATGCGCAGGGTAAGTTTACTGGTGATGCTACAGGTGAAATCAACTATGCAACCGGTATTGGCAAGATCATTCCAAACAAGTTGCCTCAAAAAGGAACAGCTTTCTCCGTGATCTATAACTATGGATCCTCACTTGAACAAACCAAGATGGATGTTACCCCTGCAAATCAAAAGCTGACCTTTACCATTGGTACAGGACCAGCAATTCAGCCAAATAGTGTTGAGTTAAAAATTCCACTTCAAAGCAGTGAGGGGATTACAGGGTCTGTAACTCTGACAGATGTGCCGGTGAATGCAACTATGGGTAATCTAGTGAATAGCCGCGGTCAAGTGCAAGGCACCATTATCTATGCCACTGGCGCAGTTGAAGTCACACCAAAAAGTACAGCGAGCAGATTTGTGCAAACCTTTACACCTATGGCTACCTATGCGGCTGCCTAGCGAGGAAATATGTCTTTTTATTCTCCACAAACGTCAGACATTCAAGGTCAGCAGGTTGAATTAAAAGCCCTTAATGCTGTTGATGTTCAAGTGAAATACCGCGATACATCCGGCTCAAACTCGGCAACTCATACCGTGACGGCAAACAAACTCAAGCTGGATTTATCCTCCGGTTTTGATGAGCAGATTCTGACAGGTTCAGCTCGTTTCAAAGTGGGTGCTGATACCCTTCTGGATCGTACTGGCTTGCTATATCGCAATGTGAATCCAGCCAATAACAGTGGGATTCAGTCAGGTGTTATTCAATATGGCACCGGTATTGTTGAAATCGACTCATGGACCCCAAATGCAGATAACACGATTACTTTGGAATCCTTGACCACCACAACCGACCTGCTACCGGTCAATAAAATCAGTTTTAGAACACCGATCATGCCGATCCGACCGCAATCATTAACTGTGGTTTTAGCATCAATTGAATTTGGGCAGCTAACTTTAACTGCTGATGAAAATGGGGTGATTGAAACCAGCCGGGCACATGGTCAGGTCAATTGGGATAATGGCTTTGTCACGATTTACTTTTATACCAAAACCAAAATCACCGAAACCAACCGAGCAGACATTGAAGCGAATGACTGGTATGACCCATTACTGGAATATCAGGAAGGCTTAGACGTTTATATCAATGTCCCGGTCTGGGTGGATGCTTCATCCGTGCGCTATAACGCCGTAGCCTATACTTACATTCCACTGGATTCTGAAATCCTTGGTTTGTCTGCCACACGTTTACCAATTGATGGCCGTGTGCCGATATTCCGTGTTGGTGGTATTGGTATTGTCAGCTCAAGCAAAGCGCAGGAATTACCAAGTGCAATTGCAGGAACCACATACGATCTCAATGATCAGCGGATCTCATGGGCAGAACTGGAAGATGCTAACGGAACGAAAGTAGCTTTCGATTTATACACAGTTGATTATGACTATGGCCGTGTGACATTGGGTGGTGACTTTGTACTGAGTAATCTGGTAGCTCCACTGACAGTGAGATACCGTTATCAGGACATGGGCTTAATTCGTGACGTTCAGATCAATGGCCAGCTGACATTTACCAAGCCGTTAACCCATAACTATGATGCGGTGGATACGATTGTGGGGTCTGCTTTGGTCATTGGTGACATGCAGGCGCGTTACACACGCAAGTTTGTACAGCAAGCATGGAATAGTGTCTGGAATGATGAGCCGACTGGTACAGGAATTTCAGCAAACTTTAATGACTCACTCTATCCAATCCAGATGACCAATAAGGGTGCAATTCAGGAACGCTGGGCGATTGTCTTCACTGGTTCAGAGAGCTTTTATTGTGTCGGGGAGTATACAGGGCGATTAACTCTTGCCGGCTCAACTAATGTTGATTATTCGCCACTCAATCCGATCACTGGTGCACCATATTTCATGATCAAAAAAGAGGGCTGGGGAGCCGGTTGGGCAAATGGGAACGTCTTACGATTTAATACAGTGGCAGCAAATTTCCCGGTCTGGGTAATTCGCACTGTAAAACAGTCAGAGCCGGCGGTTCTATCAGACCAGTTCCAGATCATGCTTCGTGGTGATATTGATCGCGTAATTTAAAAGTTAAATCAAATATGACCGCTTGATGCGGTCTTTTTTATGAGTAAAAAGATATGGCGATGAAGCAGACACAAACCAAACTTTTTGATTTCTCTGATATTGGTTTGGATTTTAGTGCAGGTTCAAAAAACCTGTTTCCAGATCGTTTTAAGAAAATGCTGGTACTTGGTTATAACGAGCAGACAGTATCGAGCGTGGCAGTATCTGGGAACCAGGTCACATTCACTTATGGCGGTGCACATGGTTATGTGGCGGATCGTGTTTTAAAGGTCGATTCAGGTGCTTTAGCGTCAATCAATAGCGGAGAGTTTTGGATTGATTCAGTCACAACAAACACAGTGGTATTTACGCTTGATGACGCTCCAGTATCCATCCCTAGTGGTTTTACAACACGAGTAGCTCCTCTTGGATTCGAACTGGTATATGAGCAGCCACCTGTTCAAGTTTATAAATTTAAATCACTTAAAGAAGAGGACCTGTATTTAAGACTGTGTTTTCAGTCTGCTGCTGCGCAAAGAAATACTGTGGTTCCATGTGTAGGCTGGTCTGCGGATTTGAGCTTAGGAGTGATTACAGACCCTCTGACAATAGAGGCCACAAGAGGTGGAACGGTGATTGGGGGGGAATTTAAGTGGGACTTTACGAGTGATCCGAGCTCATCTCATAACAATTACACTTATTCCCAAGGATATAGCTCATTTGGTCGCGGTGTTGTAGTGGGTAGTAAATACCACCTAGCTTTCCTAACTGGGCTTGCAACCGCAACTGGTCACTTAATTAATGGATTTCTACCAGCCACAGTTTTGGACTTAATGGGCTTTTCTGGAAGGGTTCCAGTTGTTACTTTTGGTGTAAATGCTGGACTTCCAAATAACTTTTATTCAGATTTGCGTGGCAAAGTACATTATGCATATATTGGAGATCAGAGGGTTAATTTTGCAGGGAATCGCTATAGTGCTTACACATTTAATTATGGTTTTGGTTCGGGTGTAAATTTTTATCCAGCAGCAATTGAAGGGTTTAACACATCCCCGACAGAGCCACTTCTGATTTATGAAAATGGCAATAGTCAGTTTGTTGGTGTGGCACATGGAGCGCAAACTTTAAAACTCGGAACAGATACAGTGGCAATCCCATCAACTTTAGGGGCACAGCCAGTTGAGTTGGTGGAGGCAGATTTTGGGAATAAGTGTCTGGTTCACAGCATGGCAATAGCTGCTGGATTGTCCGGAATTGCGTATTTTGTTATGCCTATTGAGGAGATAAAGATTGATTATTAAATTAAGTCGAATATTCTTTGGTGGCTACACCCCCAACAAAGAAGCCATGGGGGCAAAAAAATACATATCATTTCCTCTGCGTAGCTTAATCTTATCCATTCCAGTATCTGCGAATCATGGTTTCGGTAAAATCAAAGGTGTAACAAAAAAGATGGGGGTAAATTATTCACCAGTTTCCGTTTGTGTATTCCGTAGGGATGATCGTCAATTAATCTGGGAGACCAAATCACGAGTTAATGGCACTTATGAATTTCGAAATATTGCAAAAGGGCTTGAGTGTTTTGTTGTCGCATTTGATCCAAACGAAGAATATAACGCAGTGATCTCCGACAAGGTGGTGGCAAAATGAGTAAAACATCAGTCAAAGCCCGGCTTGCTATGACTCAGGCCTTTGCCAATTTTTTAGATAACGGTAGCCAGAGTGCTACCATTATTTTTTATCAAGGCGCACAGCCTGCCAGCCCTGCGGTTGCGGCAGATTCAAACAATGCATTGGTGACACTGACTTTTCCTGAGCCATGCATTAAAGAAACTACAGCAACTTATGTAGAGCTTCATCCAACGGATACCGCAACGGTAATTAAAACTGGGACTGCCACTTGGGCACGTATTTATAATGGTGCTGGCGAGGTCGCTGCCGATCTGACGGTAGGCACAGATATTTCCCTAGCCAATACCAATCTAGCCCTTGGCGGCTCATTGTCGGTGACATCGATAAAACTCAGACCTTAATTTAAAAAAGGGTGCTCATGTGGATTTTAAAAATAAGCTCGGCACCGTTGATGCTCACAACCTAAACTTAAACTTTAAGCCTGATAATACCGATAGCCATAACATTATTCTTAATTTTGAGCATCTGGCCGATAGCTCAACCAATCTTAATTTTGGTAATGATGTTACAGCTGTAATTGATACGGTACTTCATACTGAGTTTACATTTGAAGTCACAGCAGTCTATGCAGATAGCGGTGCAAATACTGCTGTCATAGACACGGTGCTCGACACCGAGTTCGGTTTTAATGTCGTCGCTGAATTTAGTGAAAACACTGATGTCATTGGCCAAATCGATACGGTTTTAGACACCAGTTTTAGTTTTGAAATCGAAGCGGTATTTAATGAAAACCTTTGTATCATTGACGCGGTTTTAGATACCAATTTTTCATTTGAAGTCATAACCCTGTTTGATATTAATCATATTGTCGGGGTGTCTTACGGTTTTGACATGCGATATCAGAAAGCGATTGCATGCCTGAGCACCACAGAAATACCGTGGGCTAAACCCATATTAAGGGTCTCGAATGAGGCTCTTTTTTATGAGCAGGGCTTGGTGATTTCTAATCAAGTGGATATTTGGCATGAGCAGGCAGGATCATTAACCCGGGCGGTTAGATCCCTTCATGAGCAAGCAACCGGCTTAAGTTCTGATGCCTATGTGATTTGGGAGGAGGGTGATAAGCGCTTTATTCATCAGCGCTATCTGCATGAAGAAACGATCAAGCTACGTCATAACCGCGAAACGGTTTGGCAGGAAATGATTCGCCGTCGCAAGACCTTTACCTATTCGCATGACGTAGCCCAAGTCTTTGAGCACCGCTTTTCATTTGAATGGGATAAAAGTCTTGAGATTGTCACCAAGTCGGACTTGCCATGGGATAAAGCCAAAGCGATTCACTATCGCAAGCATCCAGTTCAACCTTGGCCAAAGCCTGAAATACCTAAATATGAAGGTACAGGCGACCTAAATTTCATTTGTCTTTGTGATACTGATTCACACAATGTTGTTTTAAATTTTGGTGCAGATGACTGTATTCCAGCACTGCCGAAAAGGAACTGGTGGTATATCGTGAATACATTAACAGCTGAGCGACTGGATACCGGCGAGAAAATTAAAGTCATGGATGGTACCTATAGCACCAGTCGGTCGCAATGGTGCTGGACCTATTCCATTACTGTGGCTCATACCGAGAAAGATAAGCTGCAACCAATTAATGGCCAGCCAGTGATACTGAAAGTCATGATCAATGGATTTGAGCATCATGTTCTACTGGAAGATCCAGAAGAAACCCGACGTTTTGCCAGTGTTCTCTACACTTACCCGGGGCGAAGTGTCACCGCTTTAAACTCTGCTAAATATGGGCCTTCACGCTCATTCATTCAGGAGAATGAACGAACATCTGTGCAACTGGTACAAGCTGAACTTGATCGAGCAAATAGCGGTACCAGTTTGGACTGGAAACTGATTGATGAATTGGGCTGGATTGTACCGGTTGAAAGCCTGAGTTATGCAGAACTAGCACCCATCGATGCAATAAAGCAAGTAGTTGATGCAGGTGGTGGCTTTATCTATAGCCAGAAAGCAGGGAATACACTGACCATCTTACCCCGGTACCAGAAAGGCTACTGGGATACGATGACGGTAGAGGATTACGATATTCTGCTATCCGAAAGCCTGGTGATGCAGCAGAACATTAAGCAGAACGATGAATACATTGCTGACTTCAATTCCATCACTGTAGTGAATAGCCGTAGCGGTGAAAGCCTGAAAGTACAGCAGCGTGGTACTTCGGGTGATGTGCCTTTAGAGACAGTCACTGGTCCATTGTTTAATGTAGTGTCGGGTGCCAGCTATGGAAAAAATGAATTGGTCAAAGCCAATATTCAAGAGCTGCACACCTTTTCTGATATTCCGGTGAGCTCGGAAATTGGCGAGATGCTACCAGGTAAATCGATTGCATTTAATGGCCAGTGGTGGGGTGTGATTGACTCAGTTTCAGGTAGCTTCTCACATGAAAAAGTGAATGAAACCATTGCAGTGGAGCGTATCAGCCGTGAATAATCCTTTATTTGAACTGCGTAAGCTGCTTAATCCGACTCATGCAGAATATATCGGCACTATCACATCAGTGAAGCACCCAGAGTATCGGGTACAGATCGATGGTGGATCCGGTCCAGTGCTTTGCACATCAGGCACCACATATAATCTAGGCGCTCGGGTTTTCGTTTCCAATCAGGTGATCCTGCGGCCAGCACCCACTGGTCAGCATTCACAAGTAGAAGTTTAACGATCAACAAAATAATAGCACCTTCGGGTGCTTTTTTATTGCCAAATAATAGGGGTATGTATGACTAAAGGGGATGTATATGGACTTTCTTAGTCAAGTATTGGAAAGCATAAAGAGCCATTCACACATCCTTTTTACAGGTGTGCTGGGTGCAACTTTTGGCTTTCTATTAAGCAAGGAGCCGACCCGGGATCGCTGGATAGGATTCTTTGCCGGCTTCATTTTATGTGTGGTCTTTGCTAAACCGGCAAGTTTATTTCTTGCTAGCGGTAACTACCCAGAACTATTTGGTTTCATTCTGGGCGCTGCTGGTAAAAGTACAGCTGAAGCATTGCTGAGTTTGGCTCGATCAAGAGTTCTTGGTTTAGTCAAAAAGGAGAATGAAGATGCTGCTAATCATAAGTAAAACAGCATTGGTATTATTTATAGTTTCGTTTGCAATCATGGCATTTCATCCAAAAATTCAACTCCCAAAACACATCGATTTTCTATTGGTGTTGTCGATCCTTTTTGGGGCAGCACTTTTTGTTAAAGATGAGTATTCGCCCAGTCCGGCCGGAACACTTTTTTATACCACGGTAAGTATTTTATTCGCACTATTTACCCGACAACTCTATATTTGGGGTAAGGGTGGTGCACGTCCTAAATTTTTTAATACGGATAAAGATGGTGACAACCCATGAAACATATTTTTGATTTCTTGCGAAAGATTAGCGGCGGCAAACTCACCCAGAAACAGGTTGATGCTGCTGACAAACTGATTGCAACTGCTTACGATGATGTCACCAGTATGCTGGGTATCGCTACGGATGAAATGAGCATCAGCCCAAGTGGTATTGATCTGATCCGTAATTTTGAAAGCCTACGGCTCAATGCCTACGATGATGGCGTGGGGGTATGGACCATTGGTTATGGCACCACAAAATACCTAAATGGTATTCGTGTCAAAAAAGGGGATACCTGCACACTGGAACAAGCCAAAAGCTACATGCAACATGACTTGAAAAAATTCGAGCAAACCGTCAATAGCGCAGTCAATGTTCCGATCAATCAGAATCAGTTTGATGCCTTGGTTTCATTGGCCTATAACATTGGACCTACCGCATTTGAAGAATCCACTTTGGTCAAAAGGCTGAATGAGAAAAATTATAAGGCGGCAGCTGATCAATTTGGCTTATGGGTAAATGCTCGTGGCAAACGCCTGCAAGGTCTGGTGAATCGCAGGAAAATTGAAATGGAGTTATTTTTAAAATGACTCTAAATCTATTATGGAAATATAAACACTGGATCGCAATTGCGGTCTTTTTCTTTTTATGGCTAGGGCAAGTTGCTTACACCAATCACTTAAGCGGAAAGCTGCGCAAGGCTGGTGAGCAGTGCACGATAAAAATTCAGAAAATAGAGCAAAACCATCTCAAAGCTCTAACCCATAAACAAAATCAAATTAACCAGATGAGTGCGGATTATGAAGCAGCAAAATCAGAGCAGCACGTGCAAGTCGAAACAGTTACGCGTGAAGTGCAAAAGATCATTGATCGTCCTGTGTATCTCAACCATTGCTTTGATGATAATGGCGTGTCAGCCATCAACTCACTTATCACCGGTGATACCAACAAGCCTCCTTGAGCCTTGTCCTGATTTGCAAAAGTTAGAATCAGGGCAGGGTAAGGTTGCTTTAGTCTGGTCTATTGATGTAGTGGCTAAATATAACGACTGCAAAGCGCGTCATGCTGCAATTGTGAAAACCATTAGATAAAACTGAATGATTCACCAGAAAGCAATATTCCAATAAAATAGATAAATGCCTTCATTTGAGGGCATTGTTTATCATTAAAATAAGTAATTAGTTGTTAATTAATCCTCAGGATCCCCTCCCAACTAAAATAGTTCTGAGTCAGATTTTGTCTGGCCATTGCCCATGCTCGACCATGCATTTTGCATGGACCAATTGCTATTTTCTTATCTCCAAATCTCACCTTAACCTGCTCAAGGGCAGATTGAAGTTTCTCATTTTTCTCTATTTGAGTACTATCAGATAGAAGGTCATATATGTATGTCGATTTTGGCTCGATTGCGGTCAATATCACACCACATTTCTTAAACTCGATTCCTTCTTGAAACAGCTCATTCATTCGCTTCATTACAGCCCGGTTCATAACAGCAGCACAGTCAGTCGGCTCAGCAAATCCGATATTGATCGACTTGTTATAGAAAGGCCTGTTCTTATCAAAAGGATTGGATTGGGCAAAAGCAATCACACAACCACAAAGAGATTCATCTTCTCTTAACCGCTTAACAGCGTTCTGCAGGTAATCACTCATTGCCTCAGATAATGATTCAATATCGGTTACCCGTGCGCCAAATGAGCGTGATGAAATGATTTGCTTCTTGGTTGGCGCAGCCTGCTCAAGTTCGATACATGAAATCCCTTGCAGTTCCATGACAGTCCTCTGCACGACCACTGAAAACAGTTTTCCCATTTGATGTGGATTAGAAGTGGCTAAATCAAGAACAGTATTAATACCTAAGCCTTTTAGTTTTTTACTATGCTGACGACCAACTCCCCAGACTTCGGAAACATCAATCAAACTCGAAAAATAATTTCGGTGCTTCGGATCCATAGAAACCAGATCACAAACCCCATTAAAGCGTTTAGCCTTTTTAGCCATATGATTGGCAAGCTTTGCTTCGGTTTTTGATCGACCAATACCAACACAAACCGGTAATCCGATCCACTGCAAGATCCGCTGTCGCATATTTTGCGCATATTCAACCAGGTCATAATTTTCAGAATAGGCAGTAAGCTTTAAAAAGCACTCATCAATCGAATAAACTTCCTGTTCACCTGGCGCCACGTAATCAGCCAGAATTGAATGGAAACGTTGAGACATTTCAGCATACAAAGCATAGTTACTCGAAAGTACCTGTACATTATGTTTTTCGACAATATCCCTAATCTGGAATAGGGGAACACCCATCTTAATACCAAGATCTTTTGCTTCTTGGGAACGCGCAACTGCACAGCCGTCGTTATTTGAAAGAACAATGACCGGCACATCTTTAAGTTTAGGATTAAATAGGCGCTCACAGCTTACATAGCAATTATTTACATCAAGGAGCGCGTATATTTCATTGTTATAGCTCATCTGAATTTCTTGATTACATTTGTGACTACACCCCAGATTTCAAATTGCTGACCTTCTTGGGGATGAATATCTGGATAACCCTCATTCTCAGCTTTCAACCAGCAACCTTTCGCATCAATAATTAGCCGTTTCACTGTCAATTCATTATCGATACTGGCAATCACAATATCTCTATGCCTAGCCTGAATACTGCGATCTACAACCAAGGCGTCATTAATATCAATTCCTGCATTTAGCATAGAAAGAGAATCCGCACGAACAATAAAAGTAGCATTCGCATTATTAATGAGGTACTCATTCAGATCGATTTTTTTATCAATATAATCTTGAGCGGGCGAGGGGAATCCAGCTTGAACGCGTTCGGTTGCCAAGGGTATTTCTATTTTTGTGACAGGATCAAACTGACGGATATCACTAATTTCATTTTCTTTTTTAAGAGATTCTAGGTATTCTTTAATATCAAGAATTTTAGATTCAGGCACTCGAATAACTTTAGTCTCTTCAGACTTTTTTCGACCTGCCCCGGCTCGAAAACCCCCATGAGTACTGTTCATAACTTTACGACTCCTTGATTTTTGTAACAATAATCAAGATTGTAAAGACTCGATAAAAATCAAACAAATAAAATAAATCTTTTAAATTCAAAGATGCGTCATAGAGTGACGCAAAATTATGATATTTCGGATGAACGGTTACAGTACTAATTGACTTGGTAAAGACTCTTAGCCAGAGCTGCACAGCTCACTCAATTGCGACGAATGTGAATGTGGGGATATGTGTTGGGATTATTTAATCCTTCCACCCATCCACAATATCAGCCCAATCCTGCATCATTTTTCTGCGATCTGCTAAGTATTTAGCATGGTTATAAGATGCGCGGGTTTTATTCTCATCAGCATGAGCCAGTTGGGTTTCGATCCACTTTTCATCATAGCCAAGTTCATTCAATAGGGTAGATGCCGTGGCCCGAAAATCATGTGCTGTAACGTCATGCATGATGTACTGTAGCGCTCTATTAATTGTAGTAGCTGGCATCATCCCGCCATTATAAACACCTTCAAAAACATATCTCTTACGGCCAGTGAGCTTCTTTTGTTTAAGTAGAAGTTGATAAACCTGCTCAGACATTGGAACCACATGTGTTCTATTTTTCTTGGTCAGTCGCAAGCCTTTTTTCAACTGCTCTCGCGTCTGCTTTTCAAAAGTAATAGTCCTTTCCTCAAAATCAATAAATGACCATTGCAGTCGGCGCACCTCAATTGTGCGAAGCATGGTATAGAACAAAAATAAAATAGAATTTACCGTCGACTCGGCACCACCATAACTATCGATCCGCGCTCTAAATACTTTCCGCTCGGCCAGGCTTAACGGTCTCGCATGCTCCACGTCTGGCCGCGCAATAACTTCACGCACCGCATAGGTCGGATCATTCTCAGCTCTTAATGTCGCAATTGCATATCTCATCACAGAGCCAATCTTCTTTCTGTTTTCAATTGCTGTTACTTCACCAGTGCCACGGTTATCCTGACCCTTAACGCGCTTTACTGTATTTTGCATGATCTTCAAAACGTCAGCAGAGGTCACATCTTTAATATTTTTATGCCCAATAACTTTATAAATATCCTTTTCCATTGCTCGGTGAAAAGCATCAACATAGGTCTGGGATTTATCCTTTAGACGATCCGCAGCATATTCCTTTGCGATAGCTTCAAAACTATTCTCATCACACAGCAGCGCAGCTTTTTCTTGTTGGCGATGCACAGCTGGATCAATATTGTTTGCAAGCAGTGATTTGATTTCGTCTTGCTTTTGACGTGCCTCTGCTAAGCTTACGATAGGGTATTCACCTAGACTGATCATTGAGGCCTTGCCTGCATAACGATAGCGTACACGCCAAAGCTTTGTACCGGTAGAGCGAACCTCAATACATAGTCCGCCTTGGTCGGCAATACGGTATGCTTTTTCCATTGGTTTTAGTTTTTTTAGCTTGGTATCGTTAAGCATGTGAGTAACGCAAGAGATTAAATATTGTTACTCACTATATTACTCACAAAAGTGATTAATACAATTTAATTCTATTTAACGGTATTTAACTGGAAAGGCTTGATAATAAAGACATAGGGATTTTAATTTAATGGCATTTTACAGTATTTAATTATTATGATAATTCTCGACCATTAAAAGCATGAGCTTAACCTATTGAAATTAATGCACTTAACTGTGCTAATGTTGTCCAGATCGTACTTTATTTATACGTGTTGCAAGCACTTGCCTGACACAACTAAATCATTGATTTCATTGTGTGAAAATAAAGCACGCTTCATCATAGCAAAAAATAGCTGCATTCGGCGCAACAATTTCGTTCAATTTATTGGCTTTAGAAACCTATAGAAAATTAAATAAAATTTTAATCATGATTTAAAGTAATAGGCTTACTCAGAGAAAGTTTTAAATGAATATTTTTTAGAGTAAAACTTAAAAATGAAAAAATGAGATCAAAGAGAGGTAAAATGCTTGATGAAAAAAACATCACTTGAATAATTAAGCTTTATATAAACTTTTCTATTGAAAGTAGATTTAAAGAAAGTGCCTCATAATAGGCATACAATCCCAAATGAATCGCAAAATTTTCTTTACTGATATCTACCAAAAAACGCTCAATTTTTAGCCAAAAACAAGTAAAAACATAACAAAAGTAAGAAAAAGCAGCATATTTGCTATAAAAAGCTATGTTTCTCATACATCTTTATAGATACATGCACTATTTAGGTGCGCTAAAAAATAAAGCTGAAATAAAATAAATGAAGAATGCTTGAATATAGTGCATTTAGTTTTGCAGCTAGTATAATAGCCGCAAAGTATTTTTGTCACTTCATGATTTCTTATAAAGATTTCAAGATTTTATCTATACTTTTAAAAGTTGGTACGGTAATTGCTTAATAACTATCAACTGCTAACACGCACTTCACGGGTGCAACAAAAACATCGGAGCAAAATGAGCATGGCGAACAAGGTCCTTCAACTCATACAAGAAAGTGGCGCAAAATGGGTCGATTTTCGCTTTACTGATACCAAGGGTAAAGAACAACACGTCACTTACCCAGCAGACAGTATTGATGAAGATACATTTGAAGACGGCAAAATGTTTGACGGTTCTTCAATTGCAGGTTGGAAAGGCATCGAAGCATCGGACATGATTTTACGTCCGGATGCGGCAACAGGTTTTATCGACCCGTTCTTTGCAGAGCCAACAGTTGTTGTAACTTGTGACGTAATCGAGCCATCAACTGGTCAAGGTTATGATCGTGACCCACGTTCGATTGCGCGCCGTGCAGAAGAATATTTGAAATCTACCGGTATCGGTGACACTGCATTCTTTGGTCCAGAACCAGAATTCTTCGTATTTGACGAAGTAAAATGGGAAATCGACATGTCTGGCGCGCGCCATACATTGATCGCTGAAGAAGCTGCTTGGTCAACTAACAAAGACTACGAAGGCGGTAACTCTGGTCACCGTCCACGCGTAAAAGGCGGTTACTTCCCAGTTCCTCCTGTAGATTCTTCACATGACATGCGTGCAGACATGTGTGCGCGTATCGAAGACATCATGGGTCCAGGTCGTGTAGAAGTACATCACCACGAAGTTGCTTCTTGCCAGTTAGAAATTGGTGTGAGCTTCAACACTATGGTGCGTAAAGCAGACGAAGTTCAACAGTTCAAATATGCGGTTTGGAACGTTGCGCATCAATATGCAAAAACAGCAACCTTTATGCCTAAACCAATGGTTGGCGATAACGGTTCTGGTATGCACGTGCATATGTCGATCTCTAAAGACGGCAAAAACCTGTTTGCTGGTGATGAATATGCAGGCCTTTCAGAAATGGCGTTGTACTTCATCGGTGGTGTAATTAAACATGCCCGTTCTTTGAATGCGATCACTAACCCTTCTACAAACTCGTATAAGCGTTTGGTTCCACATTTCGAAGCACCCATTATGCTTGCTTACTCAGCGCGTAACCGTTCTGCATCTATCCGTATTCCTTACGTGTCTAGCCCGAAAGGCAAGCGTATTGAAGCGCGTTTTCCAGATCCAATGATGAACCCGTACCTAGGTTTCGCGGCATTGTTGATGGCTGGTCTTGACGGTATTCAAAACAAGATCCACCCAGGTGAGGCTGCTGACAAGAACTTGTACGATCTTCCACCGGAAGAAGAAGCAAAAATCCCTACAGTGGCGCATAGCCTGGATATGGCGCTTGAAGCACTTCAAGCGGATCATGATTACCTGTTAAAAGGTGGCGTGTTCACGAAAGAAATGCTTGATGCTTATATCGAGCTTAAAACTGAAGAAGTTCGTCGTCTAAACACGACTACTCACCCAGTTGAATTTGATATGTACTACAGCTTGTAATTCATCACGAATTAAAGCGAAGAAAACCCGCGCATGTCGCGGGTTTTTTTGTATCATCTATTTATAATTTTAAATGATTGATGGGCTTAAATGGCACAACGTAAAAAGCACACCAGCTTTTATCCATGGATTGATCCAAAAGATCATAACAAAGGTTTTAAGTTGAACTTCTCTGAAGTGACTTATCTTGAAGTGGGGGGGACTCCCGAGGGTTATAAGCAGGCTCAATTTGTGGCGCTGAAAAATCCTGAAATAGCGCTGGATTATGCTTATCCAGAATCATTTTATTTGAGTGCTGAAGGTTTTATTTTAATTAAAACCCCACAAGGCAAATATGAAATCATTGCAAAAACAGATAACTGTTAACAATGAATAGTCGTTCTAGAAATCAAAATCAGCGTGTGTTGCTGTCAACTCTGCCTGTTGAGTTAAAACCGTGGCTGTATGCATCGGGTTCACTCACGCAACAACTGACCGATTTGGCGCAAGGACAATTCCATGTCGAGCCAATTCAAGAGCATTTTCAGCGTTTAGGCTTTGCCAATGCCAAATGGATGCAGATGTCACATCAGCATACTTCCTGGGTGCGTGAAAGTTATCTCTACGGCTCGGAACAGTCTCCTTGGGTGAAAGCCAAAAGCATCTTTCCGATTTTAAGCCTGCAAAAAAAAGCCCGAATTTTTCAGCATATTGGCACCAAACCGATTGGCTTGTTTCTGTTTCAGCGCACCAATCCACTCTGCCAGCGTCGGGTGGTACTTTTAGATGAGGGCTGGACCCGTCAGAGCTGCTATACTTGGCACGGCTGTAAATTTATCGTACAAGAAACATTTTTACCGGCATTTGAACACTTTATACAAAATTCACGGGCTTGATTTTTATGGCAACCGCACAAGCAATCACCTGGCGTGAGCGTCTTAGCGCCTATTATTATCTTTGTCGTTTTGATAAACCGATTGGCACTGAACTGGTCTTTTGGCCTACCATGTGGGCGCTGTGGATTGCCGCTCAGGGGATGCCACGTATTGAAATTTTAATTCCCATGATTTTGGGTGTGATTTTTATGCGGGCGGCAGGCTGTGCCATTAATGATTTTGCTGACCGTAAAGTCGATGCACATGTGGAGCGTACTAAAAACCGTCCGCTAGCGACTGGGATTATCAGTGCCAAAGAAGCTGTGATGGTATTTCTGGTTTTGGTGTCTGCCAGTGCCTGCCTACTATTTTTTCTGCCAATCGAAACTTTTTACTGGTCATTTGGGGCTTTATTTTTAGCGTTTATTTATCCTTTTATGAAGCGCTATACCCATTTACCTCAAGTCTTTTTGGGTGCAGCATTTTCCTGGTCGATTCCGATGGCTTATACCGCAGTTGGACAAACGCCGGATTTAACCTGCTGGCTTCTATATTTTGGTAATCTGGCCTGGACCGTAGCCTATGATACCCAATATGCAATTGCAGATCGTGAATACGATTTAAAGATTGGGGTGAAATCAACCGCGATCTTATTTGGTCGATATGATATTCAGATCATTAGCGCTTTGCAGGCCATTAGTATTCTTTTGATTGCTGTAGCACTTTGGCTAGAAAATTTACTGATTCCATTTGGTTTGGCTGCATTAATTGTTGTCGCTCTCGATTTTATTTACCAATGGTTTAAAACTCGAGATAAAAATCCACATTTGTGTTTCTGGGCGTTTAGGCATAACCGCTGGATTGGACTGATTATTTTTGCAGGAATACTACTGGCTTTGAGGTAGTGACTGTCTATCGACTGAGAAAAAAGCGTCCTATAAGGATGCTTTTGTTATTGCCTAATCTATAAGGCTTGAGCTATGACTTTATTTTGTTATATTGGGCAGTGTAATTAAATGACGAAATTAAAGCAGGTTTGTTATGTCCGAGCAGCCACAGCCCCGCAGTGTCAAAAAGCTATTGATCTTCGGTACGCTTGCACTTTGTATTCCGGTATTTTTAATTAGTATGGCATTTCTTGCAGTGAATAGTGATGCTAAAAATCAGGAAAAATACAAGCAGCAGCAGGCAGATATGATTGCGCGTATTGAAGCACGAGAAGCTGCGGAAAAGCTCAAAGCAGAGCAGGATGTTAAGGCAGATTCAACTCAAGCTGCGTCTGAAAGTAGTGCAACAGCACCTTAATCTATCTAGAATCCCTTTGCACTTGTCTAATACTGCAAATGTCTGTGTGGTAGATAGTTGCATGGGTTTCTGCAAACGATGATTTGACTGTAGATATTCGATACTTAGTAATTAGGCAAGCCGTATTCTAGAATGGAAAAATATAGCCACCCATCATCCGATCGGTGGCTATATTTAAATCATCTTAAAGCAATTCTTTGCGCAATTGTTCTGAAGATTTAATTGAAAGTAGGGCAGGTGCTACATCTAGGGCTGTTTTGGCACCATATTGCTGAGTTTGATTCAGACGGTAGCAGGCACGGGCATAAGCCACTAGAACACTTGCAGTAAACTCTGGATTGCTATTCAGCTTTAAAGAAAACTCAATCACCTGTTTTTGTGCATCACTGGTATTACCACTACGAATGACAAAACCGCCATGTGGCATATCTTGGTGATCTTTCAGTAAAGTTTCCTCACTGATAAAATTCACAGTCGTATTATAATCTGCAAAATAATCAGGCATGCTGACGATGGTTTGTTCAACTGTTGCTGCATCAGCTCCTTGTTCCAAGACCACATAACAGTCACGATGATGTTTATCTTTGGTGCTTAACTCAGGTCGTGCGCCACTGCGGACTTGTTCAATAGCATCAGTGGATGGAATGGTATATTGAACACCAGCTTTCACCCCAGGTACACGGCGGATCGCATCCGAATGGCCTTGGCTTAAGCCTTTACCCCAAAAAGTATAAGTTTCGCCATCTGGTAATAGCGCTTCACCAAATAAACGGTTAATCGAGAACATGCCAGGATCCCAGCCAATAGAAATCATGGCTGTTTTTTTGTTAGCAAGGGCGGGTGCATCGACTGCAGCATAGTATTCCGGAATACGTGCATGCGTATCAAAACTATCTACAGTATTGAATTTACTTGCAAAGATAGGCGCCTGTTGTGGCAAGTCATCTTTAGAGCCGCCACAAAGAATCAGCACATCAATTTTATCGCTAAACTCATTTAATAGTGCATCCATGCTATACACTTGAGTTTCTGCAAAGCAAGGAGAGACGCTGCTTGGTGAGCGGCGAGTAAAAATACCGACAAGCTGCATATCAGGATTTTTCTGGATGGCAGTTTCAACACCGCGGCCAAGATTACCGTAACCCGCGATACCAATACGAATAGAATTTTGCATAAATAAACGATCACTGAATAAAAAAACAACGCCAAAAATAAGCAAGGTGATGATGGCCAGAAATGGAACAGGCCAATCAGGTCATCTGACTTATATTTTGTTTTCGAAAGGATTATAGAGCGATAATTTAAACTTTATCACCCTAATCCTGCAGAAAGGCAGGTTTAACTGAGAATGCTTGTGATGAGACGCTAAATTGGACGAGGATAGGTTAGTTTTGAAGCATGAAAAGCTGCCGAGAAATTAAAAGCGGAGCAGGAGGCTTTGATTAATCCAATTCAAGCTGCAGCGAGAAATATCGAAATTGCAGCTTAATTTATTTTAAATCCCTTTGCAGTTGTCTGATAGTCGGAATCTGGGTGTATCGAATCACGGTATAGCCTGCTGCAATCAGCATGGCATCGCGTTCAGCATCTTCCTGCTCTTTGCCAATATGGCTCGGATCATCCAGTTCGACAATCGCCACTACATTATATTCACGATCAAGTACCACGAAGTCTGTGACTTTGCGATTAAATTGATTGCGCATTTTCATCTGATCGTGCGTGATCAAAGCGCTAAACGCGACTTGTGCCAGAATGTGATGATGAGGAAAGGCATCTTTCAGACGTGTAAACATCCTGCTTTCAAAAGCAGTAATGACGCGCTTCGGATAGAATTTCTTTTGACGGGTGAAGAGATGTGGGAAGAGCAGGCAAACTAATGCAAAAGTTGCCAGGCAGCCAATCACAAAAAATATAAACTGACTCAAATTAAACACAGATCACAAAAGGGGAGAATAAAAAAACCCACTTCGCAATGAGTGGGTTTCTTCAGAATCTTGGCTCTCCCACCTGGGCTCGAACCAGGGACCTGCGGATTAACAGTCCGTCGCTCTACCGACTGAGCTATGGGAGAATAGATTGGCTCTCCAACCTGGGCTCGAACCAGGGACCTGCGGATTAACAGTCCGTCGCTCTACCGACTGAGCTATTGGAGAATCTGACAGCGATTATAGAGAGATTTGAAAAGGGGTCAAGGCACTTTTAGAAAAAAGCTGAAGAAATTGAATCAAGTGTTTTAAAAATAGTCGAAAAGGTTTGTAGTTTAAACTGTTATGTTTATGTAAACCGGTCCTAACAGCAAAATCGCGATCAGCCTGAATTTTGATAAGTGATCTGGATCATAAGAAATGAGCGGTTGATCGCGCATATAAATCAATATGATCTCAATTTAAAAAATACAGCTATAAAAAAACCCACTTCGCAATGAGTGGGTTTTTTAGAATCTTGGCTCTTCCACCTGGGCTCGAACCAGGGACCTGCGGATTAACAGTCCGTCGCTCTACCGACTGAGCTATGGAAGAATATATGGCTCTCCAACCTGGGCTCGAACCAGGGACCTGCGGATTAACAGTCCGTCGCTCTACCGACTGAGCTATTGGAGAATCTGATCGGCATTTTAGGGATGAATAACCAGGTCGTCAATCAATTAATGTAAAGAAATGAATTGTTTGCTTCATAAATATTCATTTAGAGCCTAAAAATAAAAAAATCACCCGAAGTGGGTGATTTTTTTAGCAAAGAAATAAAAAATTATTTCTCAACACCTGCAGGCTGACCTGCATATTTCGCATTTGCATAATCCCAGTTTACTAGGCTTTCTAGGAAAGTAGAGATGTACTTAGGACGAGCATTACGGAAATCGATGTAGTAAGCGTGTTCCCAAACGTCAATCGTCAACACTGCAATTTTACCGTGCGCCATTGGCGTATCAGCATTTGAAGTTTTCATGATAGAAAGCTGACCGTTTACTTCGTCAGCCACTAACCAAGCCCAACCTGAACCAAACTGAGTAGTTGCAGCAGCAGCAAATTCTTCAGCAAATTTTTCATAAGAACCGAAAGCTTCGTCAATTTTTGCAGCCAAAGTACCAGTTGCTTTACCGCCACCGTTTTTAGCCATACAGTTCCAGTAGAACGTGTGGTTCCAAACTTGAGCCGCGTTATTGAAAACACCTGCTTTAGAAGCATCACCAGCAGTTGCTGTAATAATTTCTTCTAGAGTTTTGCCTTCAAGCTCAGTACCAGCGATCAGGTTATTCAGGTTAACCACATACGTATTGTGGTGTTTGTCGTGATGGTATTCTAAAGTTTCCTTGCTGATGTGTGGAGCAAGATCTTCGTAGCCGTAAGGTAATGCTGGTAAAGTAATGGTTGTCATGTTCTCAATTCCTTGCATTTTGCTGGGTTTTAACAATAAGTGGCTTTATTGTAATAGATAATCGGGCAGAAATGGGCATCGTGTATAAATAACAATACAGAATAAAGCCTGAAAATATATGAATAAAGCCACTGATCATAACCGTCAGTCGAATTAAATCGGATTGTTTAATTCGAAATAATCATACTCAATATTAAACTGTTCTGAAATAGCCTTGCCAAGGCGTTGCACACCGTATTTTTCAGTCGCATGATGGCCACAAGCATAATAATGCACATTCAGTTCCTGAGCTTCATAAAAGGTCCGTTCAGACACTTCGCCCGAAATATAGGCATCACAGTTCTGTAGTGCCGCTTTTTGAATATAATCCTGCGCACCACCGGTACAGAAACCGACTTTATGGATTTGAGTTTTTTCAGCAGGAAGATGAATCGCATCAAAGCCCAGCTTTTCTGAAACATAATTTTTAAAATCTTCCGGACTCATTGGCTGTTTTAAATAGCCAATATTGCCAATCGGACGTTTTTCACTCGGATCCAGCTGTTCGATATTTTCGAGTTCTAATAAATCCGCAATGGCAGCATTATTTCCCAGAGTTGGATGACTGTCTAAAGGTAGGTGATAGCCAACCAGTGAAATATCATTTTGAATCAGGGTTTTAATGCGTTTACCACGCATTCCCGTAATTGGGTAGGCTTCTCCTTTCCAGAAATAGCCATGATGAACCAGCAATAAATCTGCGCCTTGCTCAATTGCAGCTTCAATGGCACTCTGGGAAGCAGTCACAGCACAGAGGATTTTATTCACCTCGGATTTGCCTTCAATCTGCAAGCCATTCGGTGCATAGTCCTTAAATTCACGTGCTGCCAAAGTTTGGTCACACCATTGAATAATATCGTTCAAATTCGCCATAAAATTCCTGTAAGTTTAAAAACTTGCCCATATTTATCTATAGGTCTAATTGTAACTAAAGCTGCACAAATCTCTGTGGAATTTTTTGTGTTTAGTTATGTATTTCGCATTACAATAGGACACAAATTACTTAGTCATCAACGAATTAAAATATTTTAGAGGATAGCAACGTGCGCCGCACCTTTACATGGTTACCCTGGGTGTTACTGATTTTAGTCATTATCGGTTTTTTGGGGTGGCAACAACTACAAAAACCAAAGGCACCAGTTGCGCCAGATGGTGTCAAAATGCCTGCTGAAAAAGTAGAGCCGTTGATTGATACGTCGCGCTCAGGAGGCGTGGTCTCCTATAGTGCTGCTGTAAAAGTGGCAGCACCCGCTGTCGTGAATATTTTTACTACCCAAAAAGTCAAGCAACAGGCGCATCCTTTACTGACCGATCCGGTATTTCGTGAATTCTTTGGCGATCAGTTGCCTGACCAGTATGGACAAAGCCCGAATGAAAACAGTTTAGGTTCGGGTGTAATTGTACGTCCAGACGGTTATATCCTGACCAATAACCACGTGATTGCACAGGCCGATCAGATTGTAGTGGCTTTGCAGGATGGACGTCGTGCTGAAGCCAAGGTGGTCGGAACTGATCCGGATACCGATCTGGCTGTGATCAAGATTGAACTGACGCAATTGCCAGTTTTGCCATTTAAACTCAGTGGCAATGAAGTCGGTGATGTGGTTCTGGCCATTGGTAATCCTTTTGGTGTTGGGCAAACCGTGACGCAGGGGATTATCTCGGCAACGGGCCGTTCAGACTTGGGTATTAATACCTATGAAGACTTTGTGCAGACTGATGCTGCAATTAACCCGGGTAACTCGGGTGGTGCGCTGATTGATGTCGCCGGTAATTTAATTGGTGTGAATACTGCAATCTTCTCGCAGTCTGGTGGTTCGCTGGGGATTGGTTTTGCCATTCCGGCCAAAATCTGTCAGCAGGTGATGAATGCCATTTTGAAAGATGGCCGTGTGGTTCGTGGCTGGTTAGGGATCAGCTTATTACCTGCAGAGCGTGATGATGTTCTGCAACCTAAAGAAAAAGGCGTAACCGTCGCAGAAGTGCTCCCAGATGGACCTGCTGCCAAAGCGGGAATCCAGCGTGGTGATAAAATTATGAAAGTAAATGAGGAAGAGATTAGTTCCGCCTCACATCTGATTAATTTTGTGGCTTTGCAAAAGCCAAACAGTACCATTCAGATTGAAATTGAGCGGGCAGGGAAAACCATGATGCTAGAAGTTGTGGTGACTGAACGTAAGGCACAAGACAGTGCTTCACAATATATTCCTCTGCCAGGCCAATAATTTTGATTAAAAAAAATCCCTCATGATGAGGGATTTTTTTTATACTTTCTTTCAGCATGTTCTGATACAAAAGTGAAATATTAAGCGTTTTATAAATCATTTAGCTTAGTGAAATAACATTAAAAGAGAAAATAAAAATGAATTTTATGACGGCAGATCAGGCCAAAATTTTATCCAATGTTGCTAACCTGGATATTGAAATGTACAAGCCACGTCTGGCGCAACTGATTGAAGATAATGCCCGGCAAGGCAATACAGCGGTACTGACAGTTTTTCCCAAACATCTGCCTTTGGAAGAAATTCGGGGTCTTTCGGCAGAGCTGACTGAGCTCGGTTATAACGTGCGTTTTGAGGTACAGGAATTTTATTATAGCTTTAATGTCTACTGGCTATAATTTTATCAATTGTTCAAAAATACTTCTATTCAGGCATATATCTTGCTGCGTTCATCTCATAGTTAAAATATGAGAGTGATATGTCTTTATCTATTCATCTTGCAGCACAGGCAGATGCACCTTATATGGTGCTTTCGTCCGGATTGGGCGGACATGCCAGTTTCTGGAATCCTCAAATTAGAGTTTTACAGCAGCATTTTCATGTAGTCACTTATGATCAGGAAGGCTGTCATTCAGATTCTGAGCTATTGCCCACGTCTTATTCGATCGACCATATGGCCGGCCAGATTCTGGATTTATTGATCAATGATGGCATTCGAGAGTTTCATTTCATCGGGCATGCATTGGGCGGACATATCGGCATGCAATTAGCGACCTATCAGGCTGAAAGAAAGTTTAAGCTACTCAGTCTGACCATGTTAAATGCTTGGGGAGAGCTGGATGCTCATACTCAGAAGTGTTTCGAAGCCCGGACTTCGTTATTGCTCAATAGCGGGGCAGAGGCATATGTGAGAGCACAGGCTTTATTTCTTTATCCGCCGCAGTGGATTTCAACCCATATTGATCAGTTAACCGAAGCAGAAAATAAGCAGCTCCTTGACTTTCCACCGATCCAAAATGTTCTGGCACGCCTACAAGCCGTGCAGGCTTTTAAACTGAACACAGAGCATCAGCAAGCATTAAAAGATGTTCCTATACATCTAATTGCCAATCAGGATGATTTTCTGGTGCCTTATCAACGGTCACAGCAATTACAGCAATGCCTGCCGCATAGTCATCTCAGTTTACTCGCTACAGGTGCACATGCTTCCACCGTGACCGAGACAGATCAGGTGAATCAACTGATCCTTTCCTTCCTGATTTCCCCTTAGTTTGAAGATTTTTTTAAAGCCAGACCTCGTGTCTGGTTTTTTATTTTTTCTAATCAATCATTTTTGTAGCATCAGCATGGTTTTTACTTCGAATTGATGCATGAACTGCAAATGCAAAAATTGCTACGAGTGCACTTGAATGAAACAATATGTTCAAAATTGACTCATAGGTAAAAATGGTTATTTTACTAAAAATTCAAAAAATAAAATATTAAGTAATTGATAATTATAAATTAAATATAGTTGGCACACGCTTTGCAATGTTTATCTTGTAAATAAAATTCCCGAAGTGGAATCAGAATTTTGAATAAGTGTTAAAAATAATGAGGTGTGAAAATGAAAATAGGTGTCTTCTGTCCAATCGGAAATAATGGCTGGTTACTCTCTGAAAATGCACCGCAGTACATGCCGACTTTTGAGTTAAACAAACAAATCGTACAGCGTGCTGAGCACTATGGTTTCGATTTCGCACTTTCTATGATCAAGCTGCGTGGCTTTGGTGGCAAGACTGAATTTTGGGAACATAACCTGGAAACGTTTACCCTGATGGCAGGTCTTGCGGCTGTCACCAGCAAAATTAAAATTTTCGCAACTGCCGCAACTCTGGTGATGCCACCTGCAATTGTCGCGCGCATGGCATCAACCATTGATTCGATTTCAAATGGCCGTTTTGGTCTGAATGTCGTAACTGGCTGGCAGCCACCTGAATATACCCAAATGGGTATGTGGCCAGGTAATGACTATTTTGGCAAACGCTATGAATATCTGTCTGAATATGTACAAATTCTGCGTGAACTTTGGGCGACTGGTAAATCAGACTTTAAAGGCGAACATTTCCAGATGGAAGATTGCCGTGTTAGCCCACGTCCACAAGCCGACATGAAGATTATCTGTGCAGGTCAATCTGATGCAGGTTTAGAGTTTTCTGCACAATATGCTGACTATAACTTCGTGTTTGGTAAAGGCCTGAATACTCCAACAGCTTATGCAGAAATTAATGACCGCCTCAAAGAAAAAACAGATGTGACTGGCCGTGATGTACAGACTTATGTGCTGTTTATGGTGATTGCTGCAGAAACTGATGAAGAAGCGCAAGCCAAATGGCAGCACTATAACGATGGTGCTGATATGGAAGCGATTAACTGGCTGATGAATCAAGGCGGTAAAGATACCACTTCCGGTGCAGACACCAATATCCGTCAAATGGCTTCTAGCGTATCTCCAGTGAATATCAATATGGGTACGCTGGTGGGTTCTTATGAAAATGTGGCACGAATGTTGGATGAAATTGGTGAGATCAAAGGTACGGAAGGCGTACTACTAACTTTTGATGATTTTATTCAAGGGGTTGAAGACTTTGGTCAAAAAATCCAGCCGCTAATGAAATGCCGTGATCATATTGTCATTGAAGATGAAGCGCCAGTTTTGGAGAAAAGCGCATGAGTGAATCAGTCGTAACAGCCGGTTTTACGGAAAAACTCGGCACAGGAAAAACGCTTAAAGCGGAACCCGAAGCGATTTGTCTTGCACCAGAACAGACAGCCTTGATTGTGATTGATATGCAAAATGCCTATACCTCTCAGGGTGGCTATCTGGATCTGGCGGGCTTTGATGTCTCGAAAACCAAGCCCGTGGTTGAAAATATTAAAAAGGCCGTTGATGCCGCACATGCAGCCGGTATTCAGGTGATTTATTTCAAAAATGGCTGGGATGCAGAATATAAGGAAGCGGGTGGTAAGGACTCTCCAAATTTCCATAAATCCAATGCCTTAAAGACCATGCGTAAACGTCCTGAATTACAGGGGCAATTGTTAGCAAAAGGTGGTTGGGATTTTGAGCTGATTGATGAGTTAAAACCACTGCCACAAGACCTGGTGATCGAAAAGCCACGTTATAGCGGTTTCTTTAATACCGCGCTGGACAGCATGTTGCGTGTAAGAGGAATTCGCAATCTGGTCTTTGTGGGGATTGCCACCAACGTGTGTGTGGAGTCGACACTACGTGATGGCTTCTTCTTAGAATATTTTGGTATCGCACTTGCTGATGCCTGCCATCAGGCCGGTCCAGTCGAAGCGCATGAAGCCAGTCTGTATAACATCAAGACTTTCTTTGGCTGGGTATCAGATACCAAAAATTTTGTAGAGACCTTTCAAAAAGAAAGTGAGTCACTAAAAGAAACTAAATTAGCTGTAAGCGCATAAAGAATTAAAGAACAGAATTAAGGAAAAAATAGTATGCCTAAAGAAATCATTATTCCAGCAGGAACATCGAAACCATTAGCACCGTATGTACCGGCAACCAAGGCAGACAATATCGTGTATGTATCCGGTACATTAGCTTTTGATGAAAATAATAATGTGGTGCATGTCGGTGATGCGGCAGCACAAACCCGTCATATTCTGGAAACCATCAAGCGCGTGATTGAAGAAGCTGGGGGAAGCATGGATGACGTCACTTTCAATCATGTGTTTGTCAAAGACTGGGCCGATTATGCCGCAATTAACACAGTTTATGCAGAGTATTTCCCGGGAGATAAACCGGCACGATATTGCGTACAGACTGGCTTGGTAAAACCGGATGCGCTGGTCGAAATTGCTTCGATTGCCCATGTATAAGCCGAACCATCTGATTCAATTTCATTTATATCAGCCCTAAATCTGTCACTGGAAACTGACTTGGGGCGGAGGAGAACAGCATGAATGCCAAATTGTCTAAAATCATCGACGAAGCAGTTGCAGAAAACAGTGCATTAAATAAGGTTTTAAAGGCTGAAACCGATGCTGAAGTATTTACTCAGGTCGACCAGCAGACTTTCCGTCAGGGCATGTCCAATCTGGGTGCGGCAGTGAATGTGATTACTACACAAGGTTGTGCAGGCATGGCTGGATTTACCGCATCCGCCGTGTGCAGTGTGACTGATACGCCACCGACTTTGTTGGTCTGTCTGAACCGTTCAGCATCAGTTTACGAAACTTTTAAAAATAATCAGGTGTTGTGTGTGAATACCTTAGCTTCACATCAGCAGCATCTATCCAATCTGTTTGGTGGAAAAACACCGATGGCAGAGCGTTTCAGTCAGGGGAACTGGAAAACTTTGCTGACCCAGTCACCTGTACTTGAGGATGCCTTGGTCAGTTTTGATTGTGAGGTGGTGCAGCAATTATCCATCGGCAGTCATGATGTGCTGTTCTGTGAAGTGAAAGCCATGTGCCAGCGTCAAGGCAATGCGCTGATGTACTTTAACCGTTCTTACTGTGAGCCACACAAAATGTGCTAAATCAATTCAGTCCTAATCAAGGAGGGGAAGCTCATGCAAGAAAAAGAAACGTGGTTTCCAAAATTTAAGCCTTACCAAGGCAATATCGATACCACCCCAGTTCAAACAGATGAATATCTGCCGGCTGGTAAAAGTATTATTCTGGGGTTGCAGCATGTGTTTGCCATGTTTGGGGCAACCGTGCTGGCACCGCTATTAATGGGGTTTGATCCCAATCTCACGATTTTTATTACCGGGATTGGCACCATTTTATTTTTCCTGATCACGGGCGGTCGATTGCCTAGTTATCTGGGATCCAGCTTTGCCTTTATTGGTGCGGTCGTCGCAGTTACAGGTTATTCCGGAGTTGGTGCGAATCCTAATATCGGACTGGCGCTTGGCGGTACGATTGCTTGCGGTATTGTCTATGCCTTGATTGGTCTGCTGGTCATGAAAACCGGTACCAACTGGATTGAAAAACTGATGCCGCCAGTAGTGACAGGCGTGATTGTGATGATCATTGGTTTGAACCTGGCGCCAGTCGCAATTAAGAGTGTTTCAGCGAACCAGTTTGATTCGTGGATGGCATTAATCACCATTATCTGTATCAGTGTGATTGCTGTGTTTACCCGCGGAATGGTGCGCCGTTTGCTGCTGCTGTTGGGTTTATTGTCTTCCTACCTGATTTACTTCCTTTTCACAAACGTCATGGGCTTCGGATCTGCGATTGATTTTACCAAAGTCAGTGAAGCAGCATGGTTTGGTTTGCCGAATTTCCAGAGTCCGGTCTTTGAAATGAATGCCATGCTGATGATTGCACCAGTGGCAATTATCTTGGTTGCAGAAAATCTAGGGCACTTTAAGGCAGTCTCTGCGATGACCGGTAAAAACCTGTCTCCATATATGGGTCGTGGTTTCTTTGCTGATGGGGTGTGTACTTCATTGTCCGCTTCTGTCGGTGGTACAGGTATGACCACTTATGCCGAAAATATCGGTGTCATGGCAGTCACCAAAGTTTATGCAACGACTGTATTTGTCTTTGCTGGTATCTTCGCCATTTTGCTCGGACTTTCACCTAAATTCGGTGCAGTGATCAGTACCATTCCAGTGGCCTTGTTGGGTGGTGCATCGATTGTCGTATTTGGTCTGATTACTGTGGCTGGTGCGAAAATCTGGGTAGATAACCGTGTTGATTTCACCAAGAACAGTACGCTGATTATTGGTGCAGTCTGTCTGATCATGGGCACAGGCAACTATAGCTTGCAGATTGGTGGTTTTGATCTGGGGGGTATTGGTACCGCAACTTTAGCTGCAATTCTATTAAATCTATTTCTGAACCGTGGTGAAGATAAAGAATTGCCAGCCTCTGAACCAGCTGAAACCGTAACCGAGGTCGAGGCTAAGCCAGTCGCTTAATATGAGGAGCATTTTTTGAGTCATACAATTGCATTTTTAGGACTCGGGGCAATGGGCTGGCATATGGCCTCCCATTTGCCAAAACTCGGACATCAGGTTTGGGTCTGGAACCGGACTGAACAGAAAGCTGTAGCGCATGCTGAAACTTTTGCAACGCAGGCAGTGAGTATTGAGCAGGCGGTTCAGGCAGATTTTATCTTTTCCTGTTTGCCGACCAGTCAGGATGTGGAAGCATTGATTGCAGCTCATCCACCCAAACAAGGTGCAATCTGGATTGACTGTACCAGCGGGGTGCCGGAATCTGCACAGAAACTGGCGAAGCTCTTGGAGCAACAAGGTAGTTTTTATCTGGATGCACCGGTTTCTGGCCAAACCGTTGGCGCAGAAAAAGGCACTTTAACTGTGATGGTCGGAGGCAATGAACAAGCCTTTGAACAAGTCAAGCCGATCATTGATGCCTTTGCAGGTTTGATTGAATATGTGGGAGAAAGCGGTTCTGGTTTTGCGGTGAAAGCCGTGAATAATACCTTAATGGCGACTCACTTATGGGCATTGGCTGAAGGGCTGACTGTGCTGAAAGGGCAGGGCGTTGATTTAAGCAGTGCACTAAACTGTATTAATCATTCCAGTGGTAAAAGCAGCATGTCGGAAAATATCATGGCACAGCGTGTACTGAGCCGTGAGTTTCACAAGACCTTTGCGCTGGATTTATTGCAGAAAGATATTGGTATTGCCTTGGAACTGGTGCAGCAACAGCAACTGGATTTAACGGTGATGTCTTTGGTTCAGCAGGAGTTTCAGCAGATTTCCAACCCACAGGCCAGCCAGCTGGATTTCTCCGCTGCGGTGCAAGGCTTGGAGCAACGTACTCAAATTGAATTAAGAGGATAATCTTTTCAAACAATATTAAAGACAGTGTTAAAGAAGTTATAGCTATAGATATATCATTTTAAAATTTAAAAAGCCGGGAATTTTAATTCCCGGCTTTATTTATTCATTAAGCAGCTCAATAGCCTAAGTAAATCTTAATTCTGCTGATTTGCCTGATATTCCTGAATCACTTCAAGCGCTGCACGGAAGGCTTCCTGAGTAGCAGGGGCACCGCAGTAAGGCAGGCTATGCAGTAGCACTTCCTGAATTTCTTCAACTGTTGCACCATTATTCAAAGCGCCACGAACATGGCCTTTCAATTCAGTTGGGCTTTTTTGCGCGGTAAGAAAAGCAATGGTAATTAAAGAACGGTATTTACGTGGTAAAATCCCTTCACGTTGCCAGGTTGAGCCCCAGGCATGTTCATTAATCCAGTCCTGCAAAGGCTGAGTAAAAGGAACCGTATTGTCCTGAGCACGTTTTACAAAACTTGCACCCATCACTTCAGTACGGACTTTCAAGCCATTTTCATAATCTTGTTGTGACATCATTGACCCTCAATTTTATTATGGGTCTAGCTTAACGTTTAATATCTTAAATACCATCGTGCAATAGTCGTAAAAAAGTGGCTGAATAGCCACTTGTGATATTCCAAAGTGAAATCAGGAAATAACCTTACTTTGGAAAGCAAGATCCGATTTAGATAAGAGATCTATCTAAGGACTGGTTGAATGTGAAGGTGCACTTTGAACTGAAGTATCAGTACCTGTTGCATCTGCTTTCGAAATATGAGGATTTTCAAGTTCCAATACTTCCTGTAAATGCAGATCGAAGACATCAGTCAACATGCTATCATAGCGACGTGCATTATAGTGCAGCAACTTATTCGCTTCTTCTTCATTAATAAAGCCTTGTTCATGCGCATCAGCCACATGATCAGCAAAACTAAGTCCTTTAAATTGACCTTTGTTTTCGGCTTTCTTAAAGCGATCCCAAAGCTGCTCAATTTCCAATAACATGGTGAAGGTTGATTCCATACGACCATTCACATCATCTTCCGCTGTGCTATAGAAAACATGCTTTTTCAGTACTTTCCGGAAAGCGTTATCTTCCATCATGACATTTGCGACTTCCTGTTTAAGTCGGTCAGATGGCTTCGCGACAGGTCGGCCAAATGGGAAACAGATGAGCTTAACCATGCCAGCAGCAATACCCACCGGGAAGTTCGCAAACAGGTCATAAAAGGCTTCCTGCGCTGTATACAGAGACTTTTCTACCGCAAGCTGTGCATGTAAACGCTCATCTTCAGTCTTTTTGCTATGCTCAAAATATTTCAGAATTGAGGAAGCAATAAACAGATGTGCATGAATATCGGCCAGACGACCCGAAAGCATTTCCTTACGTTTGATATCCCCTGCGAGTAAACCTAGGCACATATCCGCAGTTAAAGCAAAGTTGGCACTCAGCCGATTAATGATCTTATAATAAGGCTGAGTGAAATCAACCGCACTTTGCGGCGCAGCACTTGAGCCACCTGTAAAGGCATAGGCAAAGGAGCGAGCAGTCCGGTTAAAGGTGTAACCCAAATGCTTAAACAGCAAGTTATCAAAAGGATTTAGAGCCGCTGCCGGATCTTCTGCTTGTAAGAGCTGTAATTCTTCATAAAGATAAGGATGGCAACGCATTGAACCCTGACCGAAAATCATCAGGGAACGACTAAGAATATTGGCGCCTTCAACCGTAATAGAGACTGGAATTGCCTGATAATAAGGCGCCAGAAAGTTACGCGGACCCATCTGAATGGCGCGGCCACCGACCACATCCATACCGTGATTGACCACTTTACGCATGCCTTCAGTTGCATAGTATTTGGCAATCGCCGTCATTACGGCAGGCTTGCCACCCTGATTCAGACCACAGGTCACCAGATAACGGAAAGCTTCCAGCATATAGGTATCACTGGCGATTTCACTGGTGGCTTCCTGTACCCCCTCAAACTTACCGACTGAAATTTTGAATTGCTGACGGATACGAGAGAAAGCACCTACATTTAAATAAGTCATTTCTGCTGTAGACGTAGACAGCGCTGGTAGGGAAATGCCACGACCAACTGCCAGACATTCCATCAGCATGCGCCAGCCTTTACCGGCATTTTTGACGCCACCAATAATCCAGTCCAGTGGAATAAACACATCCTTACCTTCAACAGTACCATTCATGAATGGCGGTCCCGGGTTATGCCGTGGTCCCACTATTACGCCTTCATGACTGGCAGGGAGCAGGGCACAGGTAATGCCGTATTCAGTCTGTTCACCCAAGAGATGATCGGGGTCATACATTTTAAAGGCCAGACCCACCACTGTCGCAATTGGTGCCAAAGTAATCCAACGTTTAGAAAAATTCATTCTCAAGCCTAAGACTTCCTGACCTTCAAACTGGCCATAGCAGACCACGCCCGTATCAGGAATCGCACCGGCATCGGAGCCGGCTTCCGGACTAGTCAAACCGAAACAGGGAATTTCTTCGCCTCGGGCCAGACCCGGCAGATAACGGTCTTTCTGTTCTTCGGTACCATAATGCAGTAACAGCTCGCCTGGTCCGAGTGAGTTCGGTACCATACAACTCACGGCTGTGGTCAGAGATCGCGAAGCAATCTTGCTCATCACCCGACTTTGGGCAAAGGAGCTAAAGGCACGACCGCCGTATTCTTTGGGAATAATCAGGCCTAAGAAACCATGTTCCTTAATATATTGCCAGACATGATCAGGCAGCGCTTTCTGCTCATGGATTTCCCATTCATCCAGCATGCTGCACAAGGTCTCAACCTCATTGTCCAGAAAAGCTTGTTCTTCTAGCGATAATTTGGGATAGGGATAACTGTTAAAGGTTTCCCAGTTCGGTGCACCCATAAACAGTTCTTTTTCCCACCAGCTGGTTCCGGAGTCCAGTGCTTCACGTTCTGTCGGGCTGATACTCGGCATGGCATTGGCCAGTGCTTTATAGGCCGGTTTAGAAATGAACGACATACGTAAAGGGTCGATCATCACCGCAAGGCTAATCAGGATCAGCGGAATGCCGAGAATAAGTGACCATGGGCTAATAAAGGCACAGACTACTGACATGACAATTAGTGCAATTGCACCCGCGCTACGGGAGAGCTGAAAATAGAAAACCGCCCATAAACTAAGTAATAGCAGTAGTACAGCAAATATAAATAGCATTGTTATAGTTCTCCAGATTTATACAACGCTGCCTGTGCCGAGATCTCATAGAATTTTTGTCACAGTTCATTCATTTTTTTTGTCGCTTGAGGATCGGACAAGTTCAGCATTGCACGTGTGAGAATGATCGTTTTCAACTCTTGCAACGATATTTTTAAATCTTTCATCTATTTTTGAGATTGTTTGAAAAATGCTCAGTCTTCAAGTGAGAACGCGCAAAGAAATGTGAAGATAAGTAATGACTTAATCTTATCTAAAATAAAAAATGGGGTTTAAGGCTGAGTAAAATTTTAAATATGGATATTAAAAAGCCCTCTACTTGAGAGGGCTTTTATTTCATTGGTTTAAACAGGATTAAGCTTCAATGGCCTGAACTGCAATTTTTTTGGCAGGATCCACTTTACGGCGCACTGCTGGAACTGGTTCGCCGTAATATTGGCGGTCAGCAAAGTAGCTTGAACGAACCATTGGTGCTGCCCAGATATTGCGGAAGCCCAGTTTTTGGCCATGTTCGGTATAACGTTCGAATTCTTCAGGTGTCACAAAGCGATCAATCGCTGCATGTTCTTTTGAAGGCTGTAAATATTGACCAATCGTCACATAATCTACGCCATGTGCATGCAGATCATCAAGCAGGGCAAGCACTTCTTCTTCAGTTTCACCAATGCCGACCATCAGACCACATTTAGTTGGTACGTCCGGGCAGTATTCTTTAAACATTTTCAGCAGGTTTAAAGAGTGCTGATAGTCAGAACCTGGACGCATGGCTTTATACAGACGTGGCACTGTTTCGATATTGTGGTTAAACACATCTGGCGGGCATTCAGTCATGATGCGCAGCGCGATATCCATACGACCACGGAAATCTGGCACCAGAATTTCCAGCAGGGTATTCGGGCTTAGAGCACGCGCTTCTTTAATACAATCGACAAAATGCTGTGCACCGCCATCCAGTAAATCATCACGGTCTACCGAAGTGATCACTGCATATTTCAAACCCAGATTGGCAATAGTTTCTGCCATATGACGCGGTTCATCTGCATCGAGTGCATTTGGACGGCCATGAGCCACATCACAGAACGGACAACGACGGGTACAGATATCGCCCATAATCATGAAAGTCGCAGTACCGCCACCAAAACATTCAGGCAGGTTTGGACAGGCGGCTTCTTCGCACACCGTATGTAATTTTTGCTGACGTAGTGTGGTTTTAATACGTTGAACTTCTTCAGGTGCCGCCATTTTCACCCGGATCCAGTCCGGCTTACGTGGCGTTTCAACCGTAGGAACAACTTTTACAGGAATGCGGGCAACTTTTTCCGCACCGCGAAGTTTGACGCCCTGTTCAGGTTTACGGTTTTCAGACATATTCAACTTTTCCACTGTTTTTGAAGGGGGAGATACTCAAAGATAGCGCAGTTATTATAACGGACTTCGTTCTAAATAGGGCAAAAAGGGGTATTCATTTAAAAAATGTTCTTATCAAGCAATATATGTGAGTTAAATACACCAAATCAACAGGATTTACGTCATAATAAGAGTGTAGATTAAAGTGAATTTTTTAATTTTGAGGAGCGTTGAATGCCACGTAAAAAAGAGGTCGTTAGTGGGACTTTCGTTAAATATGATGCGGTAGTTCTAGGTTCGGGCCCTGCGGGCGAAGGCGCGGCAATGAAACTTGCCAAATCTGGTAAGCGTGTTGCAATCGTTGAGATGCGTGAACAGCTGGGTGGTAACTGTACCCATGTCGGTACGATTCCAAGTAAAGCATTGCGTCAAACAGTATCCAGTATTATCCGTTATCAACGTGATCCACTGTTTCAAAAAGTTGGGGACTGGAAGCAGTTCACCATGAAGCAAGTGTTGCGTCACGCACATAAAGTTATTCAACAACAAGTAGATACACATTCACGTTTCTACGACCGCAATAAAATTGATATTTATCATGGTCGTGCTTACATTCAGGATCAAAATACCATTTTTGTATTTAACCCAGATGGCATTAAAGAAACGCTGATGTTTAAGCAACTGGTCATTGCCAGCGGCTCGCGTCCATATCGTCCAGACATTCTTGATTTTAATCATCCGCGTGTATTTGATTCAGACAAAATTCTGGATCTGGACTATTCCATCCAGAAAATCATTATTTATGGCGCAGGTGTAATCGGTTGTGAATATGCCTCGATCTTTATTGGTCTGGGACATAAAGTTGACCTGATCAACACCCAGCACAAACTTTTAAGCTATCTGGATGATGAAATCTCTGATGCACTGTCTTATCACTTGCGTGAACAGGGTGTATTGATTCGTCATAATGAACAGATCGACTTTTTAGAAACATTTGATGACCATGTGGTGATGCACACCCAAAGCGGCAAGAAAATCAAAGCTGATGCAATTTTGTGGTGTAATGGCCGTTCAGGCAATACCGATGGTCTAGGTCTTGAAAATGTTGGCCTGAAACCGAACAGCCGTGGTCAATTGACTGTGAATGATCAATATCAGACTGAAGTTGAAAATATCTATGCTGCCGGTGATGTGATCGGCTGGCCTTCGCTAGCCTCTGCTGCCTATGACCAAGGTCGTTGCGCGGGTGCCAACATGAGCGGCGAGAAAGACGTTGCACCGGTGACTGATATTCCAACCGGGATTTATACCATTCCTGAGATTTCTTCGATTGGTAAGACTGAACAGCAGCTGACTGAAGAAAAGATTCCGTATGAAGTCGGTCAGGCATCATTCCGTCATTTGGCACGTGCACAGATTACCGGTGATACCATGGGCGAATTAAAGATTCTGTTCCATCGCGAAACGCTAGAAGTTTTGGGTGTACATTGCTTCGGTAACAATGCCTCTGAAATTATCCATATTGGTCAGGCGGTCATGAACAGCCCGAATAATACGATCAAGTACTTTGTAGAAACCACGTTTAACTATCCGACCATGGCGGAAGCGTATCGTGTAGCGACACTGAATGGTATGAACCGTTTATTCTAAGTGAGATATTTGACTTAGACAGAAAAACCGCAAGTCTTCACTTGCGGTTTTTTTATTGGAATTGATTAAGTCAGTCGAGTTGATCAAATTGAATTTTTAAGCAGCCATTTTTCGGCATTCTTCAACACAGCGGCGGCATGCTTCGGCACATTGCTGACAATGTTCATGTTGGTGCTTGCCACATTCTTCTGCACAGTAGTCACATGCTTTGGCGCAAAGTTCACATATCTCATGCATGAATGGAGACTGCTTTTGTTCCATACGGGCACACAGCTGACAGATATCTGCACAATCCAGACAGCGCTGGATACATTCCCGCATCATGTCTAAATCTTCTTCTTTAAGACAGGCACTGGCACAGTTAGCGCATGCCAGGGAACAGTTCATACAGGTTTGAACACAATCTGAAAATTGAAGCTGATTCATTGTCGTTTCCTCTTTCCATAGGTTTATTGCTGATTTTCTAATACGCTAAGCAGAAAAAGGAAAATACACTAGGCAGATTAGGTGAGGAAAAGTAAACAGGCACTTTGTTTTGTTAAAGGATTTACTTCCATATTTATATTCAGAACCAAGGATGTTGATTGTTTGAAAAAATAAAAAACCATTGAGGCGGTCAAAGTCTCAATGGTACAGGATTTAAATATGAGTCATTATTATCGAAGGTTGTAATGTCCTTTCTTATTATTCGGATTTTCTGGTTTTTAAAATGGGCGGCTACCGGCCAGACTGATGCGTTTCAATAAACGGCGCTGATCCGCCGGGAATGGACGGCGTGAGTGCAAAGTCACCTGATTGTCCCAGAACACGATATCGCCCACTTCCCAATGATGTTCATAAGCGAACTCAGGTTTTGAAATATGCTCACGTAATTTTTCGATCAGTTGACTGCCAGCCTGATCATCATAATTGACCAGCTCGACCTCGGTATGCGTGTTTAACCAAAGCGCTTTACGGCCAGATTCAGGATGGGTCCGCACCAGTGGGTGCGGATAGGCATGACTTAATATGGGCTGATCTTTAAAGCGATACAGCGGACTATTACCGTAACCTTGATCAACAGCCTGATCTTTAGTTTTTTGATGGCGCACAAAAGGGTTATAAGTAATCAGTTGCAGCTGATCGATCTCTACCTTGGTTGCTTCATCGAGTGCATCATAAGCTTTAATGGTATTGATCCAGCTGGTCTGTCCGCCGTCCTGAGGCAGTTCAATGGCATACAGAAGGGAACCAAAAGAAGGTAGGGGCGTCCATTGATGATCGGCATGTGGAGTCAGTTCACCATGCCCGGTGTAATCTCCCTGACCAACAGCATTGGAAACCGGCACGACATCGGGTGGAACACCGCTATCGGACTGCGCAGCCAGTACCGGTGTATCTGCACCGGGACGGAAAATGGAACCGAAATAAGTTGAAAACGCCAGATACTGTAAATCATCCAGACTTTGCTGCTTAAAGATCAAAATCAGATGCTCGGCCAGCGCCTGTTTTAACTTTAAAATGGTTTTGGATGATTGGGCTTTACGGGCATCCAAGCCATAGACCACTGCGCCTAAGGCCTGACCGGTTTGCGGTACAATCTTGATTTCAGCCGGATGTTGAAATTGATCTTGCTGATGCCAGCGTGGAGCATCATGAATCGCTTGTGAAAGTTGGGTTAAGCTGGTCATTATCAAGTCTCAGAATTTTCTTGTTGATCAAAATCTAAGAAAATTCCGGACTGAAATAAAACCAAAAGAAATGATAAGTTTATGAATAATATTATATTTTTATTATTCAATTGATTTTAAAACATTTAACTTATTCTGCGATGGATTGCGCATTTTCTGCTGAGGATATTTCAGCAGTTTAGTGTGCGCAGAAAGCCTGATTAAAATACTCAAACAGCTCAGGGGTCTGAAACCACAGTCCAATCGACAAAGCCAGTAAAAGCAGGATTGCCACAGCAATCGAAAGTTTGAGTTTCAGCAGAGAATCAGTCATGGACGATTTGCTCCTCATTGACCCAGAAATGCACCAGTACCCCCAAAATGCTGAGGACAATTGATAGCATCCACACCGCATTATAATTGCCGCTCAAATCATGGTTGACTCCACCGAGCCAGCCACCGAAAAACGAGCCAACCTGATGGGTAAAGAACACAATGCCACTGAGCATGGTCAGATATTTCACCCCGAACATATTCGCCACAATACCATTGGTCAGCGGAACGGTCGATAACCAGAGTAGTCCCATAATGACACCAAAGCTATAGACTGTCCATGTGCTGAGAGGCAGCATGAGAAAGGCAATAATCGCAATTCCACGCAAGGCATATAATCCCATTAGCAGATGCGGTTTGGAATATTTTCCACCGAGCCAGCCGGCGGTATAGGTGCCTAGCACATTAAACAGACCCACTAAGGCTAAGAAAATCGTACCGGTTGTGGCATTAAAGCCATGATCAATCAGATAGCCCGGCAGGTGGATGCCAATAAAAACGACCTGAAAACCACAAACAAAAAAGCCCATGGCTAGAAACCAGAACGGTTTATGATTTTTCACTACCACCAGAATCTGTTTAAAATTGAGTGAGACTTTATTGGGGGTAGCGGCCGCGTTGGGATGAACATACATCGGTGCTTTCAGCATCCAGGCCAATGGCACAATCAGTGCAATTAAAATGGCACTGACCACCAGCGCCGCTGACCAGCCAACATTCTGTAATAGCAGCAGGGTTGAAGGCAGCATGATAAACTGACCAAAAGACCCGGCCGCACTGGCAATTCCCATTGCCAAACTGCGCTTTTCTGGTGGGGCGGCACGCCCGACCGCAGACAATAAGACCGGAAATGAGGTGGCAGACAGGGCGAGACCCAGAATCAGACCCACACTTAGATTAAGCAATAATCCGGTCGAGCTAACTGCCATCAAGAGTAGACCAATTGCATATAAGGCTCCGCCTACAGCTACCACAATCTTGCTGCCATATTTATCAGCAAATGCCCCGGTAATCGGTTGAACTGCACCCCAGATCAGGTTTTGCATGGCAATGGCCAGACTAAAAACATTATGACCCCAGCCAAACTCTTCGCTCATCGGTACCAGATACAGACCAAAGGCATGACGTACACCCAGTGACAGTGCCAAAATTATGGCGGAGCCAATCAGCATAAAAATAAGAGCTTTGGAAAATTGACTGTCAGCCATACGTCATTCATGCCTATAAAGTTGATATGTATAGTATTCGATTCAAGCAATAGAGGCTATTAAATAAATATTGATCAAAAGATAAATTTTTTTATCAATATATTAAGCCTAAAAAAACGGCCGAAGCCGTTTTAATTAAAAATCGGATATTGAGCTTAGAAACGCATACCGATCCCGGCATAGGCCAGAATCGGATTGACTTCAATATCGGCTTTAGAGCGAATCAGTTCACCTAAATTTGCATCTGTCACCGTAATTGTCGTGTCATTTTTTAGATGTGCATAAGATACTGAACCGACTGCAAACCAGGTGTCATTAAAGTCATAGCTAAAGCCGACCGTGGCCACAGGCGCGAAAGCATCGGATGCTTCCAGATCAACTTTCGGGTTGGCTGAACTTGGCGTGCCATCCAGAGAAGCACCTGCTTTTCCTTCCTTGATATTGGCAATCATATGTCCTGCAGCAATCAGGTCCTGCTCAGTACGTGAGTTAATTTCCAGTTCATTGAAATAGGCATACATCACACCTAAGCCGACATAAGGCCGGAATTTATTCACTCCGGTTTTACCAAAGTGATACTGGAATTCAAAGGCAGGTGTCCAGGCGCGGGCAGAGGCGGCCGGCCCATAAGCTTCCAGATCAGTAATGAGAATATCATTTTTTAACTCAATGCCGGGTAAATCGATCGAACCTAAACTTGGGGTAGCAAGCGCAGAAAAAGGGGCATAAATTTTACCACTGCCTTGCAAGTCTACTTTGGGGGGAATGCCGGCTTTCATTTCAAAAGAAATATTATCGGTAAAATAGTAATTGGTCATAATGCCTAAGGTGGTGACATCATCTGCTTCCAGGCCAGTACCAGGATTATTCCAGCTTTCCAGTCCATAAATTTCAGCTCGTCCACTGAGCGTTGCGGGCAGTGTTTCTGTACCAAGTCGATCGAGAATATTAACAAAAACAGAGGAAAGGTTTGGGTCCATGTCTGGATCAAGATTATTTTTCACAGAGTCAATTGAGATATCACCTACTTGTGATGTTTCACCTTCTTTGACAGCAGTATTCACTTTAAATGGTTGGGCCTTGCCTTGCGGCATCACATGCAATGCACCGACTGATACCGAAAAGCGCTTAAAGCCATCTCCATCTTGCAAGCTAAAATAAGGGGAATCTGCATGCGCGACCATAGGTAAAGTGGCTAGGCCTGCCATACATGCCAGCAATGTTTTCATTGATTTGGAACTCCATGTCCAGTTTGTTTATTCGTTTTTCTAGTTAACTAATTATGTGAATTACATTAAAAAATTCAGTTATAGAACAACAGGTCAAAAGTTAATCGATGGTTAATATTGGTAACTGCTGTATATTTTTTGTTTGTATCTCTTGAGTTTTAAGAAATGTATAGTGTGTAAAAATAATTACTTTTACCTTAATAGCTTAAGTATAAAAATGAAGGAAATTTGCTCTTGAGAGCGTTAAAATTTCAATCCTATGAATTTTTATCATGGAAGATAGAGAGGAGAGTTTAGGTAAATTTTAGGCTGCATTGATTCAAGCATTTATCATCATGGGATGATTTTTTATTTTTCCAAAACAAGAGCATATGAATTTATCCAAGATCCTGCTACCCAGTCGACTGAGTTTTTTTGTACAATAGCTACATATATTATTGAGTGAATCACATGAGCACCCAAACTCCTCCCAAAAAAAAGCCCTTGGTTAATTTACCTTTCCCGATCAAGCAAGCAGAGCAAAATGCTGCAGAAGAAGTTCTGGAAGATTTAAGACCAAGACCGCAGCGTTATGCTGACCGTACTTGGATGCCACCACGTGGTACTCGCCGTTCAATGGGCAAACGCTAATTGATCAGACTCAAAAAGCTATGATAAATCATGGCTTTTTTTGTAGAATTTTTTAGGGAGTTAGCGATCAATATTTGATTTATCTTTCAACTAAAGAGAAATTAGAACTCTGATTTAGCCAAATCTCTTTCAATTTTATTCTTAATAAAGCAAACGAAATATTTAAGCTCTGTAAATACCCATCAAAATAAAATCCAGACCTGATTGATTTTATATTCGATATTTTAGCCGCCCATAAAAAAAGCCAATTCAAACCTTGGCTTTTTTTGAAAGATATTTTGATAGCACTAACGAATGCTTTTACGCGCTTTATTTTCCGGTTTCGGTGGCGCAATTTTTCGCTCACCTTGCCAGACATCAATAAAATCTTTCTCGTTAATATTATAAAGTTCCAGTAGCGCTAAAATCACGCCTCCAAATAACATGGTACCTTCTGAATGGCTCTGAAAATCGACTAGCTTGGTATTCAGATTGTGCAGGATATCTTCAATTTCAAAGACACGTTCCCGCCCATTGCTGTCGGTCGGATAGATCTGGGTATTTAAAATAATTCTCGCCAGGCTTTTTTCATTTTCGGTCAAAGGCAGTTCTTCAATCAATTCATCGCTGGCCGGAGTTAAAATCACGGAATCGCGGAATATGGTGTGTAAGAAATTTGCGCTTAATTTTGGCAGGGGCTTTTCGACAAATGGACGGAAAGATTGCGGGAAAATGACATTGCGTGAGATGCCTTTAAACATCGGTGCAATTTCCTCGACCTTATAACCTGCGATCCCACAACCCAAGGAAGTAATAAAATATTTATTTTTAGGATGATTTTTGGTGTAAATCTTAAAGTCATCAATATAGTGCTGGATTTGTGAGAGCGGCATTTGTTGCAAATGCTCGTTCATGGTGGGAATGGCATAGCTCTGACCCGCCCAGCCACGACCCACGCCCATGACTGCACCAAAATGCTCAAGTGCCGTTCTGGCTGCTCCACCACCGTGTTGTCCAGCCAAGTTGCTGCCAAAAACAAAAACCGTATTTTCCGGAAGGGATTTAACAATACTTTCATCGTGATAGTGGTAAGTCATAATTGTCGATTCTAGGCCATCCTGATCTTCATGTTGCCCGTGAAATGCATAGGGGTCAAGGCATTATTCTGCAGCGATATCCAAACAGAGAGAGTAATATTTCACCCATAAGGCAAAACATGATGCCGAGTATGCACAAATAAAGCTGCTGGCTGAAAATGCTTGGTTTTTTCTGTATTTATTCGCTTTGTAACTGTATATTTTATTGATGATTTTTCAAACTAGAGAATGAGTCAAGCGCTAACAAATAATGAATACTAATATTGTTTTATTTTACCAAACAGAAACCTAAGCAGGGATTGAGTAATTCCAATTTACCCTCATAATAAATCAAATCTATATCCGCAGCGAAGTCAGCGAAAGCTATGAGTGATAAAAAACCCTTTGAATTAGTGACCAGTTATCAACCAGCAGGCGATCAGCCACAGGCCATTGAAAAACTTGTCAAAGGCATTGAACAGGGTTTTCATGATCAGCTTTTACTGGGGGTTACTGGGTCTGGTAAAACCTATACTATGGCCAATGTCATTGCACAGACACAGCGTCCGACCATTGTCATGGCACATAACAAAACTTTGGCTGCGCAGCTCTACGGCGAATTTAAAGCATTTTTCCCCAATAATGCCGTCGAATATTTTGTCAGTTATTATGATTATTATCAGCCGGAAGCCTATGTGCCATCTTCAGATACTTTTATCGAGAAAGATGCTGCAATTAATGACCATATTGACCAGATGCGCCTTTCTGCAACCCGTTCACTCCTAGAGCGACGTGATGCGATTATTGTCGCATCGGTATCTGCGATTTATGGTTTGGGTGATCCAAATGCCTATATGAGCATGTTGCTGCATGTGGTGGAGGGTGACCGCATTGGCCGTGATGATATTATTCGCCGTCTGGTCGAGATGCAGTATTCGCGTAACGAACTGGAATTTCTGCGTGGTACTTATCGTATTCGCGGCGAAATTATTGATATTTTCCCGGCAGAATCGGATCAGGATGCGATCCGGATTGAACTGTTTGATGATGAAGTTGACTCCATTCGCTGGTTTGATCCGCTGACCGGGAAAATGGTTCGTAAAGTGCCTCGCGTCACTATTTATCCTAAAAGCCATTATGTTACGCCGAAAGACAATTTATCCCGCGCGATTGAAACCATCCGGGACGAACTCAAAGAGCGCCTGGTGTTCTTCCGTGAAAATGACAAATTGCTGGAAGCACAGCGGATTGAACAGCGGACACGCTATGATCTGGAAATGATGCAACAACTGGGTTATACCAACGGCATTGAAAACTATTCGCGTCATTTATCTGGCCGTCCTGCGGGTGAAGCGCCACCGACCTTGTTCGATTATATTCCTGATGATGCCTTGCTGATTATTGATGAATCGCATGTGACAGTGCCGCAGATTGGTGCCATGTACAAGGGCGACCGTTCGCGTAAAGAAAATCTGGTCAATTACGGATTCCGTTTGCCAAGCGCGCTGGATAACCGGCCGATGAAATTTGAGGAATGGGAACGTATTGTGCCGACGACCGTTTATGTCAGCGCAACGCCCGCACGTTACGAGCTGGAAAAGTCCCAGCAGATTGTCGAGCAGGTGGTACGTCCGACTGGTCTGATCGATCCGGAAATTGAAATTCGTCCAGTTCTGACGCAGGTCGATGATGTGCTTTCAGAAATTAATCTACGTAAAGATATTAATGAGCGGGTGCTGGTTACGACCTTGACTAAGCGTATGGCCGAAGATTTAACTTCTTATTTGAAAGAGTATGGGATTAAGGTTGCTTATTTACACTCGGATATCGATACCGTCGAGCGGGTCAAAATCATTCATGAACTGCGTACTGGGGTGCATGATGTACTGGTCGGGATTAACCTGCTGCGTGAAGGGCTGGATATGCCGGAAGTGTCACTGGTTGCTATTCTGGATGCGGATAAAGAAGGTTTCCTGCGTTCCGAGCGCTCTCTCATTCAGACCATTGGCCGCGCTGCGCGTAACCTGAAAGGTAAGGCGATTCTGTATGCAGACCGAATCACTGATTCGATGCAGAAAGCCATTGATGAGACAGATCGTCGTCGTGCCAAGCAGATTCAATTTAATGAAGAACATGGCATTACGCCGCGCAGTGCAGTGCGTCAGGTGATCAAGGAAATTGATACCGGTGAAGTATTGGATGATGATTCAATTGAATTGAAAGCCTCGGATCAGGCACGTGCGATCAGTGCCGATGAGCGGCATATCATGGCAGATCCGAAAATGTTTGCGAAACACATTAACAAGCTTGAAAAAGAAATGTTGAAAGCTTCCAAAGAGCTGCAGTTTGAGCAGGCTGCGCGTATGCGTGATGAAATTGTACGTTTAAAAGCCCAGATGTTTGATTGATTTTGGTTGCATTAAATCTTATTTAAATGACGTAAAATCAATCACAAAGCAAACATAATGTAACAAATTGAGAGCTGTGATAAAGCTATTGTATGAACAGAATTTTTTTAAATAAATATTTTGTGAACATGTAATAGGTATCTTTATGACAACTCAAAAATCTTCACGTACTGGATTAAAGCTGGCAAAAATTGCGGTGGGTAGTGCGGTTCTTCTCGGTTTGGGCGCCGCTACCATGGCCTATGCGAAAGAGGAGCGATTACCGACCATTGAGAAAGTTGAACTGGACCGTTATCTGGGAACATGGTACGAAGTAGCGCGCAAACCTTTATATTTTCAAAACAAGTGTGACCGTGATGTCACAGCGACTTATACTTTAAATGAAAATGGCAATATTGTGGTGGATAACCGCTGCATTAAAAAAGATGGTGGACAAACCCAGTCATTGGGTGAGGCATTTGTGCAAAATCCACCGCAGAATACCAAGCTAAAAGTCAGTTTCTTACCAGACTTTATTCGCTGGATTCCGGTCGCTCGTGGCGATTATTGGGTCTTAAAACTGGATGAAAATTATCAAACTGTTCTGGTTGGTGAGCCTAAACGCAAATATATGTGGATACTCTCACGTGATCCTCAATTGGATAAAAATGTGGTGAATGAATATTTACAATATGCACAGTCGGTCGGTTATGACCTGAGTGATGTGATTCATACCAAACAAACTCAAAGATAAAAATATCGTCTTAATGGAAACCATGCTACAGCATGGTTTTTTATTTTACGTGTCGAAAGACAATCTAACATCGAGAGATGACTACATTTTAAATAGATGAAGCATCAAGCTTTCTATTGTACTAATCGTTATAATGCCGGCGAACGAAAGTAGAGTTTAAATATGTATAAAGGCATCGCGTTATCTGTCTTGGCCTCCGTGGTTTTTGGAGTGCTCTATGTATTTACGCCTTTTTTACAGCCTTTAGATAGTGAGCAGACCTTTGCCTGGCGCATGCTGGCGACCTTGCCATTCCTCACAGCCTTCATGTGGTGGTCGGGTGATCTGAAACATATCAGCAGTATTTTTAAGCGGGTATTACGACAGCCTTCATTTTTGATCTGGTTGCTGATTAGTTCGCTGTTATGTACTACACAATTGTGGTTGTTTTTATGGGGCCCTATCAATGGGCGTGGCCTCGAAGTCTCACTCGGTTATTTTCTCCTGCCTCTGGTGATGGTGCTGGTCGGCTGTGTGCTTTATAAAGAAAAATTATCATCCTTCCAGATGGTTGCTCTTGCTCTGGCAGTTTTGGGAGTAGGACATGAAATCTGGCGGATCGGTTCAATCGCATGGGAAACGGTCTATGTCGCTTTAGCTTATCCACTTTATTTTTTTATGCGGCGTAAATTCGCGACCGATCATCTTGGTGGATTCTGGTGGGATCTATTTCTGATTTTGCCGGTGGCATTTTATTTGGGCTTTATCTATAGCGATTCCATGCCGCTCATGTTGAATCATTCCCACTTGATCTTGGCAATTCTTGGATTAGGTTTTTTAAGTGCGCTCGGTTTAGGCAGCTATATTTTGGCCAGCCGATATTTGCCCTTTGTCATCTTTGGGCTGTTGAGTTATCTAGAGCCGGTACTGCTGGCTTTTGCTTCAATGGCACTCGGTGAGCGCGTGGAATCAGATGAATGGTTGACCTATATCCCAATCTGGTTGGCTGTTTTATTACTGGTTGTGGAAGGAATATTGCATTTAAAACAGCAGCAGCTGAAAAAATATGAGCTGGCAAATAAAGCCGCACAGCTAGAAAAAATCAGAAAAAATAATGAATAATGTGGTTTGCATAAGCATTATATTCGTCAGACAATATTGACCTGATTATTTTCAAAATCGTCTACCATTTTGTTTAAAAGAATGTTTTCTATATCTTAAGGGGATAAACATGTCACAGATCGCGATTCCATATCAGTTACGTGCGCGTTTATCACAACTGGAACCGAGCCTGGATTTAAATTGGGAGCGAGAGCTTCGTACTGTTCTGGCAGAAGTTTCACCAGAATTAAAAGAAAGTATTGATTTTCAGATTTTAAAGCCCAAGAAAATTCTTTGGGATCGGGAAATGGATCAATACCGCTATCAGGCTCAACATTCGGTAGAACGTCTTAGCCAAAAATTTCTCAATGACCGGATGCGTTACTATGCCAGTACCTTTGGCTTGTCACTGAAAAGTTTGCAGGGTTTGAATGATAGCTTGCAAATTGCGGACTACTTAGAAAACGTACTTGAACAAATCGATAAAATTGACGTCAATGAAAATTTTCAGATGCAGCGTGAAAAGCTGGAACTGCGTCGTACATTTTTATTAAATGCTGCTGAGATTATTCGTGGTCTTCGCTTACAGCCGGTTGAAGGGGTGCGTCAGCTTACCGAACAGCACATTAAATGCTTCATTATTGAAGTTTTTATCAAGCAGCAATTGCTGGGTTATTGGTATAAGCCGCTATTAAAAAAACAGACTGCAGAAATGACGCATCCACTTTTCCGTTATTTCCTGATTAAAGAGCAGCAGATTCGTCATTTTGATATTGTCCGTACCTCGCAATTTCTATTTATCGTTGCGCCGGTGATGGATGTGCAGCAAAACCCGTATTCTATTCGTCGTTTCCTGATTGAAGAAAAAGGTGTACTTGAAGATCAGGTTTATCTGAATATCCTGATTCTGGAGCTGCAGGATGACATGGATGAAGTGGTGGTAGAAACCCTGAAATCGCAAATGCAGCGAATGGTGACTTTACAGAGTCAGATTCATTTGGATGTAATCGACATTGTAAATACACTGGAACAGGTGTCTGAACAGAAGTTATTACCTTTACTGGTTGAGCCCATTCAAGTCGTAGAGAAAAATGCCGATGTGGTGGCACAACGTCACCTGAAGCAGTTTGAAGAAATTATGACGCGTGAATTGCTTTTGCCGATGCGGGATGCCATTCGTGATCATTTGTCGCATCTTGAAGAGTTTGATTATCTGTATCTGCATGTCCATAAAATATTTACAGAAATTCTGGCCTATTACCGCGATTTCAAGTCCCAGCCGGGTTTCATGTTTAATCAGTACATCCAGAATTTTGAATATAAACTGCTGGCTTTTATCCGTTTACTGGAAAAGCGTAAAGCGGAAACCTTTATTCCTACCCACCGTAATGAATGGCAAGTCATGCATCAGCGTTCACAGCAGGCTGTTCTGGATATTCAAAATACGATTTCTGAAAATGTACAGCAATACCGGGATCTGAAAAAATATATTAATACACTGCAGCGGCAAAAAGTGGATGAAGAGAAAAAATCCGTATTTAAAAAGTTGTGGCGTAAAAATAATTTCGATGAGGCGATTGATACCGCGCTCAATCAATTGCAGCAGTTAAAGCGTAGTATGTTTCTGGAAATTATTCAGGTGCCAAGAACACATGAAAACTGTAGCGTATTTCTGGAATTTGAAAGTTTGCAGCATTTACAGCAGGTTGATCGCCACTATGCTTTTCCCTCTGGGGACAATGGCCTGACCCGTTTACCTTTGCTCATTCATTTGCCCGAAACTTATGATGATTTTGATGTAGAAAACTTCAATGCCTCCATGAGTCTGGACATGAATTTTTCAGCAGGGAGTAGAATCCAGTCTGAACAGGGTGGGACGCTAAATTTTGAACTTTAGATTTGTTTGAATAAACAACATTTAACAAATTTGTGCCAGGTACTGAAAAATAGTGCTCTTTAGAGTTTTCGGATGCAAAATCATTCAGCTAATTACAACTATTTTTGAAATTTATAGTGAATATACGTTAAAAACTACCCGTCTTAACGAGCTTTTGATTCAAACTTGCGGCCAATTCCATTACAATTGTCGGGTTTAGAAATTTATGCTTAGATTTACAATTAATTAGAGGACGTATCTGTGAGCAAAGACACTATTGTTGCCCTCCATGCAGAACACCAAGGTCGCTGGAAAAACCGTGAAGAACTTGCGGAACGTATGATTGCCCTTGTTGGCCAGTTATATCGTGAAAAAAATATTGTAGCTACAGTTTATGGTCGCTCTTTAATTAACCGTTCTGTAATTCAGATTTTGAAAGCACACCGCCGTACTCGCGTACTGGATGTTGAACTTTCTGTAGTTGATACTTTCCCAATTCTTGAAGCATTGGTGAAAGTTGAAAACATCGGTTCTGCTGAAGTTGATCTGGGTAAACTTGCTGTTGAATTTAAAGAAAAAGGCGGCGACATCGATGCATTTGTTGCGGACGCTGTTAAATCGATCAAAGGCAATGCTGCTGCTGTAGAACATAAAGATGTGGTTCTTTATGGTTTCGGCCGTATTGGTCGTATCTTGGCGCGTTTGATGATTGGTCAATCAGGTCTGGGTCGTGGTCTTAGCCTAAAAGCAATCGTTGTTCGTAAATCATCGGATGGTGATTTGGAAAAACGTGCTTCTTTACTTCGTCGTGACTCTATTCACGGTCCATTTGCAGGCACAATTTCTGTAGATGAAGAAAACGAAGCAATCATTGCCAATGGTAACTTCATCAAAGTGATTTATGCTTCTAATCCTTCTGAAGTAGACTACACTGCATACGGTATCAACAATGCACTTGTGATCGACAACACAGGTAAATGGCGTGATGCTGAAGGTCTTGCTCAACACCTTAAATGCCCGGGCGCTGCTCGTGTGATTCTGACTGCACCTGGTAAAGGTGACATGAAGAACGTAGTTTACGGTGTAAACCAAGCGGATATCCTTGATGAAGATACCATCATCTCTGCTGCAAGCTGTACGACTAACGCTATTACACCTACACTGAAAGTATTACATGACAAATACACGGTGTTGAATGGTCATGTTGAAACAGTTCACTCGTTCACGAACGACCAGAACCTGATCGACAACTACCATAAAGCTGACCGTCGTGGTCGTGCTGCAACATTGAACATGGTTATTACTGAAACTGGTGCAGCGAAAGCAGTAGCGAAAGCGCTTCCAGCTCTTCAAGGTAAATTGACAGGTAACTCTGTACGTGTACCTACACCAAACGTATCTCTTGCGATTCTGAACCTGACTTTAGGTCAAGACGTTGATCGTGATGAAGTGAACGAATACATTCGTCAGATTTCAATCGGTTCTAGCCTGCAAGGTCAAATCGGTTATACCAACTCGACTGAAGTGGTATCTTCTGACTTTATTGGTTCACGCACTGCAGGTGTATTTGACGCGCAAGCAACGATCACTTCAGGCAACCGTTTAACTGCTTATGTTTGGTACGATAACGAAGTGGGTTATAGCTGCCAGGTATTGCGTATTGCTGAACAAATGGGTGGCGTAAGCTATCCAAAAGTTCCTGCTGAAACTAATGCATAATTAGTATTTAGCTAAAAAAAGAGCCTCATTTGAGGCTCTTTTTTTATGATTTTTTTATTTAAAGCAGACTTTTTAATCTAATAAGAATTAATAAATCTGCTTGCTGGCGAAATATGAATCTGATAACTTACAAAGAGTAAGTATATTAAAATGAGTAAGTAATAAAAATATGGTGAGAATAGTATGACAAATTATGCAATTAGCCCGTTATTGGGGCAGGTTTTATCAACTGAATGTCCATCACGTGAAATATTGGAACACCTTGCCAATAAATGGTCGGTCTTGGTTTTGCGTTGCTTAAGTGAAGGTGTGCATCGTTTCAGTGAACTGAAACAACGCATTGAGGGGGTAAGTGAAAAAATGCTCTCCCAGACTTTAAAAATGCTTGAACAGGATGGTTTTATTTTGAGAACGGTTTATCCGGTGGTGCCGCCAAAAGTGGAATATCAATTGACGATTACCGGTTCACAAGCGGCTGAAAAAATAATGTATTTAATTGGCTGGATTGAAAAAAGCCTGCCAGATATTTTAGAGCATAAACAAAGTGTTATTAAATAGTTATTATTAAATGGCAGGAATGCAGTGTTTATGAAAATAAAAAATTTGGACTTATCTTAGTTGATATAAAATATAGATTTTAAAAGGTATCCGCATAAGAATATTTTCTTGTGAATAGGGTTTTTGAAAATTTACTCCTCTATAAATTATTTTAAAAATCATCAAGAAATTCACAAAAAGAATTTCCAGAATAGGGAATGGTACTAGGGCAAAAACGCTTCATTTCCTATCACTTCTTTTCAATCTTTTAAGTATTCTTTTTCCAAATCTATGCCTTGAATAGATCAAATAAACTTGGTGAGAAAACGACTAACTAAGATTTATGGGATTGCTGCATAATTCTATTCGAGAAATTCTTTAAAATATGGCAGAATATGGGGTTTTAAAGTTTTTAGAGGATTGGCAATATGCGCTTTGTTGATGAAGCAGTCATTACCGTAGAGGCTGGCGACGGTGGCAATGGCGTAGCCAGTTTTCGCCGTGAAAAATTCGTGCCATTTGGTGGTCCAGATGGTGGTGATGGTGGTCGTGGCGGCAGCATTTATATTCAGGCTGACGACGACACCAGTACGCTAGTTGATTATCGTTATACACGTAAATATCGTGCAGAACGAGCAAAAAATGGCCGTGGGGCGAACTGTGCTGGTCGTGGCGGTGAAGATACCGTACTAAAAGTTCCGGTAGGAACAACAATTGTAGATGTTGAGTCTGGTGACATTATTGGCGACTTGATCGAAGACGGTCAACGCGTGAAAGTGGCAGCAGGCGGTGATGGTGGTTTAGGTAATACCCACTTTAAATCATCGACCAACCGTTCACCACGTAAGTGTACGCATGGTCAAAAAGGCGAATTCCGTGAAATCCGTCTAGAACTTAAAGTTCTGGCAGATGTCGGCTTGCTGGGTATGCCAAATGCGGGTAAATCAACCTTCATTCGTGCAGTATCGGCTGCAAAACCAAAAGTTGCAGATTATCCATTTACTACCATGGTGCCAAACCTGGGTGTGGTCGATGCTGACAGTCACCGTTCATTCGTGATGGCGGATATTCCCGGCCTGATCGAAGGTGCATCTGAAGGTGCAGGTCTTGGGATTCGCTTCCTGAAGCACTTGGCGCGTACCCGTATCTTGTTGCATATCGTTGACGTACAACCGATTGATGGCTCAGATCCGGCACATAATGCCAAAGCAATTATGAAAGAGTTAGAAAACTTCTCCCCAACGCTTTCAAAACTGCCGATCGTATTGGTACTGAACAAAGTCGATCAGTTGGCTGAAGAAACACGTGAAGAATGGTGTACCCATATTCTTGAAGAATTGCAGTGGGAAGGCCCGGTTTTTGAAACTTCTGGCTTAACTGCTGAAGGCACCAAAGACGTAGTTTACTACCTGATGGATCAGATCGAAGAGCAACGTGAACGCGAAGCTGAAGATCAAGAATATGCAGCAGAAATGAAAGCATTCCGTGATCAGCTTGAAGCTGAAACACGTGAACAAACCATCGCTGCAAAAGAAGCGTATCGTGAGATGCGTCGTCAGCAACGTCTTGCCGGTATTCTGGGTGATGATGAAGATGGCGATGATGATAGTGATGTGGAAGTGTACTACGTACGCTAATCTCTGAGAGAAGAGTCTGAGGACAAGATGATAGAAGTGGTAGATGGGCAACGTCAGCTCAAGGGTTGTAAACGAATCGTTGTTAAAATCGGATCATCTTTACTCACAGCAAACGGACAAGGTTTAGATTTAGATGCTATCTCGCATTGGGCGGGACAAATCGCAGATCTACACAATGCAGGACACGAGATTATTCTGGTGTCTTCCGGTGCTGTGGCTGAAGGTATGGTTCGAATGAAACTTGAGAATCGACCCACCGATCTACCCAGTCTTCAGGCTTGTGCTGCCATCGGTCAGATGGGCCTGATTCATACTTGGTCAAGCGTACTTGAGAAGCATCAGATTCGAACTGCGCAAGTATTGTTAACCCATGATGATCTGGCAGATCGTCGTCGCTACCTCAACTCATGTGATGCCTTGCAGAACCTGATTGATTGGCGCGTGATTCCGGTGATCAATGAAAATGACACGGTTTCGACTGACGAAATTCGCTTTGGTGACAACGACACGCTTGCGGCCATGGTCGCAGGTCAGGTTCATGCAGACCTTCTGATTATCTTAACGGATCAGGAAGGGATGTTTGACTCAGACCCACGGTCTAATCCAGATGCCAAACTGTTCCATACCGTACGTGCGATGGATGAAAGTCTGTTTGATATGGCCGGTGGAGGCGGTAAATTTGGTCGTGGTGGCATGCTGACCAAAGTTCGTGCAGCCCGTCTGGCGGCAAAGTCGGGCTGTCCGACCTTAATTGCAAGTGGTGATAGTGATGGTGTTCTATCACGTCTAATGTCTGGCGAATTGTTAGGTACCTTGTTTGTCACTGACAAAGACCGGATGACAGCGCATCAGCAATGGTTGGCTGCTCACTTGCAAACCGCAGGTCGTTTAGTGATTGATGATGGTGCAGTAAAAGCCATTAAAGACAATCATCGCAGTTTATTGCCTGTAGGGGTGAAAGCGGTTGAGGGTCATTTCGAACGCGGTGATGTGGTGGAATGTGTCGATACACAAGGTCACCGTATTGCAGTTGGTCGTGTCAACTTTAGTTCTCGTTCAGCAGATATCGTTCGTGGTCTGGCATCGGATAAAGTTCATCAGGTTTTGGGTGAAGCACGTTCTTTAGAGATGATTCATCGCAATCATATGGCGATTTACTAAATTATTCAGATTCAAGTTTAGAGATTCAAAAGTCCCGCTCTCGAGCGGGATTTTTTATGGCATTTTAATTAGATTTATTTAGGGTGTGTTGACACTTTTAGCTTAAAAAAATAGCGAAGTAGTAAAATCAAATCGCCAAACCCAATTTTACTATTCGCTATGCCTCGTAC